>NZ_JACCQQ010000022.1:0-125400 GCF_014268345.1 Pseudomonas sp. SWRI18
CAGCGAGGCTGCGAAAGCGGTGGGTCAGGCGAAAAAAATGCCAGCAGTGCCGCCGCCTTCGCAGCCTCGCTGGGGCTCGACAGCTCCCACACGGAGATTGGTCAACTGAAAGTTGTGTAGATACCCATGCTGCGAAGGCGGAGTATCAGCAGCCAGTCAATGGGCGGGCGGACCGTCATCGCGGGCCAGCCCGCTCCCACAGATTTCAACCCGGTCCCTGCCCGCCTGCTTGGCCAGGTACACCGCTGAGTCGGCGCGCAGCAGCAACCCATCGACACCTTCGTCCACTCGCCGGCTGGCCACGCCAAAGCTGGCGGTAACAATGCCGACCGGCCCCATCGGTGCATTGCGCAGCGACGACCACAATTCCATCGCCAGAATGTAGGCCTGCGCGCCATCAGTTTGCGGGCACAGCACCATGAATTCCTCGCCGCCCAGGCGGCAGAACACATCGCTGCGGCGCAGGCGCTGGCTGATGCGTTTGCACAATTCCTGCAGGACCCCATCGCCGACGGCATGCCCATGCCTGTCGTTGATGCGCTTGAAGTGATCGATATCCAGCATGATCACCGACAGGGCCCCCGACGTGCGGTTGAGCCTGACCATTTCGATCTTGAGCCGATCCTGGAAATAGCGGCGATTGTGGATCCCGGTCAGGGAGTCGGTGATGGAGAGCGCGCGCAGCTCTTCTTCCACCCGCTTGAGATCGGAAATATCCGACACATAGCCATGCCACAACGTACCGCCAGTGGGTAACTCTTCCGGAGTCGCTTCGCCGCGAATCCAGCGCAGGCCCCGTTGCGGCAACAGCACCCGGTATTCTTCGCGCCAGTGGCTCAACTGCAGCGCCGACAAGCGGATCGACGCACGCACCCGATCCGCATCCAGCGGATGAATACGCTCGAAAACCTTCTTCGCATCCTGTTGCAATACGCCGGGATCGATTTCATAAATGTCACGCATGCCGTCGCTGGCATAGAGGAATTTCCAGTTGTCCCTGGGCTCCAGGGTGAACTGGAAGATGCCGCCGGGCACATGCGCGCTGAGTTTCTTGAGCAAGCGGTCCCTGGCAGCCAAGGCCTCGTAGGCACGCTTTTGCTCGGTAACGTCCAGGTAAATCGCCAGGTGGCCTATCCACAACCCATGGTCGTCGAGCAATACCGTGGCCAGCATGTTCACGGTCAGCTGGCTGCCGTCCTGGCGGATCAGGCTCCATTCGCGGGCTTCGTGCAGGTTGTCCGGGCTTTCCACCAGCATCGCCTGGCTGGCGGGAATCCGCTTGCCCAAGGCTACACTCAAGCTGGTGGAGCGCGCTTCCAGTTCCGACGCCAAGTGCAGGCTTTCCAGGGTGTGGGCGCCCACCACTTGCTCGGCCTTGAAGCCCAGCATCTGTTCGGCGCCGGCGTTGAAGGTGTTGATGACACCGCGCAAGTCGGTGGCAATGATGGCGACCTGGGTGGCCGCATTGAGCACGCTACGCAATTGACCGTGGGCACCACGCAATTCCTGCTCGCGCAGACGCAGTTGCGCGGTACGCTGCTCCACCAGCTTCAACGCGCGCTGGCGTTGGCTCACAAGCACATAGAGCAAGGCGGCGAGCAGCAGGCTGAGCAGGCCGCCCATGGTCAGGATGGTGCTCAGCGAGGAGTGGTTGGCCTGGTCGAACACTTGGCTCGGACGCAGGTTAAGGGCGTACACATGGTCGCCCAAGGTCAGGCGGCGCGCGCCGACCAGGTCACGATCGGACGCGACCGTACCGGACTCGAACAGCACACGCTTTTGCACGTCGGAGGTATCGACCAGTTGCATGACCAGGTTGTCCCGGTCTGGCTTGGGCAGCCCTTCGGCCACCAGTTGGCGCATGCTGATCACCGCCATCACGTAACCGTAGGGCTCGCTCCGGGAGTGTTCGGGCGTGGGCGCGTGGCTCACCGGCGCGACCAGTAAAACCCCGGCGGCATAGGCCGGCTCCACCCCGACCAATTGCATGGGCTGAGACACCGCCAGCTCGCCGGTTGCGCGCGCACGTTCAAGGACCGAACGTCGCAGCGGCTGGGCCAGCAGGTCAAAGCCGAGCGGCGTGCCCAGCAGGCTTTGGGTCTGGGTGTACACCACCGGGACATATTCATCGCGCTCGAGCGCCGGGACCAGTTGACCTGCCGAATTCAACTCGCGGATAACAAAGGGCGTGCCGCGCTGATCGGACACCTGCCGTTCAAACTGGCTGCGCTGTCCGCGGTATACCCGAGGCGCCCACGAGTAAGCGCGGGCGCGTAACAACAAGGGCTCGGCGAACCCGTCGAATTCCTCGCGGGACACTTCATCGGAATTGACGAAAAAACGCCGCAGGCTGTTAAGCCGCTGTTCCTGGTCTTCGAAGCGTTCCTGCAGGCGGGTATAGCGCTCATTGACCAGCAACTGGAAACGTTGACGCACCTGTTGCTGATAGAGGTCGGCGGCCGCCCAGGCGACGATCGCGGTCAACGCGAAACCTGCCAGCAACACCACCAATGCCACCAGCCAAGCCGACGCCTGCTCACTGATAAAGCCTAGGATCTTCGGGCGAACAGCTTGTAACGGCATAGGCAACACTCAAGACGCCAGCCTGCAGGGGTGTCACTTTGGCCAGGCCTTAAGTTATAGCCATCGACCCAAGGTTTGACCAGCGCAAAAAAGCCGCAAGCCCGGAATAATCCAGGCTTGCGGCTTTTTTGTGGCACCGATCAGCGAGCCATGATTTTCCACGCCCGATGGATCTTCGCGTTACGCGCGAAATCCGGGTCGATGGTCTTGTCGCTGATTTCCTCAACCGCATAGCGTTCGCTGAGGTTGTCTTCCAGCGCGAACTTGCGGAAGTTGTTCGAGAAGTACAGCACGCCACCCGGTGCCAGGCGCGCCATGGCCAGATCGAGCAATTGCACGTGGTCGCGTTGTACGTCGAAGATGCCTTCCATGCGCTTGGAGTTGGAGAAGGTCGGCGGGTCGATGAAAATCATGTCGAACTCATCGCGGCTGGCCTCCAGCCAGGCCATCACATCACCCTGCTCCAGGCGGTTCTTGTCGGAGAACCCGTTGAGGGAGAAGTTGCGACGCGCCCAGTCCAGGTAGGTCTTGGACAAGTCGACGCTGGTGGTGCTGCGCGCGCCGCCCTTGGCCGCGTGCACGCTGGCCGTGGCGGTGTAGCAATACAGGTTGAGGAAGCGCTTGCCGGCCGCTTCTTTCTGGATGCGCATGCGCATCGGCCGGTGGTCGAGGAACAGGCCGGTGTCCAGGTAGTCGGTGAGGTTGACCAGCAGCTTGACGCCGCCTTCGCTGACTTCGGTGAACTTGCCCTGGGCGCTCTGGCGCTCGTACTGCTTGGTGCCGCTCTGACGCTCGCGACGCTTGACCACCACGCGGCTCTTGTCGATGTTCAAGGCCTGGGGAATCGCTGCCAGGGCATCGAACATGCGTGCGGAGGCTTTTTCCGGGTCGATGGACTTGGGCGCGACGTATTCCTGCACGTGGACCCAGTCGTGGTACAGGTCGATGGCCATCGAGTATTCCGGCATGTCGGCGTCGTACACGCGGTAGCAATCCACGCCTTCACGCTTGGCCCACTTGCCCAGCAACTTGAGGTTCTTCTGCAGGCGGTTGGCGAACATTTGCCCGCCTTCACTCAGGCGCGCCTGCTCGACCACCGGGGCTGGAGCGGGTTTGATCGGGTTGCCGTTCTTGTTGTACTGGCGTTCCTGCGGCTCGGCCGGCGCCTGATCGTAAGCGGCTTGCTCGCGTTCGGCCTGGCGCTGCTCCGGGGTGCGACGCTCGCCGGTGACGAACTGATCCGGGTTGACCTTGATCAGCAGCAACTTGCACGGCAACGCGCCGTTCCAGAACGAATACTGCTTGTGGCTGCGGATGCCCATGCGCTTGCCCAGGTCCGGCGCGCCGGTGAACACCGCCGCTTCCCAGCCCATGCACGCCTGGCGCAGACGCTCACCAAGGTTCTGGTAGAGGTACAACAGGCTGGCTTCGTCACCCAGGCGCTCGCCGTACGGCGGGTTGCAGATGACCAGGCCTTTCTGGTTCTGGTCCGGGCGCGGCTCGAAGGTGCCGACTTCGCCCTGGTACACCTTGATCCAATGGCTCAGGCCGGCGCGCTCGATGTTGTTGCGCGCGGGCTGGATCAGGCGGGGATCGGCTTCGTAGCCGCGAATCCACAGCGGCGGCTTGTTCATGCCAATGGCGGCGCGTTCGGTGGCTTCGGCGTGCAGTTTCTTCCACAGGGCCGGGACGTGACCGAGCCAAGTGGTGAACCCCCACAGTTCGCGGTTCAGGTTGGGCGCCATGTCGGCGGCGATCATCGCGCCTTCGACCAGGAAGGTGCCCACGCCACACATTGGGTCGCTCAGCGCGCCACCCTCAGCGGCAATACGCGGCCAGCCGGCGCGGATCAGAATTGCAGCGGCGAGGTTTTCCTTCAGCGGCGCCGCGCCCTGCTGCAAGCGGTAACCGCGCTGGTGCAGGCTGTGGCCGGAGAGGTCGAGGGACAGGATGGCTTCGCCACGGTCCAGACGCAGGTGAATGCGCAGGTCCGGGTTGATCTTGTCGATGGAGGGGCGTTCGCCAGTCGGCGTGCGCAGCTTGTCGACAATCGCATCCTTGACCTTCAGCGCGCCGAAGTGGGTGTTATCGATGCCCGAGCCGTGGCCGCTGAATTCAACCGCCAGGCTGCCGTCGCTGACCATGTGGTCGGCCCATTCGATATCCAGTACGCCGTGGTAGAGGTCTTCGGCGTCCTTCATCGGGAAGCGCTTGAGCACCAACAGCACGCGGTTGGCCAGGCGCGACCAGAGGCACAGGCGGTAGGCGGTTTCCATGTCGGCCATGCCGCGCACGGCCGAGGTGTGCTCGCGGGCTTCCTCAAGGCCAAGCCCGACGGCTTCCTCGATCAGCAGGCCTTCAAGGCCCTTGGGGCAAGTGAGGAAGAGTTCAAAACGGTCCGACATGGGGCATTCCAGGCTTTTCAGCAATAAATGAACGGGCGACGCATCGCCGGCTCGGTTTTCAATCAAGCACTTTTCTTGAAGAGTGCTCGCGTGGCACGAATGTGCCGTCCCACCCCGTCCGCCAGGCACTCGGGCCTTTATTGACGGGGCAGAAAGAACTTTTAACAACTAAACCCGCAACAAAAAGAAATATTGCGACCCTTCGTCGAATAATAACCGACTGCAACGGGCGGGCATTCTCACCAAAGGATTAAACCCATCCGCTGTGCAGGCTGCATCATAGCTGGCTTTGCCAGATAAAGGGGGTTCAACGCCATCCCGGCTTATGGCCATAGCATCATTATCGTTACGTGCTTATGACAAAACGATCATTGAATCCATGTGACCTATTGGTTAGAACTCAACACAGGTCGGCGCCGTTACGGTGTCGACACATAGGCTCGCCACGCCGGCAGCGAGCCCACCAACGGCAGAAAAACTCTGCCCGGCCCCACACGGGGGCCGAAGGATATCAAGACAGTCAACAAGTGAGGGAAACACCCTATGAGAAGACTTAAGCGTGATCCGTTGGAAAGAGCATTTTTACGCGGATATCAATATGGCGTTCATGGCAAATCCCGTGAGCTTTGCCCATTTACTCTACCGTCGGTACGCCAAGCCTGGATCAACGGCTGGCGAGAAGGACGCGGCGACAACTGGGACGGTATGACTGGCACTGCGGGAATCCACAGACTCAACGAACTTCGCGCCGTCGGCTAATCAAGGGCAATCAATTCCGACATCAGCACCTTTGAATATGTAACGACTTACCATGCGCGCCCCATCCGGGCGGCGGGCTTCGGCCCAGGGGCTCCTTCAAGGAGCCCTTTTTATTGGGCGGCTCTCACGCCTGATCGTTCCCACGCTCTGCGTGGTAATGCATCCTGTGACGCTCTGCGGCACCTAGTTTCTCGGCGGGACGCGGAGCGTCCGGGGCGGCATTCCCACGCGGAGCATGGGAACGATCAGCATCAGCGCAAGGCAGCGATCGCATCCACCGACTGACGAATCAGCGCCGGCCCCTTGTAGATAAAGCCGGAATACAACTGCACCAGGCTGGCGCCGGCGGCGATTTTTTCCGCCGCATGCTTGCCTTCGGTGATGCCGCCCACGGCGATGATTGGCAAACGCCCGGCCAGCTCGGCCGCCAGCACCTTGACGATATGGGTGCTCTGCTCGCGCACCGGCGCACCCGACAGACCGCCCGCTTCGTCACCATGGGCCAGGCCTTCGACACCCACGCGGCTGAGCGTGGTGTTGGTGGCGATCACCGCATCCATTCCCGAATCCAGCAGGGCCTGGGCGACCAGCACGGTTTCTTCGTCGCTCATGTCCGGGGCAATCTTGATCGCCAAGGGCACGCGTTTGCCATGGCGCACCGCCAAGTCTTCCTGACGCTGGCGCAAGGCTTCGAGCAGTTGCTTGAGGGAGTCGCCGAACTGCAGGCTGCGCAGGCCCGGCGTATTGGGCGAGCTGACGTTGACAGTGACGTAGCTGGCATGGGCGTAGACCTTGTCCAGGCAGATCAGGTAGTCATCCACCGCACGCTCAACCGGCGTGTCGAAGTTCTTGCCGATATTGATGCCCAGGATGCCCTTGTATTTCGCTGCCTGTACCCGCGATAACAAATGATCAACCCCCAGGTTATTGAAGCCCATGCGGTTGATGATCGCCCAGGCTTCGGGCAGACGGAAGATGCGCGGCTTGGGGTTGCCCGGTTGTGGCCGCGGGGTCACGGTGCCGATTTCGACAAAACCGAATCCCAGTTGTGCAAAACCGTCGATGGCTGCCCCGTTCTTGTCCAGACCGGCCGCCAGGCCAACCGGGTTGGGGAAGTCGAGTCCCATGACGGACACCGGCATTTTCGCCGGAGCCTTGCATACCAGGCCATTGAGCCCCAGGCGGCCACCCGCGCCGATCAGGTCCAGGGACAGATCGTGTGAGGTTTCCGGGGAGAGTTTGAACAACAGCTGGCGGGCCAAGGTATACATGGGCAGGCTAGACTCGGATGGCGGCGAAAGGTGGCGGCGATTATAGCCGGGGTGACCGGGAGCGCGCGAGGCGTGAACCTCAATCGTCAGTAGCGATGCGCAACCAACTGCTCATAAACCGCCCAGATTTTCTGCGCATATTGCATGCGCAGTTCCTCACGCTCGGGCCCGGCGCCCGTCCCCACGTTGTAGGAACCTACCGCTGTCCAGTTATAGCCGAAGCGCTGGATGAACTCGGCGAGAATCGAAGCACCCACCTCAACCGACAGGCATGGCTCGTTGATCAAGCGCTCTTCGGTGATGCCCTGCTTGAGCAGGCGCGGCAAGTGAATGCTGTTGATCTGCATCAGACCGATGTCGTGGGTGCCGTTGCGGTTGGCGTGATTCATCGCTTGCGCCTGAAAACCCGACTCCACGGCGGCAATCGCTTGCAGCAACTCAGGCTCGATGTCGAAGCGACTCGCGGCGCTCTCCCAGCAGTAGGCAAGCGCCTGGTTACTGGCCAACAGCACACTCATCACCAGGCCCTTGCTCCAGAACCTAGCCACAGTTCACTGAGCCCTGGCTGACTTGCCCGCAGACCGAACACACATATTCCCGGAGGCCGGAGACATGGACGACTGTATTGACCGTACATGTGAAGCGGTACCCCTGGCCGTAGATCGTCTTGATAAATCCCTTGTCGACGCCAAGGTACTTGCGCAACGAGTAGATACAGCGCGTCAGTGATTCTTCGGCGACCTCCCCCTGTGGCCAGGCAAGCTCCAGCAAGCGATCCTTGGTCATCAACGCCCCACCGGAAACCAGCAGCAGACGCAACACCTGCCACTCCTTGGGCGGTAGCTGGACGTCCGAACCCTCGCCCGTCAGGCGGCCGTGGTCATGCAGGGTCCAGCGTCCGAAAACCAGGGAAGTCGTCGTCCCTCCATCATCCATGACGGTCATCATTACCTCGGCATCCGACTACTGACATTGAAGTCCTCGTTTCCATCACTGGCTTATGGGCCCACGTCACCACTATAAAAAACCGCCTCACGGCTCACGTTAGGAAAAAACCCATACATGCGGCGGCTTGCGGAGCCACGCCGTAAGACGTTTCGCTATTCACCTCCCCCAGGCAGCCACGCCTGATACACCTCATGTAACTCAACCCCCAGCCGGTCCTCCAACTGCACCAGTTCGCCCAAGGCCAGTAATTGCCCGTTCACCCGCACTTCCACGCAATGGATTATCTGTGGCGTCAACGGCAACACCTTTCCGGGCGCAAAGGCTGCCAGGCGCCTGCGGCTGATCAGTTGTTCCTGTAGAAGAATTTCCAGATGCATGGGTTAACGCCTTGTTTACGGTGGGAGATCGTGTTCCGGACGTACAAACGCACGTTGCACTCGCTCGTATTGCGCAGCCGTCAAGGGTGGCGGCCCTGCGTCCTGGTCCTGTCCCTTCAATTCGCTGCCCACCGCCCTGGCCTGGATCACAAACAGACGCACCTGAGCCGAACGTCCAGCCCCCCGTCCTTCAGGCTCCCGTGGAAACGCGCCCAGCCATAGGCGCCTGCCTTGCGGTACACGCACCACGCTGTTGATGCCCACTCGCCCCACCGCCGCGCTTTTTTCGCGACGCCCCGCCTCGGTTATCTGGCGGCCTTCTTCAACCTCAAGGCGCATCTCGACCTGGTTGGCCTCGACAAAACGCGGCAGTACGCTGACCTGGGTGCCATAACGCAGCGGTTTCCAGTCGGCCTGGCCGCCTCCGGGCGGTGGCAGATAGAACGTGTGGCTATCCTGGAAAACCGCCGGCACATTTTCCTGCGTGAGGATTACCGGCAAGGTCGTCACCCTCGCGCGGCGACGACGCTCCAATGCGCTGATCCTGGCCATCAGGTGGCTGTCATCCAGCGGGGCCAGGACTCGCGTGGCCGTCATCTGCACGCCCCCGTCCTCGTCCAGGCCCAGCTTTTTCAGTTCGTCGTGTTCCACATCCACCAGCCACAACGAGACCTCGATCGCGCGCTTGGGCAGGTCGAGTTCCGCCACCAGTTTCTGTAGGAAACTCACCTGCGCCGGCTTGCCCTTGATCAGCAGGCTGTTGCTATCCGGGTAGGCGATCACGCCAAGACTTTTGTCGGCCAGCAACCCCTTATGTTCATTGGCCAGCAGGGTCTCGATCATCGAGGCCATCCCCGGTACGGTAACCGGGCTGTCGCGTGTGCCGTACTGGCGGTCCGTCACGTCGGTGTTGAACACCTGGACGACGCCGAAAGCCTGCGCCCCTATCCGTAATTCGGCCCGTTGGCGGTCCATCAACTGGGCCAGGCGCAGCACCTGGTCGACATAATTGGGCGGGCCGGACACATAGAATGTGCGTCCGCCGCTTTCACGCAGCGGATAGCGCGACTCATCCAGGCCCGAGCGGCGCATGAGCGCGCGCAGCCTGTCGACGGATATATGCCGCAATGTCACCGCTGAGCTTTTCGCCTCGCTCGCGTCATACACATAGAGCGCTTGACCGTCGCTGTACCAGATCAACCCCTGTTGCATAGCGAGCGTCTCCAGGGCCTGTTGCGGGGCATCGAAATCGAGCGCAACGCTGAGTCGCTTGCGGGCCACTTCGCGGCTCACAACGATAGCCAACCCCAGGGGTTCCGAGAGTGCGGTAAACACGGTGTGCAGGCTTTCGTCCTGTGCCAGGTAAAGCTCGCCCCAGGCAAGCGCACTTCCCGACACCAGCGCGGCAAACAGCGCAGCAAGAAAAAGCCGGCGGCACAGCCAGAGGCAGGGCATCGTTGCAAGGAAGTCGGCGTGCACCGTGGGGTTTCCTGGGCGGTCGGGCAGTAAGAGTGCGGCCATACTGAAAGGCCGCCCGGTTTCAATCTTGATGGAAAGTTGACGGCCATCCAGGCCTTGCCACCCGTGGCATGTGCCTTGCTATGAACTCTGTATCAGAGCACGCACCAACGGCGGAGCGGGCTACGGACAAAGGCGTCGTTACCCGCATTGGCCTACAGCGCCATCTGAGGGAACGACGCTTTTTTTTTGAAAGAAAAGGTAGGTGTTGATGAACGATTCGGTTGGCAGCAGCCCGATGAACGACCCGCTGGCTTGGGTCAACGGCAGTGATGCCCCGGAAAAGAGCAGCCTGGACCTTGGCTTCATGGCCTTGAGCGACTGCGCCTCGCTGGTGGTGGCCGCCACCCAGGGCTTCGCGCAACCCCATGGCCTGACCTTGAACCTCAAGCGCCAGTCGTCCTGGGCCAACCTGCGCGACAAGCTGGTCAGTGGTGAACTGGATGCCGCCCACAGCCTGTACGGGCTGATCTATGCCGTGCACCTGGGCATCGGCGGCGTCGCGCCCATCGACATGGCTGTACTGATGGGGCTCAACCAGAACGGCCAGAGCATCAACCTGTCGCACGGTCTGCAGCAACAAGGGGTGATCACTCCTGAGGCACTGGACCGCCACGTGCACCAAAGCCGAACAAAACTGACCTTCGCTCAGACCTTTCCCACAGGCACCCACGCCATGTGGCTGTATTACTGGCTGGCAAGCCAAGGCATCCACCCGTTGCAGGATGTGGACAGCGTAGTGGTCCCGCCGCCGCAAATGGTTGCGCACCTGCAAGCCGGACGCATCGACGGCTTTTGCGTCGGTGAACCCTGGAGCGCCAGCGCGGTGCGGCAAAACCAGGGGTTTACCTTGGCGACGACCCAGGCGATCTGGCCGAACCATCCGGAGAAGGTGCTCGGCTGCACCCAGGCGTTCGTGGAGCAGTATCCCAACACCGCGCGGATACTGGTGATGGCAATCCTGGAAGCCAGTCGGTTTATCGAGCAAAGCCGCGAAAACCGCCGCTCCACAGCACAGTTGCTCAGTGGCCGCGAGTACCTCGACGCCCCGCTCGACTGCATCGAGCCGCGCCTGCTGGGCGCCTACGACGACGGCCTGGGCAACGAGTGGCAGGACCCCCACGCCCTGCGTTTTTTCGCCGATGGCGAGGTGAACCTGCCCTACTTGTCCGACGGCATGTGGTTCATGACCCAGTTTCGGCGCTGGGGCCTCTTGCGCGAAGACCCGGACTACCTCGGCGTCGCGCGCCAGGTGCAGCAATTGGCGTTGTATCGCCAGGCAGCCGACGCGCTGGGTATTGCGGCCATAAACCAGGACATGCGCAGCAGCCAGTTGATCGACGGCAAGACCTGGGACGGTTGCGACCCTGCCGGTTATGCCCGCAGCTTCCGCCTGCACGCCCTGGCCGATACCACTCACCGCCAAGCCTGGCGCTGACAGGAGGACCTCCATGCTGCGAATCCTGCTGATCAATGATACCCCGCGCAAGGTCGGGCGCCTGCGCACGGCACTGGTCGAGGCGGGCTTTGAGGTGATCGATGAGTCCGGCTTGATCATTGACCTGCCCGCACGCGTCGAAACGGTGCGCCCGGACGTGATCCTGATCGATACCGAGTCACCGGGGCGCGATGTGATGGAGCAAGTGGTCCTGGTCAGCCGCGACCAACCCCGGCCCATCGTGATGTTCACCGATGAGCACGACCCGGACGTAATGCGCCAGGCGATAAAATCCGGGGTCAGCGCCTACATCGTCGAAGGCATCCAGGCCCAGCGCCTGCAACCGATCCTGGATGTGGCCATGGCCCGTTTCGAAAGCGACCAGGCCTTGCGCGCCCAGCTTCAGGCCCGAGACCAGCAACTGGCCGAGCGCAAGCGAATCGAGCTGGCCAAGGGCATGCTGATGAAAATGAAAGCCTGCAACGAAGAAGAGGCCTACACCCTGATGCGCCGCCAGGCCATGAGCCGCCAGCAGAAACTGATTCAGGTGGCGGAGCAGATTATCGCCATGAGCGAATTGCTTGGCTGATGTGGCGTAGCTTTTGCTAAGTAAACATCACAGGTAGCCAACGGCGGTTGCCCCTCCACGACAAAGACGTCGCACACCCGGTTTGCCCTCGCGAACCCGGTGGCGGCGTTTTTTCGTTTTGGCCCCAGTCAGTGGGGCCCCCGGCCTTCTTACAAGACCCCAACCGTTGAGGTGCGTGATGAAATCAAGCTTCTGGAAATCCGGGCACACCCCGACCCTGTTTGCCGCGTTCCTGTATTTCGACCTGAGCTTCATGGTCTGGTACCTGCTGGGCCCGCTGGCGATACAAATCGCCGCCGATCTGCACCTGACCACCCAGCAGCGCGGGTTGATGGTGGCGACGCCTATCCTCGCCGGTGCGATATTGCGCTTCCTGATGGGCATGCTGGCCGACAAGCTGTCGCCCAAGACCGCTGGGCTGATCGGCCAGGTGATCGTGATTTGCGCGCTGTTCGGCGCCTGGAAACTGGGGATTCACACTTACGAGCAAGCCTTGCTGCTGGGCCTGTTCCTCGGCATGGCCGGCGCATCGTTCGCCGTCGCGCTGCCGTTGGCCTCCCAGTGGTATCCGGCTGAACACCAGGGCAAGGCGATGGGCATCGCCGGCGCGGGGAACTCCGGCACTGTGTTCGCCGCGTTGCTGGCGCCTGTATTGGCGGCCGCATTCGGTTGGAGCAACGTGTTCGGCTTTGCGCTGATCCCGCTGGTGCTGACCCTGATCGTGTTTGCCTGGCTGGCGCGCAATGCCCCTGAACGGCCAAAAGCCAAATCCATGGCCGACTATTTCAAAGCCTTGGGCGACCGTGACAGCTGGTGGTTCATGCTCTTCTACAGCGTGACCTTCGGCGGCTTCATCGGCCTGGCGAGCGCCCTGCCCGGTTACTTCAACGACCAGTACGGCCTGAGCCCGGTGACCGCCGGTTATTACACCGCCGCCTGTGTGTTCGGCGGCAGCCTGATGCGTCCCTTGGGCGGCGCGCTGGCAGACCGCTTCGGCGGGATCCGTACGTTGCTGGGCATGTACAGCGTGGCAGCGATCTGCATCGCGGCGGTGGGTTTCAACCTACCGAGTTCATACGCCGCGCTGGCCTTGTTCGTCTGCACCATGCTCGGCCTGGGTGCCGGCAATGGCGCGGTATTCCAACTGGTGCCCCAGCGTTTCCGTCGCGAAATTGGCGTGATGACCGGCCTGATCGGCATGGCCGGCGGTATTGGCGGATTCGCCCTGGCGGCGGGCATGGGGGCGATCAAGCAAAGCACCGGCAGCTATCAAATGGCGCTCTGGCTGTTTGCCAGCCTTTGCGTGCTGGCCTGGTTCGGCCTGCATGGCGTGAAGCGTCGCTGGAGAACCACCTGGGGCTCGGCTGCCGTGACGGCTGCGCGGGTCTGATGAGCCTGCAACTGAGCGTCGCCCAGGCCAGCGCCATCGGCCCGCGCACGGAAAACCAGGACGCGCTGCGGGTCGTCACACCCGTGGCCGAACTGGCGGCGAGCAAAGGTTACCTGTGCGCCATGGCGGATGGCGTGAGCCAGTGCGCCGACGGTGGCCTGGCTGCGCGCTCGACCTTGCAGGCCCTGGCCCTGGATTACTACGCCACGCCGCAAACCTGGGGCGTGGCCCAGGCCCTGGAACGTTTGCTGCTGGCACAAAATCGCTGGCTGCAGGCCAACGGTGGGGGCCAACCCTTGCTCACCACCCTTAGCGCGCTGGTGTTTCGCGGCCAGCGTTTTACCCTGGCGCATGTCGGCGATTGCCGCGCCTATCGCTGGTTCGATGACCAACTGCAGCGCATCAGTGAAGACCACGTGTGGGAGCAGCCGGGCATGCAGCATGTGCTCAAGCGCGCCCTCGGCCTGGATCAGCATCTGGTGGTGGATTTTCTGGATGGCCAATTGCGCGAAGGCGAATGTTTCCTGCTGCTCAGTGACGGTGTGTGGGCCACCCTTGGCGATCACAGCATCCGTGGGATTTTGCGCGAACAAACGGACTTGGCGCTGGCGGTCAACACGCTGGTAAGCGCCGCACACCTGGCCGGCAGCCAGGACAATGCCAGCGCCCTGCTCATACGCGTCGACACGCTTGGCGCCGCCACGCTCGGCGATGCCTTGGTGCAGCTGCAACAATGGTCGTTGCCACCGCTGCTCAAAGCCGGGCAACACTTTGAAGGCTGGCAGGTGGAAAGCGTTCTGGCGCAAAGCCGGCAGTCGTTACTGTACCGGGTGCGGGACGCCCAGCAACAACCCTGGCTGCTGAAAACCCTGCCGTTGAGCCACGACGACGACCGCGAAGCCGGCCAGGCATTGCTGTCGGAGGAATGGTTTCTACGCCGGGTTGCCGGGCGGGCGTTTCCTGAAGTGCATGTCGGCAGCAGTCGCCAGCATTTGTACTACGTGATGCGTGAGTATGCCGGCCAGACCCTGGCCGAACTGTTCGAGCGTGAGGGTCTGTTGTCCCTGGCGCAATGGCAGTCGGTGGCCGAACGCTTGCTAAGGGCGGTGGGTATGCTGCACCGGCGGCAGATCCTGCACCGCGATATCAAGCCGGAAAACCTGTTGCTGGGCGACGATGGCGAATTGCGGGTGCTGGATTTCGGCCTGGCATACTGCCCAGGCTTGTCGCAGGACCGCGATCATGAACTACCGGGCACGCCAAGTTTTATCGCACCCGAGGCGTTCAATGGCGACCGTCCTACGGCCCAACAGGATTTATACAGTGTTGGCGTCACCCTGTATTACCTGCTGACAGGGCATTACCCCTACGGTGAAATCGAGGCTTTCCAACGGCCGAGGTTCGCCCAACCTGTCAGCGCCAGCCGTTATCGCCCCGATCTGCCGGACTGGCTGCCGCTCAGCCTGGAGCGCGCCGTGGCCGCACAGCCTGGGCATCGCTATGAGACCGCCGAAGAATGGCTGCTTGTGCTTGAACAGGCTGACCGGCAGGAGCTGAGCGTGCGCCCCAGACCGCTGTTGGAGCGTGAACCCCTGAAGGTCTGGCGCGCGCTGGGGTTGATCTCAATGCTGATCAACCTGGTGCTGTTGTACTCACTTTTTCACAGCTGACGTCATCCCTGGACGAGGAAAAACCCATGAACGCAAAAGTCTGGCTGGTAGGTGCAGGTCCTGGCGACCCGGAGCTGCTGACCCTCAAGGCTGTACGCGCCCTGCGCGAAGCCGACGTGGTGCTGATCGACGACCTGGTCAACCCGGCAGTGCTGGAACACTGCGTTGAAGCGCGGGTGATCACCGTGGGTAAACGCGGCGGCTGTCGCTCGACCCCGCAGGATTTTATCCACCGCTTGATGCTGCGTTATGCGCGCCAGGGCAACTGCGTGGTGCGCCTCAAAGGCGGGGACCCGTGCATTTTCGGGCGTGGTGGCGAAGAGGCCATGTGGTTGCGTGAACGGGGCGTCGAGGTGGAGTTGGTCAACGGGATTACGGCGGGGCTGGCGGGGGCTACCAATTGCGCTGTGCCGCTGACCCTGCGCGGGGTAAGTCGTGGCGTGACGCTGGTCACGGCGCATACCCAGGACGACAGCAGCCTGAATTGGCGCGCCCTGGCAGAGGGCGGGACGACCCTGGTGGTGTACATGGGCGTGGCGAAACTGGAGGAAATTCGCCAGCAATTGCTGGACGGCGGGATGGCGGCGGACATGCCGGTGGCGATGATCGAAAATGCGTCGCTGCCCCAGCAAAGGGAATGCCATAGCGAACTGTCGCGCCTGTACGAAGATGCGCAGGCGTTTGCCTTGAAGAGCCCGGCCATCCTGGTGATCGGCCGCGTCGCCGCGCCTGGACAGGTCGCCTGCCTGGCGCAAGCCGCGAGCGCCTGAGATCAAGATCACAAGCCAGATCAAGAGCAGCTCGATATCCGCTAATGTATGAAGATCCAAATGTGGGAGCGGGCTTGCTCGCGAATGCAGTGGGTCAGCCATGCATGTAGTGACTGACCCACCGCATTCGCGAGCAAGCCCGCTCCCACAGTTTTAACCGCGTTCGGCACATGCAGTTCGGTCGACTCCAAGGCCGCCACGGGAGCAAGCTCCCTCGCCACAAACCGCTGAAAGCCTTGTAGATACCTATGCGCCTGAGGCAAATCCCAGGCGAAAAAAAGCCCGGCCTGAGCCGGGCTTTTTTCTACTACTCAGTAATTACTGAGCTTGAGCTTCAACCGACGCTTCTACGCGACGGTTAACAGCACGACCAGCTTCAGTTGCGTTGTCAGCAACTGGGCGGGATTCGCCGTAACCTACTGCGGTTACACGGCTTGGAGCAACGCCGTCTTTAACCAGGACTTGCTTGACAGCGTCAGCACGACGCTGGGACAGCTTCTGGTTGTAAGCGTCTGGACCTACGGAGTCAGTGTGACCAGCAACTTCTACGTTGGTAGCTGGGTACTGAGCCATGAAGTCGGCCAGGTTTTTCACGTCGCCGTAGCTGTTAGGCTTAACAACGGCCTTGTCGAAGTCGAACTTAACGTCCAGCTCAACACGTACAACCTGAGCAACTGGAGCTTCTGGCTCTGGAGTTGGCTCTGGAGCTGGTGCTGGGGTAGGAGCTGGAGCAGCTGCGCCAGCGTTACCGCCGAAGTTCACGCCCAGGCCGACCAGTGCGGAGTAGTCCCACTTGCCGTTGTCCAGACCGTAGTCAGCTTCAACACCGGCACGAGCGTACAGGTTGTTGGTGAAGTAGTACTTCACGCCAGTACCGACGGTAGCGAAAGTGGTCTGATCGCGACCGCTGTGGCCGTCAGCAATAACGTTGGTACGGCTCTGGTGACCGAAACCGCCTTCTACGTATGGACGCAGGCTGTCTACGCCAGCTTGACCGAAGTGATACTGGGCAACGAGGCTGCCGGTATCGCCTTTGATCTTCTGGTTACCAGTACCGTCGTTCGAACGGGTGTGGTTGGTTTTGTCGTAGGACAGGTTCAAGGACAGGTCGTCGGTCAGGAAGTAACCGATGCGAGCGCCAGGATTGAAGCCGTCTTCGATGTGCTTGACGCTATCGTTGTACTGCTTCTTGTAGAACAGCTCGCCTTCAACTGCGCCTTGGCCTTGTGCCAGAACGCCGAAAGAAGTAGCGGCAATAAGAGAACCAATGGCCAAGCCCAAGGTGTTTTTCAGTTTCATCCGTTAAATCCCCATCTGGTGATTGTAAAGCAGTCCCACAAACCGGGGGACAACTCGGCGACAAGTCTAACAGAACTTGCCTACACGTAAGAGATATTTGCCACGCACTAAGTTTCAGTCTCGCCCGCAAATTTCTCACGTAATTTATCTAGAGCACGCTTGTAGCGCATTTTTGTAGCACTCAAACCCATGTGCATGATGTCAGCGATTTCCTGAAATTCCAGCTCTGCGACAAAACGTAGCACCAGAATCTCGCGGTCAATCGGGTTCACATACACCAGCCAGCGATCGAGCCCGCCCTTGTCCTCGGGTGCCGGCGCCTTTTCTTCAGACGCCTCCTCAAGGGGGTCCAGACTCAAAGCGTCCATCAAGCGACGCTTTCGCCGTTCCTTGCGATACTGCGTGATGCACTCGTTGTACGTGATGCTGTAGAGCCAGGTCTTGAACTTCGATTTGCCCTCGAAGTTCTTCAGGCCGTACAACACCTTGAGCATCACTTCCTGACAGACATCGTCCGCATCTCTATCGTTCCCTAAATACCTTGAACAAACGTTGAACAGAGTGCGTTGATATCTGCGCATCAATTCTTCGTAGGCGCGAGTGATGTGAAAAAGCTCAGTGTGCGCGCGCGCGACCAACTCCTCATCAGAGAGCTCACGGGGGTCATAGCGCGTGGACAGCGTTTGGGCTTTATTCAAAACAAGTCGTGCCGACAGTCAGGTCAATGTCCGCCACAGCCCGTTCAGCCGGGCTCGCGGCGGCGTACATTAGCAGGGTGCCGGGTTAGCGGCTACTGACCTGCTGCTCGAGGAGAATCCGATTGGACAGCGACACCAGGTCGCCGTCATCGGTCAGCACCGTCGTCTTGACCGTGCCGATCTCCTCGATTTGCCCTTCGACCTCGCCCACACGCACCTGCTGCCCCACCTGGTACAGCTCACGCACATAGATTCCCGCAAGAATCTGACCGGCAATTTCCCGGCTTCCCAAGCCCATGGCCAGCGCAACTGCCAGACCAACGGTAATCAAAACGATGACAATCACATGGTTGAGCAGGTCAGTCTTGACCTCCAACTGGCTGATCGCGACCGAAATACTGATGATAATGACCAGCCCCTGGGCAATGCGTCCCAGGCCGGCGGCATAGTCCAGCCCCACGCCTTCGGCGGCGCCACGCACCAGGCCATTGGCCAGTTGCGCCAGCAAAACACCTACCAGCAGTACCAGCGCGCCGCCGAAAACCTTCGGCAAATACAGCGCCAGCATGTCGAGCGTAGCTGAAACTCGCTCAAGTCCAAGGGATTGAGCCGCCGAAACCAGAAAAATCAGCAAAACAAACCAATAAACGATCTTGCCGATCAATGTCGAGATCGGCACTTGCAGCCCGACCCGCCCCAGCAGTTTGGTCAGGCCGGTGCCTGCCATCAAACGGTCAAGGCCCAGCTTGGCCAGCAATTTGGACAGCAGGGTGTCGAGCAGCTTGGCCACGACAAAGCCCAACAGCACCAGTACCAGGGCACCAAACAGGTTGGGAATGAAATTCGCCACCTTGGTCCACAATGCGGTCATCGCGGTGACCAGGCTCTGGGTCCAGAGATCAAGTTCCATATTCAATCAGCCTTATCAGCAGTGCGAGCAAGAGATTTACGACGGGAAACAGGCGATACGTGGGCTGAACCATTGTTCAGGGCCATCATCAGCGCCGGCACCCAGCGGCCGAGCAGCCCGAACAGATCTCCCGCCCCCACCTGACGGTTGGCGGTTTTCAATACGCGGCCCAGGCAGGCATCGTCGTCGCGGTTGGACGGCGAAGCATTGAGCATGTCACGCAAAGACTGTTCGAACGGATCGTGCATAAGGACCTCTCGCAAGTGATTTAAAAGACGAGGGTAAAATTCTTCGGGTCACATGGTGCCCTTCCTACGTTCAGCTCATATTCAGCTCAAACCCAGCGCAATCGTCGAAACAGCCACCATTGTCCGAGCGCCACCGAGACCATCAACAGGCACGCGATCATGAATCCATAAGGGCTGGCGGAGAACGGAATGCCGCCCACATTTATACCCAGCAGACCGGTGAGAAAGCTCATCGGCAGAAAGATCCCGGTGATGATCCCGAAGCGGTACATGGTGCGGTTCATGCGCACGCTCAAGCGCCGGTCTTCGGCCTCAAGCACAAGCCCCACGCGCTCTCGGGTCAATTCAAGCTCTTCCAGGTAGCGGGTCAGGCTGTTGTTCAATTCGTTCCAGTAATCGGCGTCGTCGTCACAGAACCACGGCAACTTGATGCGCGTGAGTTGGGCAAAAATATCGCGCTGCGGGGCGAGGAATCGCTTCAGCCCGGCCGCTCGTCGACGGATCTGCAGAATGCTGCCGTGTTCCGGGGTGTACCGTTCGTCGGTATCGAGTTTTTCTTCTTCGGCATCGACGATTTCAGACAGGTCGGAGACCAGATCCTGCACTTTATTGGTCAGGTACTGCGCCATATAAAGAATGAGTTCAGACGCGGTCTTGGGCCCCTTGCCGTCCGCCAGTTGCACAAGCAACTCATCGGTGGCCCGCAACGGGCGCAACCGCAGGGAGATCACACGGCTGGCCGCGGCGAAGATGCGCACAGAAACCATGTCTTCCGGTTCCGCTCCCGGGTTGAGGTTGACCCCGCGCAGAAACAGCAGCAACTGCGACTCCGGCAACGGCAACAGACGCGGCCGGGTGTTCTCCTCCAGCAACAGGTCGCAGGCGAACTCGCTCAACCCGCTGGATTTGCGCAGCCAGGTCTGGGTTTGCGGGTGGCTGCGATCCCAATGCAGCCACAGGCTCTCCTGGGGTTGCAGTTGCAATTCATCGAGTTCAGTCCGGGCAATCGAACGCGCGCCGCCTTTACCGTCCAGCACCAGGGCATGCACCAGCCCCCATTGCGCGTTTTCTTCCTCGAACATCCTCACCCCTGTCTTATTCAGGCATTTTCAACGGGCTTGGCGAGACGATCACGCCATTGTTGTCGGCGTAGATGTACTCACCTGGCCGGAAGGTCACGCCGGCAAAGGTGACCACTACGTTCAGGTCACCGATACCCCGTTTGTCGGTCTTCATCGGGTGACTGGCCAAGGCCTGCACCCCCAGGTCGGTCTGGGCGATCACGTCGACGTCACGGATGCAGCCGTAGATCACCAGCCCTTCCCAACCGTTTTTCGCGGCTTTCTCGGCGATCATGTCACCCAGCAGCGCGCGGCGCAGGGAGCCGCCACCGTCGACCACCAGCACCTTGCCGGCGCCAGGCTGGTCGGCCTGCTCCTTGACCAGGGAATTATCTTCGAAGCATTTGATGGTGACGATTTCGCCACCGAAGGAATCCCGGCCGCCGAAATTGCTGAACATCGGCTCCAGCACCTGCACAAGATCCGGGTAGGCGTCGCACAGGTCGGGGGTCACGTAATGGTTCATTGAAAAATTCCTTTCTGTCAAAGAGGTGTCTTTCGAAAGAAGCGCCCGCCAGGGCAGGTGCGAAACATCCCATCCGCTGCGCCGCAACGCAAGAGCGACGAAGCGACTGAATATGACCAGAAGCGTTTAACGCGTCATAGCTTAGCCGCAACCACACAGGAGCGAAACGCCCCTGGTAGAGCGCTGCCTCAAACCGTGGCCAACACCTCGGCCGGCGCGGCGAACAGCGGTGTGAGCGGATCGTTCAGCCAATTCGCCACCAATGGCCACACCTCGGTCTGCGCGGCTTTGCTGACCAGCATTTCCACGTGCCCGAAATCCCCGCTGAAACCCTGCTGGCGGCCCAGGCACAAGTATTGGCGATGCTCGGAACCCACCTGTTCGAACAATTTGCGACACGCCCAGTCCGGGTCTTGATGATCGCCGGCGGCACTGACGGCCAGCAGCGGTACCTCGACTTCGGCCAAGCCCTTCCACCAATCGTGCTTACCTTCGCCAAAGCGGCCAAACAGACCATTCCAGCGCATCGCTTCGATCAATACGCCCGCCGGTTCGTCTTCCGGGCCGCGCTTGAAACGCGAGCCGGACAGCTCGCCGAAACGTTTCAACAGCAAGCGCCCCGTCCATTCCACCGGTGGCAATTTCAACGGCCAATGGGTGCGGCTGACCTGGCAGCCAAACAGCGCCACGGAAGCCACCGCCGGCGCACCAAGGTGCCAGCCACCCAGAGCTGCGGCCAGGCTTATGCCGCCCAGGGAATGACCGATCCAGTGTGGAATTTGCGCACTTTGTTCGCGCACAAACGCGCCAATGGCCGGTAAATCATAACGGGCGTAGTCGGCGACACGGTTGCGGACGTAGTCGTGATTGCGCTTGGACAGGCCATGACCGCGCATTTCCGGGATCCATACATCAAACCCCAGGCGCGCCAGGTAAGCCCCCAGGCCGATGCCCTTGGGTGAGTACCAGAAGCGCCGATTGGAAAAACTGCCATGCAACAGAATAACCGGGATGCCGCGGTTTTCCGGGACATCGGCCAGGCCCAGACGGGTAACCGCCAGCTCGACGGTGCCGTCGGGGCTGTTGCCGGGTTTGAGGCGGTACACATCTTCACTCAGGTCGCCACGACGTTCAGCGCTGATCAGGGCGACGGGAAACAGGTTGCTGCTGCTTTGCATAATGCTCTTGCACAAAAAAGGGCGGCGTCCGCGAGGATTCCCGCCCTGTACAGATAAGAATGCCGGCCACCCTCAATGGGTGGCCGGCACTTTTGACGTAGCGGCTTTACGCGGACGCTTGGCCTTCCGCCAGGAAGAACCAGGTTTCCAGCACGGAATCGGGGTTCAGCGAGACGCTTTCGATGCCCTGTTCCATCAGCCATTTGGCCAGGTCCGGGTGATCGGAAGGGCCTTGGCCACAGATACCGATGTACTTGCCGGCCTTGTTACAGGCCTGGATCGCGTTGGCCAGCAGCTTCTTGACCGCCGGATTTCGCTCGTCGAACAGGTGCGCGATGATCCCGGAGTCGCGGTCCAGGCCCAGGGTCAGCTGGGTCAGGTCGTTGGAGCCGATGGAGAAACCGTCAAAGAACTCCAGGAACTCTTCGGCCAGGATCGCGTTGGACGGCAGCTCGCACATCATGATGACGCGCAGACCGTTTTCACCACGGGACAGGCCGTTTTCCGCCAGCAGGTCAACGACCTGGCTCGCTTCGCCCAGGGTGCGCACGAACGGCACCATGATCTCGACGTTGGTCAGGCCCATCTCGTTGCGCACGCGCTTGAGGGCGCGGCACTCGAGCTCGAAGCAGTCACGGAACGCTTCGCTGATGTAGCGCGAGGCGCCACGGAAGCCCAGCATCGGGTTTTCTTCTTCCGGCTCGTAGAGCTTGCCGCCGATCAGGTTGGCGTATTCGTTGGACTTGAAGTCCGACAGGCGCACGATGACCTTTTTCGGGTAGAACGCCGCCGCCAGGGTGCTGATGCCTTCCACCAGCTTCTCGACGTAGAAGCCCACCGGGTCGTTGTAGCCGGCGATGCGCTTGTCGACGCTTTCCTTGATGTCCAGCGGCAGGCCGTCGTAGTTCAACAGGGCCTTGGGGTGCACGCCGATCATGCGGTTGATGATGAACTCCAGGCGGGCAAGGCCCACGCCGGCGTTCGGCAACTGTGCGAAGTCAAAGGCGCGGTCCGGGTTGCCGACGTTCATCATGATCTTGAACGGCAGGTCGGGCATCGCGTCGATGGAGTTTTGCTTGATGTCGAAGCCCAGCTCACCTTCAAAGATGAAACCGGTATCACCTTCGGCGCAGGAAACCGTCACGCCCTGGCCGTCCTTGAGCAGTTGGGTGGCATTGCCGCAGCCCACCACCGCAGGAATCCCCAGTTCACGGGCGATGATCGCCGCGTGGCAGGTACGCCCGCCACGGTTGGTGACGATGGCGCTGGCGCGTTTCATCACCGGCTCCCAGTCCGGGTCGGTCATGTCGGAAACCAGTACGTCGCCTGGCTGCACTTTGTCCATTTCGGACACGTCCTTGATGATCCGCACCTTGCCCGCGCCGATGCGCTGGCCGATGGCACGGCCTTCCACCAGCACGGTACCGGTCTCTTTCAGCAGGTAACGTTCCATGACGTTGGCCGAGGTGCGGCTCTTAACCGTCTCGGGACGAGCCTGCACGATGTACAGCTTGCCGTCGTCACCGTCCTTGGCCCATTCGATGTCCATCGGGCACTTGTAGTGCTTTTCGATGATCATCGCTTGCTTGGCCAGTTCGCTGACTTCCGCGTCGCTCAGGCAGAAACGCGCGCGCTCGGCCTTGTCGACCTCGACGGTCTTGACCGAACGACCGGCCTTGGCCTCGTCGCCGTAGATCATCTTGATCGCCTTGCTGCCCAGGTTGCGGCGCAGGATGGCCGGGCGGCCGGCTTCAAGGGTGTGTTTGTGGACGTAGAATTCGTCCGGGTTGACCGCGCCTTGTACGACGGTTTCGCCCAGGCCGTAGGCGCCGGTGATAAACACCACGTCACGGAAGCCCGATTCGGTGTCGAGGGTGAACATCACGCCGGCGGTGCCGGTTTCCGAACGCACCATGCGCTGCACACCGGCGGACAGGGCCACCAGCTTGTGGTCGAACCCTTGGTGTACGCGGTAGGAAATCGCGCGGTCGTTGAACAGCGAGGCGAATACTTCCTTGGCCGCGCGGATCACGTTTTCCACGCCGCGGATGTTCAGGAAGGTTTCTTGCTGGCCGGCGAAGGAGGCGTCCGGCAGGTCTTCGGCGGTGGCCGAGGAACGCACGGCGACGGCCATGTCCGGGTTGCCGGCCGACAGGGTAGCGAAGGCGGTACGGATTTCTTCGTTGAGCTTTTCGGGGAACTCGGCTTCCATGATCCATTGACGGATCTGGGCGCCGGTTTTGGCCAGGGCATTGACGTCATCGACGTCCAGGGCATCCAGCGCAGCGTGGATCTGGTCGTTGAGGCCGCTCAGCTCGAGGAAGTCACGGTAAGCCTGGGCCGTGGTGGCGAAACCACCGGGCACCGACACACCAGCGCCTGCAAGATTACTGATCATCTCGCCGAGGGATGCGTTCTTGCCCCCTACGTGCTCTACATCATGGACGCCGAGCTTATCGAGGGAAACTACGTACTCTACCAAGGTGATCTCTCCACTTTCTGTGTTGGAAAAGCTCAGGACGCCGGCTGCTCAGTAGGAGCTTACGCCAGCGCTTGTGGCCTGGACCTGGAAAATAAGTGAGAATGCGGCCCACTGCGGGACGGCAAAATCGCGCCTATCATATCCAAGATTCGCCATCAGGCTAAGGCCCAGGGCTCAAATGAAACGATCTGCTTTCTTTATCTCCGACGGCACCGGCATCACAGCCGAAACACTGGGTCAAAGCCTGCTCGCGCAGTTCGAAAACATTACCTTCGCCAAATTCACGCGGCCCTATATCGACAGCGTGGATAAAGCGCGGGCCATGGTACAACAAATCAATCTGGCGGCTGAAAAAGACGGCTTCCGGCCGATCATTTTCGACACCATCGTCAATCAGGACATTCGTGAGATTCTCGCAACCTCGAATGGTTTCATGATCGACATTTTCTCGACCTTCCTGGCTCCGCTGGAGCAAGAGTTGAGCGAGCACTCCTCGTATTCGGTCGGGAAGTCCCATTCCATCGGCCACAACTCCAACTATATGGAGCGTATCGAGGCGGTGAACTTCGCCCTCGATAACGACGACGGCGCCCGCACCCACTACTACGACAAGGCCGACCTGATCCTGGTGGGCGTGTCCCGCTGCGGCAAGACCCCGACGTGCCTGTACATGGCCATGCAATTCGGCATCCGCGCGGCCAACTACCCGCTGACCGAAGACGACATGGAGCACCTGACGCTGCCAGCCGCCCTGCGCGCGCACTCCAACAAGCTGTTCGGCCTGACCATCGACCCCGACCGGCTGACCGCGATCCGCAACGAACGCAAGCCCAACAGCCGCTATTCCAGCTATGCACAGTGTGAGTTCGAAGTACGGGAAGTAGAAAATCTATTCCGTCGCGAGAATATTGCGCACATTAATTCCACGCATTTTTCGGTGGAAGAGATTTCGGCGAAGATTTTGGTGGAGAAAGGGGTGGAGCGTAGATTCAAATAATTACGTTGCCTGAACTGACGCCTTCGCGAGCAAGCCCGCTCCCACATTTGACTGCATTCCAAAGTTGGAACTCGGTCAAATGTGGGAGCGGGCTTGCTTGCGAAGAACGATAGCTCGGTAAGCCTGCCTACAGATGAAACCGCCCGCCCCCCTGCCCCAACGCCGTGGCCAGCGCATCAAACCCCGCCAGCAACAACTGATCATCCCCCGAGGTGTTGCAGATACTCGCCCGAATAAACTGCGGCACGGCCGTCTGCCCTACGGCGAACGCCTCGGCGGTGGCGATCAGGTAGTTGTTCTGCTTGAGCTCCGCCTCGATTTCCGATGCACGCCACGGCTCCGGCACTTCGATCCAGAAATGCGGGCTGTTGGGATGGGTACGGTATGCCAGGCCAGCCAGCAGGTCGCGCACCAGGTCTTTGCGGCGGCTGATCTCGTTGATCTGCTGGCGCAGCAGGTATTGCGCCGTGCCGTTTTCGATCCACTGCGTGGCCAGTTCAAGGGTGACCGGCGTGGCCATCCAGCAGGTAGAACGCAAGGCCGCCGATATGCGGCTGACCAGCGCCGGTGGCGCATGCACATAGCCCACACGCAGCCCGGCCGACACGGCCTTGCTCAGGCTGCTGATCAAAATCGTACGCTCGGGGGCGAAATGGCTGAGGGGCGGCGGTCGGTCTTCGACCAGTACACCGTGAGCCTCGTCTTCGAGAATCAACAGGTTGTGTTCGCGGCACACTTTGACCAACGCTTCGCGCCGTGCCACCGAGAGCACCGCCGTCGTCGGGTTCTGGATGGTCGGCGTGCAATACAGCGCTGAAATACGGTGATTACGACAGACTTCGTCCAACGCACCCGGCAGCACACCTTCCTCGTCCATTTCCAGGCCGATCAGCCGGATACCCAACATACGCGCGGCGGTAATCAACCCGGGATACGTCAGCTGTTCGGTGACCACCGTATCGCCCGCCCGTAACAGCGCCATCATCGAGCACAGCAAACCATGCTGTCCGCCATTGACGCAGATGACTTGCTCGGGGATCGGATGAAAATCACGCTGCACCAGCCATTGCGCGCCGGCTTCACGGTAGCGCGGCAGGCCGGCGTCCGGGGTGTAGGCGCTGATGTCCTGAAGGAACTTGGCGTTGGTCGACAAGGTTTGGAAGCTCTGGGCCAGAAACACCGTCTCCTGCCCCGGAATATGCATGTTGCGGCTCATGTCGAAGTACTGGCGCGGTTCTTCGCTGAAGTTGCGGAAACCTTCATCGCGCTGGCGCTCCATCCCGCGCTTGCGCACGAATGTGCCGTCACCTACCCGAGCCACAACCAGCCCCAAGCGTTCCAGCTCTCCGTAGGCCCGACTGATAGTGCCGATGGTGACGCCAAGATTGTCGGAAAGCACCCGATGGGGTGGCAGTTTTCGTCCCGGTTCAATCAAGCCTTCAAGGATGCCCCGTTCCATGACATCGGACAGGCGCTTGTACTTCACGCCCTGCCCGCTGGACAACCCCTCACGCATAATTGACACCATGTCAATATTTGTTTTGACAGTCATCTTTGGCCCTAATAGTGTGCTTTTACGGGTTCAATCGCCGGATTTTACAACTCATTACAAGCTCAATATAGAGTTCAATTCAGGCCCAGGGAAGCAATAAACGATGCCAATGTCTGCCGTTCTCGAAAATTCAGCCAAGACAAAAACTCAAAAACAGTGGCTGGCCGGCCTGGTTACCAGCGTGATGTTCCTGATTGTGTGCCTGAGCTGGGGCACCACCTGGCTGGGGATCAAGATTGCCGTGGAGAGCGTGCCGCCGCTGACGTCCGCCGGCCTGCGCTTCCTGATCGCCTTTCCGCTGTTCCTGTGTTTTGCGATGGTGCGTCGCGAGCCGATCCTGTTTCCGCGCGAGAGTCGCTGGTTCTTCGTGTTCGTGACCCTGTCCTACTTCAGCGTTCCCTATTACCTGCTCAACTACGGCGAGATGCATGTCTCGTCCGGCCTCACCGCCCTGCTGTTCAGCTGCATGCCGGTATTCATCCTGATTTTTTCCGCGCTGTTCCTGCGCGAACGCATCTACTTTTCCCAGGTGGTCGGTATCGGTATCGGTTTCGGCAGCCTCTACATGATCATCAAGAGCCAGGGCCTGCACCTGGACCATGCCGAGTTCTTCGGGGTACTGGCGATCCTGACGGCCGCGATCATGCATGCCCTGTGCTACGTGATCACCAAGCAGAAAGGCAGCGCCATCAGCGTGATCACCTACAACACCCTGCCCATCGGCATCGCCGGGCTGATGCTGTTCGTCGCCGGGCTGTGGTTCGAAGCCCCCACCTTTGCAGACATCACCCTGCGTTCCTGGAGCGCACTGGTCTACCTGGGGCTGGTGGCCTCGGTGGGCGGGTTCATCGTGTATTTCATGCTGCTCAAGCGCTTGAGTCCGATCATCCTGTCGTTCGTGTTCATCATCTTCCCGGTGTTCGCGGTGATCATCGGCGCCTGGTACGAAGGCCTATCGATTTCCCGCGACCTGATGCTGTACTCGGCCATCCTGCTGGCCGGTTTTGCGATCACCAAGTTGCCGGTTGAAAAACTCCTGGCCAAGAAAAATTGACCCTTCCGACTATCCAACAGCAACGCGAGAGAAACATGGACGTGCTCCGCCCTACCGCCCTGGAACAGATCTACGCCCACGCCAGCCGCAGTTACCCCGAGGAATGCTGTGGTTTCGTCTTCTCCGACGGCAGTGTGTACCTGGGCAGCAATATCCAGAATGAGCTGCACCGCAAGAACCCGCAGATGTACCCGCGCAGCGCGGCCAACGGCTACACCTTCTCGGTGGCCGACACCCTGCTGCTGAACAAGACGTTTCGCAGCGACAACCCGGTGGTGGTGATCTACCACTCCCATCCGGATGTCGGTGCCTACTTCAGCGACGAAGACCAGGACAAGGCGCTGTTCATGGGCGAACCGATCTACCCCGTCAGCTACCTGGTCGTCGACGTCCGCCAGGGCCAGGCCCTCGGCGCCAAGCTGTTTGCCTGGGATGGCAAGCATTTCGCCCTTAAACCTTTCAACGACCTGCACACGGAGTTGTCCATGAACGCTGTTTCTTTCCCCGACATTCTGGTTCGTGTGGCCAAGCTGCCGGGATCGACCCTCGAGGGCGCCGGATCGACATTGCGCGAAGTCATTGAAAACCTCTGCACCGGCCACCCGCAACTGCGCCCGCATCTGTTCCACGAAAACAACAACCAGCTCAAGGAACACTTCCTGTTTACCGCCGGGGAAGAGCTGGTTGATGCCGATGAACCACTGCCGGAAAACGCCCGGATCGAAGTGCTGCTGGCCACGTCCGGCGGCATGGATGTCGACAGCCTGAGCAATGAAGAAGTACAGCGCTACGTGCGCCACATCACCCTGCCGGGCGTCGGTCGCGAAGGCCAGTTGAACCTGAAGAAAGCCAAGGTGCTGATCATCGGCACCGGCGGCCTGGGTTCGCCGATCAGCCTCTACCTGGCGGCAGCCGGCATCGGCACCCTGGGGCTGGTGGACTTCGATGTGGTGGAAAGCAGCAACCTGCAACGCCAGATCGTGCATGGCAACAGTACGTTGGGCATGCCGAAAGTCGAATCCGCCAAGCGGCGACTGCAGGACCTCAACCGCCATATCCAGATCAACGCCCACGACACGGCATTAAATGCCGACAACGCCCTGGAGCTGGTGGGCGCCTACGACCTGGTGATCGATGGCACCGACAATTTCGACACCCGCTACCTCGTCAACGATGCCTGCGTGCAACTGGGCAAGCCCCTGGTGTACGGCGCCATCTACCGCTTCGATGGGCAGATCAGCGTGCTCAACTATAAAGGTGGCCCGTGCTACCGCTGCCTGTTCCCCAGCGCGCCGCCCGCCGAACTGGCACCCAACTGCAGCGCCGGTGGCGTGATCGGCGTGTTGCCCGGTGTGGTCGGGATGATCCAGGCGACCGAGGCCATCAAGCTGTTGATTGGCATTGGCGAACCGTTGTCCGGCCGCTTGATGCGTTTCGATGCGCTGGCCATGAAGTTCAGCGAGATCCGCTTCAAGCGTCGCACCGATTGCCCGTGCTGTTCCGAGTTGCGCCACAGCGAAACCCAGGCCCCGACCGTCTGCGCCGATGCAGTCCCCAGCCAGCCCGCCTTGGCCGAAGAACGCTACATCAAGCCCCGCGTGCTCAAACAGGTGCTTGAACACCCAAGCAGCGCCGACGTGCTGCTGGACGTGCGCGACGCCAGCGAACTGGAGGTGTGCAAGTTGCCGGGCGTGGTGCATATCCCCCTGGCCGAACTGGACGGGCAACTCGACCGCCTCAGCCGGGACAATACCCACTACCTGATCTGCTACGCCGGGACCCGCGCCGAGCAGGCCGCCAGCACCCTGCTGGCGGCCGGTTTCGCCAACACCAAAGTCCTGCAGGGCGGCATGAAACATTGGGTTCGCGACGTCGAACCCGACATGCCGTTGTATTGAGCCGAGGATTCAAGTGATGTTGCATAACTCTATTCTCGACGTAATAGGCCACACGCCCATCGTGCGCCTGGCACAGTTTTCCGAAGACCTTGGCATCGAGGTCTACGCCAAGCTGGAATCGCTCAACCCCGGCGGCAGCCACAAGGCGCGCATCGCCTTGGGCATGATCCTCGATGCCGAGCGCCGTGGCGTGCTCATCCGTGATTCCGGGCAAACCATCATCGAGCCCAGCGGCGGCAACACCGGCATCGGCCTGGTGATGGCCGGTAACGTGCTGGGCTACAAGGTCGTGCTGGTGATCCCCGACAACTACAGCCCGGAAAAACAGAAGCTGCTGCGCCTGTACGGCGCCAAGGTGGTGCTGTCGGACAGCCGCCTGGGCAATAATTCCCACGGCGAAAAGTGCATGGAACTGCAGCTGGAAAACCCCAGCTACGTGATGCTCAACCAACAACGCAACGGCGCCAACCCACAGACCCATCGCGACACCACCGCGCCGGAAATCCTGCGGGATTTCGGTGCTTTGCGCGCCGACTACTTTGTCAGCGGCATCGGCACCGGCGGGCATATCACCGGCATCGGCGAAACCCTCAAGGCCGCCTGGCCGCAACTGCGCGTGATGGGCGTGGAGCCGGAAGAATGCGACCTGCTCAAGGACCAGCACGCGCCGCATCATATCCAGGGCCTGTCGATCGGCCTGATCCCGAGCATCCTGAACCTGGCGGTGATCGACGGCATGCTCAAGGTTTCACGCCAGGACTGCATCGACATGATGAAACGCATCATGCGCACCGACGCCATCAGCCTGGGACTGTCTTCCGCCGCCAACATGGCAGCCATCGCCCAGCTCGCCCCCGAACTGCCGCCCGAAACGGTGGTGCTGACCATGGTTTACGACAATGCCGACAGCTACCTGCCCAGTTTCGAATAACCGGTTTTCCAACCATCCAGAACGCGGGGGTGCCTCCATGGGCGGCTTTATCGACATGCAACAGCTGCACGATGAGTTGCTTACCCACCTCATCAAGACCCTCACGCCTGAACAGATGAAACAGTTGGAACCGCACCTGGCATCGCTGATCCAGAATGCCGCCCAGGCGGTGGCCGAGGACCTGATCGCCTATGCCTACCGCGATCCGGCCTCCCGCGGGCGCGGCGAGCTGATCCTGGAGTCCTACGCCTCGTTCAAGGCGGTGCTCTATTACCGCCTGGCGCATCAGGTGTGGCATTTTCCGGACCAGACCAACGGTGTGTTTTCCCGCATCGCCCTCAAGCTCAGCAACCAGGGCAAGGTGCTCTCAGGCGCCGAGATCCATCCGGCGGCGCGTATCGGTCGGCGCTTCGTCCTCGACCACGGCTACGGCACGGTGATCGGCGAAACCTGCGAGATCGGCAACGACTGTTACATCCTTTGCGGCGTCACCCTGGGCGCCCGCGGCATCGCCAACAACCCCGATGGCAAGCGCCACCCGCGCCTGGGCAACAACGTCGAGGTCGGCTCCGGGGCACGCGTGCTGGGTTATGTGTTGATTGGCGACAACGTGTTTATCAGCCCCTCGTGCGTGATTACCCAGGACGTGCCCGCCGGCACCAAGGTGAAGGTGGTGAACCAGATCCAGCTGCAAAAAAATGACGAGTCGGACAGCAGCAATTACCTCGGTGCCTTCGCCCTGGACGAGCGGCTGCACGTGGTTGGCGAGATCAATGCCAGCCACAAGGTCACGGTGCTGGACGCCGACTTCCATCCTCTGCAAGGGCTGATGCTGGAACCGACGGCGAAAGAGCGTCATCACCTGCAATTTCGCCTGCACCGTGTCGAGTCGGGTCACCACTTGCCGCGCCTGCCGCTGAACCTGAAAGTCTGCGGCCCGGAATTTGAAATCACCCTGCTCTCCCCTCCTGGCTTGAGCGCAATGGTGCGCTCCCTGCTGCAAGCCAGCCCACTGATCGTCGGAGGTTGAACATGTCCGTGCATACCATGGAAACCCTGGCGCTGTTCGACAGCGCGCCCTACCAGAATGCCTTCAGCGCCCGGGTGATTGCCGTCAGCGAACACGGCGTGGCCCTGGAGCACACGCTGTTCTATCCCACCGGCGGCGGGCAACCGGGCGATATCGGGCACCTCACATTGGCCGACGGTACGCGGGTCGACGTGACCGGCACGGTGCGCGACCCGGTGCTGCGCTCGATCATCTGGCACCAGGTGGAACACTGTCCCGAGCAGTTGAAGGCTGGGGTGCAAGTGGACGCCGGCCTCGACTGGGACCGGCGCTACCAACACATGAAAATGCACACCTGCCTGCACCTGCTGTGCTCGATCATCGACGCACCGGTTACGGGATGCAGCATCAGCGCCGACAAAGGCCGCCTGGATTTCGACCTGCCGGAAATGACCCTGGACAAAGACAGCATCACTCGCGACCTCAATGCGCTGATCGAACAGGCGCACGCGGTGAAAACCTTGTCGATGCCGGCCTCGGAGTACGCCACCTTGCTGCAAATCACCCGTACCCAAGCGGTGGCCCCGCCGGTGGTTCAAGGCTCGGTGCGGGTGATCGAAATCGCCGGCATCGATATCCAGCCGTGCGGGGGTACCCATGTGATCAATACCGAGGAAATCGGCCGGGTGTTCTGCGAGAAGATCGAGAAGAAGAGCAAGCATAACCGCCGGGTGATTTTGCGGTTTGAGTGAGCCTTGAAGGTACTGACAATGAAGATCCAATGTGGGAGCGGGCTTGCTCGCGAAGGCGGCGGGTCAGTTGATAAATGTATTGACTGACACTACGCCTTCGCGAGCAAGCCCGCTCCCACATTGATTGGGTTTGCACACATCAATAGGTGGTGCCAGTCAGATGACGAACAGGTCCATGAACCGGTTCACGGGGGTGGCCTCGAGCCGTGCCTGATCTTTGCACAAGGCGAAAATCTGCTCACTGCGCTGCGCGGTAAACCGCGTCGCCAGGTTGGCCTTGAACTTGTCTTCGAGCAAGGGAATGCCTTCCACTCGGCGGCGGCGATGACCAATCGGGTATTCCACCGCCACCTGCTCGGTACAGCTGCCGTCCGCGAAGAACACCTGCACTGCGTTGGCGATGGAACGCTTGTCGGCCTCCAGGTATTCGCGGCTGTAGCGCGGGTCTTCGACGATGACCATTTTGTCGCGCAATTGATCGATGATCGGGTGCGCGGCGTGGAATTCATCTTCGTACTGCTCTGCCACCAGGTTGCCGAATGCCAGCGGCACTGCAGTCATGTATTGCAGGCAGTGGTCGCGGTCCGCGGCATTGGCCAATGGGCCGACCTTGGAAATGATGCGAATCGCCGATTCATGGGTGGTGATGACGATGCGCTCGATTTCATCCAGGCGATCCTTCACCAGGGGGTGCAAGGTCACCGCCGCTTCGCAGGCGGTTTGTGCGTGGAACTCGGCAGGGAAGCTGATCTTGAACAGCACGTTTTCCATCACATAAGTGCCGTAGGGCTGGGACAGGCTGAACGCGCGCTGGTCCTGCGGCTTGAGCGCCAGATCGTTGTTGGTGTGGCTGAACAGCACATCGTAAAAGCCCCACTGCGGCGCACTCAGCACACCCGGAATGCCCATCTCACCACGCAGCGCGATATCCGCCAGGCGCACGCCCCGGCTCGACGCATCCCCCGCCGCCCAGGATTTGCGCGAACCGGCGTTCGGCGCATGCCGATAAGTGCGCAACGCCTGGCCATCGACAAACGCATGGGACAAGGCCGCGAGCAGCTGTTCACGGTTGGCGCCCATCAACTTGGCGGTAACGGCGGTGGAGGCAACCTTGACCAGCAGCACATGGTCGAGGCCGACGCGGTTGAACGAATTTTCCAGGGCAAGCACACCCTGGATTTCGTGGGCCATGATCATCGCGTCCAGCACCGCGCGTACCGTCAGCGGCGCTTCGCCATGGGCGACGCGCTTTTGCGACAGGTGATCGGCCACCGCGAGGATGCCACCGAGGTTATCCGAGGGATGACCCCATTCGGCGGCGAGCCAGGTGTCGTTGTAGTCGAGCCAACGCACGATGCAGCCGATGTCCCATGCCGCCTTGACCGGGTCCAACCGAAAGGAGGTACCCGGCACCCGCGCGCCGAACGGCACCACCGTGCCCTCGACAAGCGGCCCCAGGTGCTTGGTGCACTCGGGAAAGCGCAGGGCGAGCAGGCCACAACCGAGGGTATCCATCAGGCAGTTGCGGGCGGTGTCCAGTGCGGCCGTGGAATCAATCCGGAAATTGAGGACGTAGTCGGCGATGTCCTGCAGGACCTGGTCGTAGTCGGGGCGGTTGTTGAGGTCGACGTTGGCGCTCATGGCGGTACTCCAAAAAATGGGTTGGGGTAGTTCCATCCTCAGGATCAGGGTTGATCGTCGCAGGTCTGATGGCCTGCTTATAAGTTGTGCACTCCGCTGTTTCCCACATTTGGTCCGTGCGGGATTTTAGAAAGCATCGCCGGGGATGCGTACGAATCCCTCCATCAGCACTCGTGCGCTGCGGCTCATGATGGCTTTTTTCACCACCCACTCGCCGTTCACCTGGGTAGCCTCGGCGCCGACGCGCAAGGTGCCGGAGGGATGCCCGAAACGTACGGCGTTACGCTCCACACCACCGGCCGCCAGGTTGACCAAGGTCCCGGAAATCGCCGCCGCCGTGCCGATCGCTACCGCCGCCGTGCCCATCATCGCGTGGTGCAGCTTGCCCATGGACAGCGCGCGCACCAACAGGTCCACATCGGCGGCCTTGATCGGCTTGCCGCTGGACGCCACGTAATCGGCAGGCTTGGCCACAAACGCCACTTTCGGCGTGTGCTGGCGCTGGGCGGCTTCGTCGAGGTGCTTGATCAGGCCCATGCGCAACGCGCCATGGGCCCGCACGGTTTCGAACATCGCCAGGGCCTTGGGGTCGCCGTTGATCGCGCCTTGCAGCTCGGTGCCGGTGTAGCCGAGATCCTCGGCGTTGATAAAAATGGTCGGGATACCGGCATTGATCAGCGTCGCCTTGAAGGTGCCAATACCCGGTACTTCCAGCTCATCCACCAGGTTGCCGGTGGGAAACATCGAGCCACCGCCGCCCTCTTCTTCAGCCGCAGGGTCCATGAACTCAAGCTGCACTTCGGCGGCCGGGAAGGTCACGCCGTCCAGCTCGAAATCGCCGGTTTCCTGCACCGCGCCGTCGGTGATCGGCACGTGGGCGATGATGGTCTTGCCGATGTTCGCCTGCCATACCCGCACCACGGCCACGCCGTCACGCGGCACGCGCGCGGCGTCGACCAGCCCCGCGCTGATCGCGAACGCGCCGACCGCCGCCGACAGGTTGCCGCAGTTGCCGCTCCAATCCACAAACGGCTTATCGATGGAGACCTGGCCAAACAGGTAATCCACGTCGTGGTCGGCGCGGGTGCTCTTGGCGAGGATCACGGTTTTGCTGGTGCTGGACGTGGCGCCGCCCATGCCGTCGATCTGCTTGTCGTACGGATCGGGGCTGCCGATTACCCGCAACAACAGGGCGTCGCGCGCGGTGCCCGGTACCTGCGCCGCTTCGGGCAGGTCCGTGAGGCTGAAAAATACGCCCTTGCTGGTGCCGCCACGCATATAGGTGGCGGGGATCTTGATTTGCGCTACATGTGCCATGGTTACCTCTCAGGCGGTCGCCGCCGATTCCAGGAAGTCCTGGGCAAAACGCTGCAATACGCCGCCCGCCTCGTAGATCGACACTTCTTCGGCGGTGTCCAGGCGGCAGGTCACCGGCACTTCGACACGTTCGCCATTCTTGCGGTTGATCACCAATGTCAGGGTGGCACGCGGGGTGCGCTCGCCGATCACGTCATAGGTCTCGCTGCCGTCGATCTGCAAGGTCTTGCGATCGGTGCCCGGCAGAAACTCCAGCGGCAACACGCCCATGCCCACCAGGTTGGTGCGATGGATACGCTCGAAGCCTTCGGCGGCAATCGCTTCGACACCGGCCAGGCGCACGCCCTTGGCCGCCCAGTCGCGTGACGAACCCTGGCCGTAGTCGGCGCCGGCAATGATGATCAGCGGCTGCTTGCGCTCCATGTAGGTTTCGATGGCCTCCCACATGCGCGTGACCTGGCCTTCCGGCTCGATGCGCGCCAGGGAGCCCTGCTTGACCTTACCGTTTTCCACCACCATTTCGTTGAACAGTTTGGGGTTGGCAAAGGTCGCGCGCTGCGCGGTCAGATGGTCGCCACGGTGGGTCGCATAGGAATTGAAATCGACTTCCGGCAAGCCCATTTTCGCCAGGTATTCGCCGGCGGCGCTGTCGAGCATGATCGCGTTGGACGGCGACAGGTGGTCAGTGGTGATGTTGTCCGGCAGCACCGCCAGCGGGCGCATGCCCTTGAGCGGGCGCGCACCGGCCAGTGCGCCTTCCCAGTACGGCGGGCGGCGGATGTAGGTGCTCTGCGGGCGCCAGTCGTACAGCGGCGCGACTTTGGGGCCGGTGTCTTCGTGGATCGCGAACATCGGGATATACACCGCGCGAAACTGCTCTGGTTTGACCGAGGCCTTGACCACGGCGTCGATCTCTTCGTCGCTTGGCCAGATGTCCTGCAGGTGGATCTCCTTGCCGTCGGCGTCGAGGCCAAGCACGTCCTTTTCGATGTCGAAACGGATGGTGCCGGCAATCGCGTAGGCCACTACCAACGGCGGCGACGCGAGGAACGCTTGCTTGGCGTACGGGTGAATCCGCCCGTCGAAGTTGCGGTTGCCCGAGAGCACGGCGGTGGCGTACAGGTCGCGGTCGATGATTTCCTGCTGGATCACCGGGTCCAGCGCGCCGGACATGCCGTTGCAGGTGGTGCAGGCAAACGCGACCACGCCAAAGCCGAGTTTTTCCAGCTCATGGCCCAGGCCGGCCTCCTCCAGGTACATCGCCACGGTTTTCGAGCCCGGCGCCAGGGACGATTTGACCCACGGCTTGCGCGTCAGCCCCAGCTTGTTCGCGTTGCGCGCCAGCAGCCCTGCGGCAATCACGTTGCGCGGGTTGCTGGTGTTGGTGCAACTGGTGATGGCGGCGATGATCACCGCGCCGTCGGGCATTTGCCCCGGCACGTCATCCCACTGGCCGCTGATGCCTTTGGACGCCAGGTCGCGGGTGGCGACGCGCGCGTGCGGGTTGCTCGGGCCTGCCATGTTGCGCACGACGCTGGACAGGTCGAAGGTGAGGCCGCGCTCGTATTGCGCGCCCTTGAGGTCATCGGCCCACAGCCCGGTGTGGCGTGCGTATTGTTCGACCAGGGCGACTTGTTCGTCTTCGCGGCCGGTGAGCTTGAGGTAGGCGATGGTTTGCGCATCGATATAAAACATCGCCGCGGTGGCGCCGTATTCCGGGGCCATGTTGGAGATGGTCGCGCGGTCGCCGAGGGTCAGGTTCGAGGCGCCTTCGCCAAAGAACTCCAGCCACGCGCCGACGACTTTCTGCTGGCGCAAGAACTCGGTCAGCGCCAGCACCATATCCGTGGCCGTGATGCCCGGTTGCAGCTTGCCGGTAAGCTCCACGCCGACGCTTTCCGGCAGGCGCATCCACGAGGCGCGGCCGAGCATGACGCTCTCGGCTTCCAGGCCGCCGACGCCGATGGCGATCACGCCCAAGGCATCCACATGCGGGGTATGGCTGTCGGTGCCGACGCAGGTATCCGGGAAGGCCACGCCGTCGCGCACCTGAATCACCGGGGACATTTTCTCCAGGTTGATCTGGTGCATGATGCCGTTGCCTGGCGGGATCACATCGACGTTCTTGAATGCCTTTTTGGTCCACTCGATAAAGTGGAAGCGGTCTTCGTTGCGGCGGTCTTCGATGACGCGGTTCTTTTCGAACGCGTCCGGGTCGAAACCACCGGCTTCGACGGCCAGGGAATGATCGACGATCAATTGGGTCGGCACCACCGGGTTGACCTGCGCCGGGTCGCCGCCTTGCAAGGCGATGGCATCGCGCAGGCCGGCGAGGTCGACCAGGGCGGTCTGGCCGAGGATGTCGTGGCAAACCACGCGCGCAGGGAACCAGGGGAAGTCGAGGTCGCGCTTGCGTTCGATCAGTTGGCTCAAGGATGCGTTGAGGGTGGCCGGGTCGCAGCGACGCACCAGGTTTTCGGCGAGTACGCGGGAGGTGTAGGGCAAGGTGGCGTAGGCGCCGGGGGTGATGGCTTCGACCGCCGCGCGGGCATCGAAGTAATCCAGGCGGCTGCCGGGGAGCGGTTTGCGAAATTCAGTGTTCATCGTCGGGACTCGGTCACGGTGGTTGCAAAAGAAAGACCGATGCGGATCTGATCTGGAACGCGATTCAAATGTGGGAGCGGCGGTGCGACGATTCGACTTGCTCGCGAAAGCGGTGTGTCATTCAACACATCTGGCGACTGATACACCGCCTTCGCGAGCAAGCCCGCTCCCACATTTTTGATTCGGTTACCACTTCCGGATCGTTGGTCTCTTCATTCAGCGACGTTCGATTGGCACGAACTTGCGCTGTTCTACGCCGGTGTACTCGGCGCTTGGACGGATGATGCGGTTGTTGGCGCGTTGTTCGAACACGTGCGCGGCCCAGCCAGTAAGCCGCGAGCACACGAAGATCGGGGTGAACAGCTTGGTCGGGATGCCCATGAAGTGGTACGCCGAGGCATGGTAGAAATCGGCGTTGGGGAACAGCTTCTTCTGCTCCCACATGGTCTTGTCGATGGCTTCGGAAACCGCGAACAACACCTTATCGCCCACTTCATCGGCGAGTTTTTTCGACCAGCCCTTGATCACCTCATTGCGCGGGTCGCTGTCTTTGTAGATCGCGTGGCCGAAGCCCATGATCTTATCCTTGCGCGCGAGCATGCCGAGGGTGCCTTCGACGGCCTCTTCGGCCGAACCGAAACGCTCGATCATTTCCATCGCCGCTTCGTTGGCGCCGCCGTGCAGCGGGCCGCGCAGGGAGCCGATGGCGGCGGTGACGCAGGAATACAGGTCCGACAGGGTCGACGCACACACCCGCGCGGTGAAGGTGGAGGCGTTGAATTCGTGCTCGGCGTAGAGGATCAGCGACACGTTCATGACCTTCTCATGCAGCTCGCTCGGCTTTTTGCCGTGCAGCAGGTGCAGGAAGTGAGCGCCGATGGACGGTTCGTCGGTCACGCAATCGATACGCTGGCCGTCGTGGCTGAAGCGGTACCAGTAGCACATGATCGCCGGGAACGCGGCAAGCAGGCGGTCGGTGACATCGCGCTGCACGCTGAAATCTTTCTCGGGTTCGATATTGCCCAGGAACGAGCAACCGGTGCGCATCACGTCCATCGGGTGGGCGTCGGCGGGGATGCGTTCCAGCACTTCTTTCAGCGCCTGTGGCAGGTCGCGCAGCTTGCCCAGCTTCTTGCTGTAGTCCGCAAGCTCCGCCTGGGTCGGCAGTTCGCCGTACAGCAGCAGGTAGGCGACTTCTTCGAACTGCGCATCGGCGGCCAGTTCGCGCACGTCGTAGCCGCGATAGGTCAGGCCGGCACCGGCCTGGCCCACGGTGGACAGCGCAGTCTGCCCGGCAACCTGGCCACGCAGGCCGGCGCCACTCAATACTTTTGCTTCAGCCATGGTTTTTCTCCAGTTTTGTAGTTGTTCAGGGAACCACCAACGGGTTATTTCTTCGCGGCAAACAGCGCGTCGAGCTTCTGCTCGAAGGTGTGGTAGTCGATGCGATCGTAAAGCTCCATGCGGGTTTGCATGGTGTCGATCACGTTTTGCTGGGTGCCGTCGCGACGGATCGCGGTGTAGACGTTTTCGGCCGCCTTGTTCATGGCGCGGAAGGCCGAGAGCGGGTACAGTACGATGGAAACATCGGCAGATTTCAACTGTTCGGTGGTGAACAGCGGCGTGGCGCCGAATTCGGTAATGTTGGCCAGAATCGGCGCTTTCACGCGGGAGGCGAACAGCTTGTACATCTCCAATTCAGTAATCGCCTCCGGGAACACCATGTCGGCGCCGGCCTCGATGCACGCAGCGGCCCGTTCCAGCGCGGACTCCAGGCCTTCGACGGCCAGGGCATCGGTGCGCGCCATGATCACGAAGCTGTCATCGGTGCGCGCGTCCACGGCGGCCTTGATGCGGTCGACCATTTCCTGCTGCGACACGATTTCCTTGTTCGGGCGATGACCGCAGCGCTTGGCGCCGACCTGGTCTTCAATGTGGATGGCCGCCGCGCCGAACTTGATCATCGACTTGACGGTACGCGCCACGTTGAACGCCGAGGAACCGAAACCGGTGTCTACATCCACCAGCAGCGGCAGGTCGCACACGTCGGTGATGCGGCGTACGTCGGTCAATACGTCATCCAGGCCGGTGATGCCCAGGTCCGGCACGCCCAGGGAGCCGGCGGCCACCCCGCCACCGGACAGGTAGATCGCCTTGAAACCAGCGCGCTTGGCCAGCAAGGCGTGGTTGGCATTGATCGCGCCGACGACCTGCAAGGGCTGCTCGCTGGCGACCGCGTCACGGAAACGCTGGCCTGGGGTGCTGTTGTTGTAATGACTCATGACTCACCTCGTGATGAAGGAGCGCCGCCTGGGAAGTGACGGGCAATGTTGCGTTTGGAAGCGCCGATATGCCGGCGCATCAACAGTTCGGCCAGTTCACCGTCACGATCGGCAATCGCGTCAAGAATGCGGTGATGCTCGGCAAAGGCCTGGCGTGGACGGTTGGGCGTAGCGGAGAACTGGATGCGGTACATGCGCACCAGTTGGTACAGCTCGCCGCAGAGCATCTGGGTCAGGGTGCGGTTGCCGGCGCCCTGGATGATCCGGTAATGAAAGTCGAAGTCGCCTTCCTGCTGGTAATAGCCGAGGCCGGCCTGGAACGCTTCGTCGCGTTCGTGGGTGTGCAGCACCTGGCGCAGTTCTTCGATTTGCGCGTCGGTCATGCGTTCGGCGGCCAGGCGGCACGCCATGCCTTCAAGGGATTCGCGGATTTCGTAGAGTTCGACCAGTTCGGCGTGGCTCAACGAAACCACTCGCGCACCGACATGAGGCACGCGGACCAACAGGCGCTGGCCTTCCAGGCGGTGGATCGCTTCGCGCAACGGGCCGCGACTGATGCCATAGGTGCGCGCCAGCTCCGGTTCGGAAATCTTGCTGCCGGGGGCGATCTCACCCTTGACGATCGCGGCCTGGATCCGCCTGAAGACGTTCTCGGACATGGTCTGGGAATCGTCGTGTGCCATCCCTGGGGATTCCAGCTGGTCCAGCATATTGTCGACACCTTTAAAAGCAATGCCGCAAAAACTAGCCAATCAGCCCCTATTAGTCAAAGAATAAATCAACATTGTCGACAATCGTCTGATAACGCTTGCTGCGTGCGTCAGCGGCATGGCCGCCTGCCAGCGCTGGCGCCAAAAAAGCATCATGTTAGAATGCCCGCCGCATTTGCCTGACATCACTAGATGAAACGGCGCACGAAGGAGCTTGCGCAGTAATGCCGGTCGCCTTGAATCACACATCGCACTGCACCGCATCAGGATTTATGAGACTCAAGCCCCTCCCCCTGTTTTGTCTACTATTGCTGCCTGGCCTTGGCGTTGCCGCCGAGAAGACCGTGTATGGCCTCAACGAATACGCCCAGTTGGCCGGGATTGACCTGGAAGTCGCCGCCAAACTGGACACCGGCGCCAAGACCGCGTCCCTCAGCGCCCGTGATATCAAGCGCTTCAAGCGCAACGGCGAATCCTGGGTGCGCTTCTACCTGGCCATCGACACCGCCCATTCCCACCCCATCGAGCGTCCCTTGGCGCGCGTAAGCAAGATCAAGCGCCGCGCCGGCGACTACGACCCCGATGAGGACAAGAACTATACCGCCCGTCCGGTGATTGCCCTGGATATCTGCATGGGCACTGCTTTACGCAGCATCGAAGTGAACTTGACTGACCGCAGCGCCTTCCAATACCCGCTGCTGATCGGCTCCGAAGCATTGAAACGCTTTGATGCGCTGGTCGACCCCAGTCTTAAATACGCAGCAGGCAAACCTGCCTGTGTCGCCGACGCTCATACCGCCGAGTAACTCCCATGCGCTCTCTCACTATGCACCTGAAAATCCTGATCGCCGTCCTGGTGGCACTGGGCATTTCGATCACGGCCTATCAGATTTTCGCGCTGGGCATCCCGGTCACGGAAGACGCGATGGAAGACCTGTGGAACATCGACGCCAAAGTCGAGTTCGTCGCCAACGCCAAGGACCCGGTCAAGGTGCAGATGTTCGTGCCGCCATTGAACCGCGACTACGTCAGCCTCAATGAAAGTTTCATTTCCAACAACTACGGGGTCAGCGTCAACCGCCTCGACGGCAATCGCAAGGTCACTTGGTCGGCCCGCCGCGCCAAGGGCACGCAAACCCTGTATTACCGCCTGGTGCTGACCAAGCGCGAGGGCGAGAAGAGCAAGGTCAAGGGCCCGATCTTCCGTGACAGCATCGCCGTGGAAGGCCCGGAAAAAATCGCCGCCGAAGCCTTGCTCGCGCCGATTCGCCAGCACTCGGCCGACGTCGAGACCTTTATCAGCGAAGCCATCAAGCGCACCAATAACCTCAACGACGATAACGTCAAGCTGCTGCTGGCCGGCGACACGTCCACCGCGCACAAGGCCAAGATCATCGAGCTGGTGCTCTCCATCGGCCACGTCCCGGTGGAGCGCGTGCACACCCTGCGCCTGGAGGCGAACCAGCCGCAAACCCCGGAACTCTGGCTGCGCAGCTTCAATGGCAATGACTGGCTGTATTTCAACCCCGAAACCGGTGAGCAAGGCCTGCCCGCCGACCGCCTGCTGTGGTGGATCGGCGATGAAAACCTGATCACCGTCGACGGCGGCAAGAAAGCCACTGTCACCTTCAGCCTCGACAACAGCCGCATGAACGCCCTGCGCCTGGCCAAGCTGACGGACGAGAGCACCGACTCCAACTTCCTCGGCTACTCGCTGTACAACCTGCCGCTGCAAACCCAGCAGACGTTCATGATCATGGTGATGATCCCGATCGGCGTGCTGGTCATCCTGATCCTGCGCAACCTGATCGGCCTGCAGACGCTGGGCACGTTCACGCCGGTACTGGTGGCGCTGGCGTTCCGCGAAACCCAACTGGGCTTCGGCATCGCGTTGTTCACCATCATTACGGCGCTGGGGCTGTCGTTGCGCTCCTACCTGGAGCATCTGAAGCTGCAGATGCTGCCGAGGCTGTCGGTGGTGCTGACGTTCGTGGTGGTGCTGATCGCGGCGATCAGCCTGTTCAGCCACAAGCTGGGCCTGGAGCGCGGCTTGTCGGTGGCGCTGTTCCCGATGGTGATCCTGACCATGACCATCGAACGCCTGTCGATCACCTGGGAGGAACGCGGCGCCACCCATGCGCTGAAAGTGGCGGTGGGTACGCTGTTCGCCGCGTCCCTGGCGCACCTGATCATGAGCGTGCCGGAGTTGGTGTATTTCGTGTTTACCTTCCCGGCGATCCTGTTGATTCTGGTGGGCTTCATGCTGGCCATGGGTCGCTATCGCGGTTACCGCCTGACCGAGCTGGTGCGTTTCAAGGCCTTCTTGAAGGCTGACCAGTAATGTTCGGCCTCTGGAAGACCTGGAAAGCCCTGGAAGCGCGGGGGATCATGGGCATCAACCGGCGCAATGCCGACTACGTGCTCAAGTACAACAAGCGCAGCCTGTACCCGATCGTGGATGACAAGATCATCACCAAGGAACGGGCGATTGCCGCCGGCATCCACGTGCCGGAGATGTACGGGGTGATCTCCACCGAGAAGGAAATCGACAAGCTCGACGCGATCATTGGCGGGCGCAGCGACTTCGTGATCAAGCCGGCCCAGGGCGCCGGCGGTGACGGCATCCTGGTGGTGGCGGATCGTTTCGAGGGGCGCTATCGCACGGTGTCCGGCAAGATCATCAGCCATGAGGAGATCGAGCATCAGATCTCCAGCATCCTCACGGGCCTGTATTCCCTGGGCGGCCACCGCGACCGCGCGCTGATCGAGTACCGCGTGGTGCCCGACCAGATCTTCAAGAGCATCAGCTACGAAGGCGTGCCGGATATCCGCATCATCGTGTTGATGGGCTACCCGGTGATGGCGATGCTGCGGTTGCCGACACGTCAGTCCGGCGGCAAGGCCAACCTGCACCAGGGCGCCATCGGCGTCGGTGTCGACCTGGCCACTGGCCTGACCCTGCGCGGCACCTGGCTGAACAACATCATCACCAAACACCCCGACACCACCAATGCGGTTGACGGTGTGCAGTTGCCCAACTGGGACGGTTTCATGAAGCTCGCAGCCGGTTGCTATGAGCTGTGCGGGTTGGGCTATATCGGCGTGGACATGGTGCTGGACCAGGAGAAAGGCCCGCTGATCCTGGAGCTGAATGCGCGGCCGGGGCTGAATATCCAGATTGCCAACGACTGCGGCTTGACCTTGCGCACCCATGCGGTGGAGGCGCGGCTGGAAGCGCTGAAAGCAGCCGGGGTGACGGAAACGCCGGAAGAGCGGGTGGAGTTCGTACAGGAAATGTTTGGGCATATTCCGCCGGTGGAAGGCTGAATACCGATCTAATGTGGGAGCGGGCTTGCTCGCGAATACAGTCTGCCAGTTGATGAATAAGTCGACTGACACTCCGCATTCGCGAGCAAGCCCGCTCCCACATTTTAAACCGCGCTAGGACCAAAGCTTCGGGGGGACTACAATCTTCTCCCCCCACGCCAACAGCTGATCCACCCGCGCATGTCGACCTGCTCCGTACACCCACTGCCCTACCGGGCCAACCCCGCCGAGTACTTTGCGGCGATTCGCCATGCGCCCGGCGCGGTGCTGCTGGACAGCGGGCGGCCGGTTGCCGAACGCGGGCGGTATGACCTGCTCAGCGCCTGGCCACAGGCGACGTTGACGGTTTTACCCGACGAAAGCGGCCATGATTTCCTGCAACGCCTGCGCAAAAACCTCAAGCAGCTGGGTGAAGCGATTCTGCCGCAGGGTTATGAGCTGCCGTTTGCCGGGGGCTTGATCGGCTACCTGAGCTACGATTTCGGCCGCCACCTGGAACAGATGCCGCACCTGGCCGCGGACGACCTGCACCTGCCGGATGCGCGCTTTGGACTGTATGCCTGGGCGTTGATCAGCGACCATCAGGCGCAGACCAGCCAACTGGTGTTCCACCCTAAGCTGGCCGACAGCGAGCGGCAACGCTTGATCGCCGTGTTCAGCATTGACCCCCTCGAAACGCCCGCACCCTTCACACTCCACGGCCCCATGGCTCCAGACCTCACCGCCGAGGCTTACCGCCAGGCCATCGTGCGCATCCAGGACTATATCCAGGCCGGCGACTGCTACCAGGTCAACTTCGCCCAGCGCTTTCGCGCGCCGTGCAGCGGTGATCCTTGGGCGGCTTATTGCGCCCTGCGCGAAGCCTGCCCGACGCCCTTTTCCGGCTTCCAGAGCCTGCCGGACGACGGCGCGGTGCTGAGCCTGTCGCCCGAGCGTTTCGTTCATATCAGCAAGCGCCGCGTCGAAACCCGCCCGATCAAAGGCACGCGTCCCCGTGGCTTGACGCCTGAAGAAGACACCGCCAACGCCGCCGAACTGCTGGCCAGCCCCAAGGACCGCGCCGAAAACCTGATGATCGTCGACCTGCTGCGCAACGACCTCGGCCGAACCTGCCGCACCGGCTCGGTGAGCGTGCCGGAACTGTTCAGCCTGGAAAGCTACCCCAACGTGCACCACCTGGTGAGCAGCGTCATCGGCCAATTGGCCGACGGCAAAGACGCCCTCGACCTGATCGCCGGCAGCTTCCCCGGCGGCTCCATCACCGGCGCGCCGAAGATCCGCGCGATGCAGATCATCGACGAACTGGAGCCGACCCGACGCGGCTTGTATTGCGGTTCGCTGCTGTACCTGGACGTGCGGGGGGAGATGGACAGTTCCATCGCCATTCGCAGTTTGCTGGTGAAGGACGGGCAGGTCTGCTGCTGGGGCGGCGGCGGGATTGTCGCCGATTCACAGTGGGAGGCGGAATATCAAGAGTCGCTGACGAAGGTGCGGGTGTTGTTACAAACTTTGGAAAGTCTGTAGCGCTCAGCCCGCCTTGGGCTTGGACGTAGTGCCACACAGCAGGACAAGATCTGAATCAGAACGACTGTGGACGGGAGCATGACCCGGGCGATAGCGTCCAACTCCGACCGCCCACCAGCCGTTTGTGAGGGATCACATGAAGCGTCTGCTTACTCGTCAGAATTTATTTCCGAGATTGCATCTCAACCCAAGCACACCCATCATCTCCCAAAATGGGAGGTCATAGCGATGCGAATAATCGCTCTGTCTACCCTACGAATATTCTGGGAGAGCCATCCGGCTTATTTAGATGCCAAAACGCCACTAGTCGAGCTTTATCGCCATATGAAAAAGGCCGATTACCCGTCACCGCAATTGCTCAAGGCAGAGCTGAGAGCGGCAAGCATTCTCAAAGGTAGCCGGGTTGTGTTCAACGTGGGCGGCAATGAATATCGAGTGATCATGGCGATCGACTATCAGCGACAGCTTGGGTTTATACGTTTCGTGGGGACTCATGCGCAGTATGATCAGATCAACGCGGAGACCGTGTGATGAACATCAAACCTATACATTCCCATGAGGATCTAGCCGCGGCGCTTGCGCGTGTGGAACAGCTATGGGGAGCGCAAATCGGCTCACCCGAGGGGGACGAGCTGGAGATCCTCGCCATTCTCATCGAGAAGTACGAGGCCGAGCATTATCCAATGCCACCTTCTGATCCCGTGGAGGCGATTAAATTTCGGATGGAACAACTGGGCATGACTGCCCGTGATCTGGAGCCTTTTATCGGCACCAGTGGGAGGGTTTCAGAAGTGCTGAACCATAAGCGCAAGTTGAGTCTGTCGATGATCAAGCGTTTGCATGAAGGCTTGCGCATTCCTTATGAGAGCTTGCTGGCAGGGGTGTAGCGCGAAGATGTGCAGTGCCTGTGCGGGCCCCTTCGCGAGCAAGCCCGCTCCCACTTTTTGATGTGTGAATACCGTCAAATGTGGGAGCTGGCTTGCCTGCGAAGAGGCCATCAGCCGCGCGGAATGACCTACAGGCTCAACTCTCGATTCGATGCCTTGATGAACTCGCTCTTCAAATCCTCGAATGTATGCACCGCCGGGAATTGCGGGAACTCACGAATCACATTCGCGGGTGCGTGAAACAGGATCCCACGGTCGGCCTCGCCCAGCATGGTGGTGTCGTTGTAGGAATCGCCGGCGGCGATCACGCGGTAGTACAGGCTCTTGAAGGCCAGTACCGACTGGCGCTTGGGGTCTTTCTGGCGCAGTTGGTAACTGACCACGCGGTCGGTTTGATCAGTGATCAGGCGGTGGCACAGCAGGGTCGGGAAACCCAGTTGGCGCATCAGCGGCTGGGAGAACTCATAGAACGTATCCGACAGGATCACCACCTGGAAGCGCTCGCGCAGCCAGTTGACGAATTCGATGGCGCCGTCCAGCGGTTTGAGGGTGGCGATCACTGCCTGGATGTCGGCGAGCTTGAGCCCATGCTCATCGAGGATACGCAGGCGCTGCTGCATCAGCACGTCGTAGTCGGGAATGTCCCGGGTAGTGGCGCGCAGGGATTCAATACCGGTTTTTTCGGCGAAGGCGATCCAGATTTCCGGGACCAGTACCCCTTCCAGGTCGAGACAGGCAATTTCCACAAGACACTCCCGTTTTAGATGTTGTTTGGTTGAGCGAGCAAAAGGACTGCCGAACTCTAGCGATTCACGCTCGCCGCCGCAACGCAGGGCGGTTTTTGATACCATCACCCCCCTAGAGAGCGCTCAGCGCCACTGACCTGTAGGAACCGTCCTGATGAACCAAGCCTTCGACGTCGTTGAACTCGCCACGACTTACGCCAACAAATCCGCCCAGGATATTCTCAAGCTGGCGTTCAGCCAGTTCGGTGATGACCTGTGGATTTCCTTCAGCGGCGCCGAGGACGTGGTGCTGGTAGACATGGCCTGGAAGCTGAACAAGAACGTCAAGGTATTCAGTCTCGACACCGGCCGCCTGCACCCGGAGACCTACCGGTTTATCGAACAGGTGCGCGACTTCTACAAGATCGACATCGAACTGATCTCGCCGGACCAGAGCAAGCTGGAACCCTTCGTCAAGGAGAAAGGCCTGTTCAGTTTCTACCGCGACGGCCACGGCGAATGCTGCGGCATCCGCAAGATCGAGCCGTTGCGCCGCAAACTCTCCGGCGTGAAAGCCTGGGCCACCGGCCAACGCCGCGACCAGAGCCCGGGGACCCGCAGCCAGGTCGCCGTGCTGGAAATCGACACGGCATTCTCGACGCCGGAACGCACCTTGTACAAGTTCAACCCGCTGGCGCAGATGACCAGCGAGGAAGTCTGGGGTTACATCCGCATGCTGGAGCTGCCGTATAACAGCCTGCATGAGCGTGGGTTTATCAGCATTGGTTGCGAGCCGTGCACGCGACCGGTGTTGCCGAACCAGCATGAGCGCGAGGGACGGTGGTGGTGGGAAGAGGCTACGCAGAAGGAATGCGGGCTGCATGCGGGGAATATTATCAGTAAGGCCTGAGGGTTGATGCGGTAAAACACTGTGGGAGCGGGCTTGCTCGCGAATGCGGAGTGTCAGTCGATATTTTCGTCACTGACACTCCGCATTCGCGAGCAAGCCCGCTCCCACATTTTGTCTTGTGTTTTCCTTTTAAAATGTACACATAGGTGTAACCGTTAGTGCCATTTGTGTGTGCAATCCTGATTTAAGCGCACCAAAACGTAACACTTTCCTTCTCGGATTTTCTGCTCTTCTTAATCATTCCTTTTCCTGCGAAAAATAAATAGCTGTTCAAACGGTCAATTTATATCGCTTTGAATTCAGCAATTTATTGGAATAACCAGCAAAAACGAAATTAGCTCGGGTTTTCGTAGATTTAAAACTGGCACGCATGTGGCTTAAGGTGGAATACGCTTTGTATACAATAAATACAAAACCTACATACACTTTGCCATCCGCGGCCTGGCTGCAGATGTGCTGGAGCCTGCCGGAATGCGTACAAGCCTCTCGAATGACATCGCACTGGACCTGCCCTCCTCGGCCCTGAACCCCCAAGCCGCCAGCCCCGGACCGTTGGTGCTCAGCCCGCGCCTGCATAACAAGGACCTGGCGCCCACCAAGGTCGAAGGCCGACGCTGGGGGCGCTACAGTATCTTTGCGTTGTGGACCAATGACGTGCACAACATCGCCAACTACTCGTTTGCCATCGGCCTGTATGCATTGGGCCTGGGCGGCTGGCAGATCCTGTTGTCCCTCGGGATCGGCGCGGCGCTGGTGTACTTCTTCATGAACCTGTCGGGCTACATGGGACAAAAGACCGGCGTGCCGTTCCCGGTGATCAGCCGCATCAGTTTCGGCATCCATGGCGCGCAGATTCCGGCGCTGATCCGTGCGGTCATCGCGATTGCCTGGTTCGGTATCCAGACCTACCTGGCCTCGGTGGTTTTCCGCGTGTTACTGACGGCGATTCATCCAGGCTTTGCCGACTATGACCACAACTCGATCCTCGGCCTGTCGTCCCTCGGCTGGGCCTGTTTTGTGGTGATCTGGCTGGTGCAACTGGTGATCCTGGCCTACGGCATGGAGATGGTGCGGCGCTACGAAGGCTTTGCCGGCCCGGTGATCCTGCTCACCGTGGCATCGTTGGCCGGTTGGATGTACTTCCAGGCCGGCGGCAACATCGCCTGGTCGATCCGCACGCCCCTCAGCGGTGGCGAGATGTGGCGCAACATCTTTGCGGGCGGTGCGCTGTGGTTGTCGATCTATGGCACGCTGATCCTCAACTTCTGCGACTTCGCCCGCTCCTCGCCGTGCCGCAAGACCATTCAGGTCGGTAACTTCTGGGGCCTGCCGGTGAATATCCTGGTGTTCGCCGCAATTACCGTACTGCTGTGCGGTGGGCAATTCCAACTCAATGGCCGGGTGATCGAAAGCCCGACCGAAATCATTGCCGCCATTCCGAACACGTTCTTCCTGGTCCTGGGCTGCCTGGCGTTCCTGATTGTCACCGTGGCGGTGAATATCATGGCCAACTTCGTCGCGCCGGCCTTTGTGCTGAGCAACCTGGCGCCCAAGTACCTGAACTTCCGCCGCGCCGGTTTGATCAGCGCCGCCGTAGCCGTGCTGATCCTGCCGTGGAACCTCTATAACAGCCCGCTGGTGATCGTGTATTTCCTATCCGGCCTGGGCGCGCTGCTGGGGCCGTTGTACGGGGTGATCATGGTCGATTACTGGTTGATCCGTAAGAGCCGGATCGATGTGCCGCAGTTGTACAGCGAAGACCCGAACGGCATTTATTACTACAGCCGTGGGGTCAATCTGCGTGCGGTGGCGGCCTTTACTCCTGCGGCGCTGATCGCGATCCTGCTGGCCCTGTTGCCTGGGTTCGCCAGTGTCTCGCCCTTTTCCTGGTTGTTTGGCGCCGGTATTGCAGGACTGCTGTACGGGCTGATTGCCAAGCGCCAGCCGTTCTACGCCGATGTCAGCGGCGAAAGCATTGCAGTCGATAACGTCAGTCATTAATCAAGGGACATTCCATGCGTATCCTCGTGGTCAACGTCAACACCACCGAATCTATCACCGAAACCATCGCCCAGCAGGCGCGCGCTGTGGCCGCGCCGGGCACCGAGATCGTCGGGCTCACGCCTTACTTCGGCGCGGAGTCGGTGGAAGGCAATTTTGAAAGCTATCTGGCGGCCATCGCGGTGATGGACCGGGTGATGGCTTACGACCAGCCGTTTGATGCGGTGATCCAGGCCGGCTACGGCGAGCACGGCCGTGAGGGCCTGCAGGAATTATTGAACGTGCCGGTGGTGGACATCACCGAGGCGGCCGCCAGCACCGCGATGTTCCTGGGGCACGCCTATTCGGTGGTGACCACCCTGGACCGCACGGTGCCGTTGATTGAAGACCGCCTGAAACTCGCCGGCCTGTACCAGCGCTGCGCGTCGGTGCGCGCCAGTGGGATGGCGGTGCTTGAGTTGGAACACAATCCGCTGGCCGCGATGGAGGCCATCGTGCACCAGGCCGAGCTGGCCATCAGCGAGGACAAAGCCGAGGTGATCTGCCTGGGCTGTGGCGGCATGGCCGGGCTGGATGAGCAGATTCGCCAGCGCACCGGGGTGCCGGTGGTGGATGGGGTGACGGCGGCGGTGACGATTGCTGAGGCGCTGGTGCGGCTGGGGTTGTCGACTTCTAAAATCAGGACTTATGCGATGCCAAGGCCGAAGAAGGTGATTGGTTGGCCGAGTAAGTTCGGCCACTGAGATCAAATGTGGGAGCAAGCTCCCTCCCACATTTAGATTGCGCTGAACCGGTGGCTCAATTGATGCTCGGCAAACTGCTCGATGATGAAATCCACAAACGCTCGGGTCTTGCCAGGCAGCAGTTTGTGTTCGGCGTAGTAAATAGAGATGTTGCCGTCGTCGACGTACCAGTCGGGCAGCACCCGCACCACCGCGCCGCTGTCGAGGAACGGCACGGCCATGGGCATGCTCACCAGGGCAATGCCCAGGCCCTGCGCGCTGGCGCAGCAGGCGGCTTCGGAATCGCTCATGGTCATGCCTGGCTTGAGCATCAAGGGCCTATGTTCACGCTCGGCACTGGTCAACTGCCAGGAGCGAATGCGCCCGGTTTGTGGCGAGCGGATCAGAATGCCCAGGCAGCGCGCCAGATCCTCGGGAACCAATACCGGCGGGCGCTGCGCCAGATAATCCGGCGAGGCCACCAACACTCGGTGCGCCGGCGTGAGCTTACGGGCCACGACGCCCTGAGGCAGCTCAAAGCCACCGCCGATGGCCGCATCGAACCCTTGGCCGATCAGGTCGACCTGGCGGTTATCGAAATGCCAGTCCGGGCTGATATCCGGAAAATGGCGCATGAATTCCCCCAGCAGCGGCACCACATACCGATTGCCAAACACCGTGCCCATGCTGACCTTGAGCGTGCCCACGGGCCGCCCTTCTGCGCTGGCCAGGTTGGCGACGGCATTCTGGATGGTGGTGAGGCTGGCGCTGACTTCTTCAAGAAACCGTTTGCCGGCCTCGGTCAGCGTCAGCCGCCGGGTGCTGCGCTGGAACAGGCGTACTCCCAGGCGCGCTTCCAGCTTGGCGACGCTTTTTCCTACCGCTGCCGGAGTGAGGCTCAGATGTCGCGCCGCCTCGGCAAAGCTGCCCCCTTCGGCGCTGCGCACAAAGCATTCGATACTGCCAAAGCTTTCCATAACGGCCCACTCTAAACTTTTGGTTTACACAGACTATAGCAATCACGGTCTACCTGAGGGGGCCTGTGAGGTTGATACTCGGTTCCAACAACAAGGCAACCTGCCTTGCACCACTTGGAGATCGACATGACCACACACAACCTCAGCGGCAAAGTCGCCTTGATTCAAGGCGGCTCCCGCGGCATCGGCGCCGCCATCGTCAAGCGCCTCGCAGCACAAGGTGCGGCGGTTGCCTTTACCTACGTCAGCTCGGCCGCCAAGGCTGAAGAACTGCAAAACAGCGTGATCCGCGACGGCGGCAAAGCCCTGGCGATTCACGCCGACAGCGCCAATGCCGGCGCAATCCGCAACGCGGTCAACGCCACCGTCGAGGCCTTCGGGCGCCTGGATATCCTGGTCAACAACGCTGGCGTGCTGGCCATCGCGCCGCTGGACGATTTCAAGCTGGAGGATTTCGACCAGACTCTGGCGATCAATGTCCGCAGTGTATTCATCGCCACCCAGGAAGCGGCCAGGCATATGGGTGAAGGTGGCCGGGTGATCAATATCGGCAGCACCAACGCCGAACGCATGCCGTTTGGCGGTGGCGGGCCGTATGCGATGAGCAAGGCGGCGCTGGTGGGATTGACCAAAGGCTTGGCGCGAGACCTGGGACCTCGGGGCATCACTATCAATAATGTGCAGCCAGGACCGGTAGATACCGATATGAACCCGGCGAACAGTGAGTTTGCCGAGAGTCTGATGGGGTTGATGGCGGTGGGGCGGTATGGGCAGGTGGAGGAAATTGCGAGCTTTGTGGCCTACCTGGCGGGGCCGGAGGCTGGGTATATCACTGGGGCGAGTTTGACTATTGATGGTGGGTTCAGCGCCTGAGGTTTCTGGGACACTGCAAGAGCCAATGAGGGGCTGGCTTGCCTGCGATAGCGGAGTGTCAGTCATTGGATATGGCGACTGATACACCGCATTCGCAGGCAAGCCAGCTCCCACATTTGACTGTGTTCAGTCAGGGAAAAGGGGGTAGGCCATAGGCTGGCAGGTCGAAGTCGGCGAGTTTGCGGATGATCTGGTCTGCGTGATGATATTTGCTGTCGGCCATGGCCTCGTCGGGTACGGCGATGGCGGTCATGCCAGCTGCTTTGGCGGCGGTGACGCCGAAGGGCGAGTCTTCGAAGACCAGGCAATCCCCGGGTGCAACGCCCAGGCGACGCGCGGCGGTGAGGAAGATGTCCGGCGCGGGTTTGGCGGCGCCAACTTCCGGGTCGTCAGCAGTGACGATGGTATCGAACAGACCAAACCATTCGCGGTGCAATGTGGTCTTGTGGCCGAACGAGTTACGCGAGGAACTGGTGCCCACGGCAATCGGGATATTGTGCGCCTTCAAGTGACGTACCAACGCTTCGGCGCCTGGCATGCCCAAGGCCTTGGGGAAGCGCTCGCTCATCAGCGGTTCGCGGATCTCGAGAAACTCGGCCGGGGTGATCGGCAAGTCCAGCGCCTTGACCACGTAGTCGGCCAGATCCTGGGCGCCACGACCGATGATGTGCTGCTTGATGCTCCAGTCGTAGGTACGGCCGTAACGCTCAGCGATGATTTTTGTGACTTCGGTGTAGATGCCTTCCGTATCCAGCAACAACCCGTCCATATCGAAAATCACGGCCTTGATCGGACCGACTGCGGTAAGCGATGGTGCATTCATCACTACAAAACCCTGGGAGAAGGACTAAAAGGATTCAGCACAATAACGGGCCAGGTCAGGTGCAAGCAACCTGCGCGCAACCATCGACGCTTACACATGGCAACAGCGCTGCAAAGCAAAGGCCACGCAATTGGAGTTGTGAGACGGGCTGATCCGACGTTACGTACAGGCTTGAGACAGCTTTGCTGGTGAAGAATTAGACCCCCTCAGTCCCTTCATAGACGCCCCCATGTCCGAAGCCTTCGAAGTCCCCAGCCCCCACGAAAAACACCTCGAACACACCACCGAACATGCCCACGGCCGCGGCGACAATTTCGCCAGCCGCATCGCCGTGATGACCGCCCTCATGGCCACCCTCGGCGCCATGCTCAGCTACCAGGCCGGCTCCAGCGAAAGCGAAGCGGCGATGGACAAGAACAACGCCGCCATCTTCAAGACCGAAGCCGCCAACCAATGGAATTACTACCAGGCCAAATCCAGCCGGCAAAACCTCGCGGAACTGGCTACGCACATCCCTGGCGTGGACGCCGCGCACTACAAGGATGAGATCGAGCGCTACAAGAGCCAGAAGGAAGACGTGCGCAAGCAGGCCGAGAAGCTTGAAGCCACGTCAAAGCAATGGGATGAACAGTCAGAGCAGGCCTTGCATCAGCACCATCGCTGGGCCCAGGCGATGACCGCCATCCAGATCGCGATTTTTTTGGCGGCGATTACGCTGCTGACCAGAAGGGAGTGGCTAAAGCGCCTGTCCTATACGGCAGCGGGCGCGGCAGTGGTACTAGGCAGCCTGGCCTGGCTGCACATCTGAAACTCCGCCGCCAAAGATGGAAGGATATACACACAACGTTCCAAAGCTGGCGCCCCTTCCTGTGGCGAGCGGGCTTGCCCCGCGTTGGGCTGCGCAGCAGCCCCAAAACCAGACACCGGGGAATGTCTGATACTCCGCATTCGTCTTCCTTGGGGCTGCTGCGCAGCCCAGCGCGGGACAAGCCCGCTCACTACAAAAGACTTCAGCTGACTCAGGCCTGATTCGCCGCCCGGCTGTGGTGAAAATACAGATAAGCCAGCCCAACCGGCGCAATGAAAATCGCCATGCTCCAGCACATTGCCATGGTGAACAGCTTGACGGTCAGCATCATGATCGCGTTCACAAAGAACACGTTATTGCCAAAAATGTACCCCATGATGCTTTCATAAACGAAGCGCGCGTAGGGGTAAAGCAGACTGCTGACCAAACAAAAAAAGAGCGTGCCCAGCGCGAACCCACCGGTCTTCGACTGGGTCAACGCCGTATAGATCAGCACGGGAAAAATCAGCCCGAACAGGAAATTGCGAATGTAGTACTGGGCAGAAAGCCCGCCGAACGTCTTGCGAAGCACCGGGTGCATTTAGATCCCTCTGAATGGCGTATTGGAAAGGCGGCGACCTTAGCAAGTCCTGGAATTCATCGCCAGCGTTATGAGCGCTTTGCCATCACCCCGCTCTAGCGACAAGCCTGGATTGAAGCGTACCGCGCCGATTATTTTCAATCTGTTACAAGAGCGATTAAAGTGCAGCCCCCCGAGAATTGAATCTCGGGCTTTATGCCATGGAGTTATTCAGTGAAGTACGTCAGTAAAACAGTCGCGGCAGCAGTGCTTGGTTTCACCCTCGCAGGCTGCACCGGCACCGCCATCAAATCCCCGCAATACGACAGCAGCCAATACACCGTGCTGGGTCACAGCGAAGCCAGCGCCACCGGCATCATGCTTTTCGGCGTTATCCCGATCGGCCAGAACAGCCGTTTCGTCCGCGCCCAGAACGAGGCCATCAAGGCCAAGGGCGGCGACGCGCTGATCAACACGCAGATCCAGGAAAAATGGTTCTGGGCCTGGGTGCTGAGCGGCTACACCACCAAGATTTCGGGTGATGTGGTTAAGTTGAAAACTGCGCAGTAAAAAAGCGGCATCATCATTAAAAAACACCGGGCATTGCCCGGTGTTTTTGTATGTGGGATTAAGTGAGTTCGGATATTTGAGCCGGCTGACTATGCATTGAAAGCCCAGGCCACCGCAAAGCACAGGCATGAAGGCTCGACAGATTATTTTGGGCAACGTCCTACAAGCGACTCGGAACCAGCGCTCTCCCGTTTCAAAATGCCCAAGCCTATAGTCGCTCGGTCGCCCATATGGTGACCGGGTTTGGCGACCCGACTACAAGACGGCAGCAGCCTCCCGGCAGATTTGCGGGATGCCCCTGCACGCAATAAGCTGCTCAATGGTAGCTGTGCGTGGGAGACCTTCGGGTCTGCCGGTCTTTGTCCGTTCTTGTCCCGGTTCGCCAACCTGCGTACAGCTGCCACCTTTTGTTTGGCGACAAATGCGTGGCTCACATTCTCTAAGTGAACGGACTTAACGCATGAACCAATACCTAGCACTTACCAGCAACGACAGCACCACTCCAGCACTTTTCGTCGATACAACCGTACCACTGGAAATCCTCCTAGACGCCGCGAGCTATCGACTTCGCGCGGTTACCCAAGTCCTGGAGAACCTCGCATTACGTAGTGAAATCAGTAGTGACTCCGTAGTGCTTAGTGATTTCGCGCTGCTCTGCTCAATTCCGCTGCGCGATGGATGTGATTTGCTGGATGTCATTGCGCGACGGATGGATAAGCCAAGCGCGTGATTTGATAAAGGTAAGATTTTCAAACCCATAAACTACAAAACCCCTGGCTTCTCTCGAAACCAGGGGTTTTGTTTACATCAAATTTGGCGGTGAAGGAGAGATTCGAACTCTCGATACAATTTCTTGTATACACACTTTCCAGGCGTGCTCCTTAAGCCACTCGGACACTTCACCGTATCTCGTCAAACCAGTTCAGTCTGTCGAGGCGCGCTAATGTAGTCGAAAGCCTTTCTGATGGCAAAGGTTTTTTTCAGAATATTCATGCGGTTAGCCGGTAAACCATTCTGCGCCCGGCGAGGGGCGGTGATTGTGCCATTCTCAGGCATCGACTATGCGCGTGTGGGCCAGCGGTTGCTCCCTGCCCCAGGCATTTGCACAGGCTGCACGGGGCAAAAGCCTGACTGGCCAGTCAGTCATAGCGCTTTACCGGGGCGGGCGCGGTGGGTAACGTCTGTTGCATGCACTTCTATTATTAAAAGCCTTCTATAACAAATCCTACAAGGAACCGCGTCATGAGTGAGTTGATTGCCTACCACCTCGAAGACGGTATTGCGACCCTGACCCTGAGCAACGGCAAGGTGAATGCCATTTCTCCGGCGGTGGTCAGTGCGTTTAATGAAGCGCTGGACCAGGCGGAGAAGGACCGGGCGGTGGTGGTGATCACTGGTACGCCGGGGATCCTGTCGGGTGGTTATGACTTGAAGGTGATGACCGCCGGGCCCAAGGAAGCCATCGGCCTGGTGACGTCGGGTTCGACGTTGGCGCGTCGTCTGTTGTCGCACCCGTTTCCGGTGATTGTGGCGTGCACTGGGCACGCGGTGGCCAAGGGTGCTTTCCTGCTGTTGTCGGCGGATTATCGGATTGGCGTGGAAGGCCCGTTCAGCATTGGGCTCAATGAGGTGGCGATCGGCATGACCATGCACCACGCCGGTATCGAGCTGGCGCGGGATCGCTTGCGCAAGTCGGCGTTTCATCGTTCGGTCATCAATGCTGAGATGTTTGACCCGCAAGGTGCGCTGCAAGCCGGCTTCCTCGACAAGGTGGTGGCGCCCGAGGAATTGCACGCAGCAGCGCTCGAAGCAGCGCGCCAGTTGAAGAAGCTGAATATGAACGCTCACAAGCACACCAAGTTGAAGGTGCGTAAGGCGCTGCTGGAAGCCTTGGACGAAGCAATCATCCAGGACCAGAGCCATAACCTGATCTGAGTTGCCTGCCCCTGCTGCGCCAAAGCCCGGCCTTGAGTCGGGCTTTTTCTTACAACCAAATCTGAAATATCTCTAGCGCTCTAGCCCGCACTTGCGGGAACTTATTGAAACATGTGCTTAAACATCGCCTATCTCCTACCTCTTAAGGGGCAATTGCCGAATTCAGTGCACGTCCGTACACTGCGCCACCTTTTGTCCGGATAGGCCGTGTCGATGCTTTTTCTGTTGCGTATGTCGTTGATGGGCCTGCACTTTATGATCGCCGGTGTACTGGGCGTGCTGATCGGCCTGTGCCGGCCGTTCAATCCGGATAATAGCCGCCTGTGTGCCCGCCTCTACGCGCTGCCGGCGATGCGGCTGTTGGGGCTGAATGTGAAGGCCGAGGTGGACTCGCTGCGCAACAAACCAGGTACCTGCGTGGTTATCGCCAATCATCAGTCCAACTATGACCTGTTTGTGTTGGGCAACGTGGTGCCCCATCGCACTGTGTGCATCGCCAAGAAGAGCTTGAAATGGGTGCCGCTGTTCGGGCAGTTGTTCTGGCTGGCGGGCAATGTGCTGATTGACCGTGGCAATGCGCATAAGGCACGCCGTGCGATGCTCACCACGACCCACACGTTGCAAAACAAAGACACGTCAATCTGGGTGTTCCCCGAGGGCACGCGTAACCTGGGCAAGGGTTTGCTACCGTTCAAGAAAGGCGCGTTCCATATGGCGATTGCGGCGGGGGTGCCGATCGTGCAGGTGTGTGTCAGCAATTACGTGACCCACATGCAGCTCAACCGCTGGAACAGCGGTGATGTGCTCATACGCTCGTTGCCGCCGATTCCTACAACGGGCCTGACCTCGGATGACATCCCTCGACTGATGCAAACCTGTCAGACACAGATGCAAACCTGTATCGCGCAGTTGGACCGTGAGGCACGGGCTGTCTGAATACAACTTGGGGGCGCTTCTCCCCCCAGCGCGAGCAAGCTCGCTCACTACAAACGATAGCCACCACGGAACGCCATTCACGCTAAGCTGCCCAACACCTGTCCTCCCCCTTAGAAGCGATCAGCACCATGGGTAGAGTTGTTGCGGCCGCCGTCTACAGCGCCGGTAAGAAAGTCACCGATATCACCCTCGACGAGGGCGCGGCCTGGGCCGCCAAACCCGGCCACTTTGTGTGGATCGGCCTGGAAGAGCCCGACGCCCAGGAGCTGAACAACCTGCAACGCCAGTTCAACCTGCACGAACTGGCGATTGAAGACGCAATGGAAAAGCACAGCCGCCCGAAGCTTGAAACCTTCGGCGACGCGCTGTTTATCGTCACCTACTCGCCGGTGCGCGAGAACGGCAAGCTGGAGTTTATCGAAACCCATATCTTTGCCGGCAACGGCTACATCATCACCGCGCGCAATGGTCACTCAGCGTCCTACGGTTTCGTGCGCCAGCGCTGTGAGGCGCGGCCGCTTCTGCTGGAGCATGGGGAAGATTTCGTACTCTATGCGCTGCTGGATTTCGTCACCGAGAACTACCAGCCGGTGAGCGAAGCGATCCATGCCGAGATCGATGAGCTGGAGCGTAACGTGCTGTGCAGTTCGCTGAGCGAACGCGACATCCAGAAGATCCACGGCCTGCGTCGCGACGTATTGCGCCTCAAGCGTTATGTGGCGCCGATGGTGGAGATCAGCCAGGAACTGCAGAAGCTGAGCTTCCCGTTTATCGACAAGAACATGCGCCCGTACTTCCGTGACGTGCAGATCCACGTGACGCGGCAGATGGAAGACCTCACCACCCTGCGCGATATCGCCAGCCAGACCATCGAGATCGGTGTATTACTGGAGGCTTCACGCCAGAGCGTGGTGCAGCGCAAGTTCGCCGCGTGGGCGGCGATCCTGGCGTTCCCCACCGCGGTGGCGGGGATATATGGGATGAACTTCCAAAACATGCCCGAGCTGCAATGGCATTACGGCTATTTTGCGGTGCTCGGGTTCATTGCGACCGGTTGCACCGCACTCTGGGGCAGTTTCAAGCGTTCAGGTTGGCTTTAAACACGGACCTCGGGTTTGTGGGCCACGAAACGCATCATCCACTCCGCCACGGTTGCGCCGTGGTGGTCGCGCTCAAGGCTGGCCACGCCGTTCGCGTAGACCTTCTCGCCCAGAGTTGTCTGAAGAATCTCCAGCAGTTCGCGGGAATAATCGTGGACAAACTCCGGGTGGCCCTGGAAGCACAGCACCTGATCACCGATGTGGTACGCGGCGAACGGGCAAAATTCGCTGGACGCGATGACCGTGGCGTTTGCTGGCAGCGAGGTCACCTGGTCCTGGTGGCTGATCAGTAGCGTCAGTTCCGGCACCTCGGGGCTCATCCACGGCGCCTTGGCATCAAGCGTGTAATCGTGGATGCCCATGCCCCAACCTTTGCTCGCGCGTTCGGCCTTGCCGCCGAGCAGCAACGCCAACAACTGATGGCCGAAGCAGATGCCCAGCAACTTGTCGCCGCGCTCATAGCGCTCGAGCAGATAGGCCTTGAGGGTCTGGATCCACGGGTCCGTACCGAAGGAGTCGGCCTTGCTGCCGGTCACCAGGTACGCGTCAAACACCTCATCGTCCGGTGGATATTCGCCCTGCACCACGTTATACACGACAAACTCGCCGGCGATCGGCTGCTTGGCGAACAGGCGCTTGAACATCTGCCCGTACCCTTGGTATTGATCGATCAAGCCTGGACGCAGGATATCGGTTTCCAGGATACAGACGCGTAGCGACATAAAAAATACCTGACACGGTGATGGGAATATTGCACACCCCAGAGCCTGCCTTGAAACACCCCTTCAAGGCAAGCTCCGCGCTCCTTAAGGCCGATTGACACGGTTTCAATGACGGATGCGCTCATTGATTTGCCCCCCACGCTCGGACGAACGGTAGCCACCTAAGCTAAATGGCTAGTTAATCGTTTTAGCTGTCTAGCCAAGGCATTGGCGCTAATATGGCGATATGCCTCATGCCTTTTTAAGCTCAAAACCTGCTTAGCTGATATGAAATGAGTCTAAGCCACGCAGAACGAGGGCTCTAAGGTTCAATCAGTAGGAGGTTGCTGCCGGGTTTTGCTGGGGCAACGGTAAGAAAAGCGACACGTCATCTCGCCATACTGAAAACACCGGCACGTATTTGACGCTCAGGAATAACAACAAAAGGCAGTCAGCCATGTTCAAACATTCGAAAGTACGTCAGGCGGGACTTATTCTGTTCGCCACTACACTGATTCTGATCTTGCCCAATTTGACCAAGGTCATTGGGTGACGCCTCACCCCTTACATTCCGTGCCTGCACAGCGCCAGGTATGCAGCTTTTGGCAGCACCTGCCCGGACATTGCGCATAGCGGTCCTGCAGGAGCTGTCTTTTTATGCGCCGATTTTGGCTATCGTGAACGCATCGCCACTCGATACCGGGCCTGCCTTTTGAAATGCCTTCTCGTCCTTCTTGCCTTGCTGAGCGCCCTGCCCGTATCGGCGGCGCAGTTAACCCTCGAACTCGACCACGCCAGCAAGACCTGGCAAACCGAGGACTTGCTCAAACATCCACAAGCACAAACGGTGCAAATCGTTGATGACGTTTCCTACAAGCGCACCATGACCTATCAGGCCGTGCCGCTGGCCGTACTCTTACCGCGATTAACCGCTGAGAGCCACCTGCAGGCCGTTGCCCTTGATGGTTTCGCCGCCGAACTGACGGCGGCGCCGCTGCTGCAACAACACGGCGCACGCGCCTGGCTGGCGGTGGAAGATCCTGCTCAGCCATGGCCTGCGCTGGCAGACGGCAAACCGAGTGCCGGGCCGTTCTACCTGGTGTGGACCGACCCGCAAGCGGGGCATATCAGCCCTGAGCAGTGGCCATTCCAGATCGCCCGCATCAAGCAATTGAAGACAGTGGCCGAGCGCTTTCCGGCGTTATTGCCCGACCCGAAACTGGCGGCCGATAATCCGATCAACCAAGGGTTCGCGCTGTTTCAAAAGAATTGCCTGGCCTGCCACCGCCTCAATGGCGTCGGCGATGCGCAGGTAGGACCGGACCTCAATATCCCCTACAGCCCCACCGAATATTTCGGCGGCGACTTCCTCAAGCGTTACATCCGTGATCCGCAAAGTGTTCGGCATTGGCCACAGGCCAAGATGCCAGCGTTCACCGCCAGTGTGTTGCCGGACGATGAGCTGGAGTTACTGGTCGGATATCTGAAGCACATGGCCGGGCGTAAACAACAACCCTGAACCCACCACAAATCCCCTGTGGAAGCTGGCTTGCCTGCGATAGCGGACTGTCAGTTGACGTACCGGTAGCTGCCCCACCGCAATCGCAGGCAAGCCAGCTCCCACATGGTACAGGTGTTGTCTATTGCTGTTGCACTGAAACCACCGGCGTCGGCGCCACAGACACCTTGGCATGCATCTGCTCATGCCCACCGCCACGGCGCATGCCGCGTACCGGGCAGGCATCGAGGTAATCCAACCCCACCGCCAGTTTCAAATGCCGCTCCGGCCGCGCAAGCTGGTTGGTCACGTCAAAGCTGTACCAGGCGTCATCCAGCCAGGCTTCGGCCCAGGCGTGACTGGCCAGGTGCGTGCTGTCCTCGGTGTACAAATAACCCGACACATACCGCGCTGGAATGCCCAGGCTGCGCGCGCAGGCCAGGAACGCATGGGTGTGGTCCTGGCACACGCCCGCACGGCCGGCGAAGGCCTGGGCGGCGCAGGTGTCGACTTCGGTCGCGCCGGGCGTATAGACCATCACCTGGTTGAGCGCATGCATCAGATCGATCAGCGCGGTGCGGTCGCGACGCTGATGACAATTCTGCGCGGCAAACCCGCGCAGAGCGTCGTCGGGCTCGGTCAAGCGGGTGCAACGCAGGAACGGAAACGCCGATTGGCTCTCGTGTTCGGCCTCGCGCAATTCGTCGATATCCACCTGGCCACGGGCACCGATGACGATGGCGTCGTGGGGCTCGTCCAAGGTCAGCACATGCAGGATATTGCCGAACGGGTCCACTTGGGCACGCACCGGGCGCGGCAGGTCAAGCTGCCAGCTGAGTACATGCTGGCGCTCGCTGTCGTGGGGCGTCAGGCGCAGGTACTGGATGCTGGCGCGCACCTGGTCTTCATAGTGGTAGGTGGTTTCGTGACTGATGGAGAGTCTCATACGGCCTCCAGGTAGGATGCGTAGATGGCGTCGCCCAACTGGCGGACCAAGGGAATAAAGTCGGTCAGCCAGGCATGCAGGCCTTCCTCGAGGATTTCATCGATGGCGGTGAAGCGCAGGCGCGCGTCCATCTCGGCGGCCAGGCGCTGGGCCGGTCGGCCGTTGAGGCCAGGCAGGCTGGCAAGAATCTGGTCGATCTCTTCACTGCAGGCACGCAATGAGCGCGGTACGTCGGCGCGCAACAGCAGCAACTCCGCCACTTGCCGGGCGCCGGGAGCATCACGGTAGATCTCGGTGTAGGCCTCGAACGACGACAATGCGCGCAGCAAGGCGCTCCATTGGTAGTAGGCGTGGGCGGTGCCATCGGTGACGGCCTCGGCACGATCGCCAGCCATTTCGTAACGCGCATCCAGCAGGCGCAAGGTGTTATCGGCGCGTTCGATAAAGGTGCCCAGGCGAATAAACCGGAACGCGTCGTTGCGCATGATGGTGCCGTAGGTGGCGCCGCGAAACAGATGGGAACGTTCCTTGACCCACTCGCAAAACCGGCTCATGCCATAACGGCTAAGCCCTTGCTGGGCAATGTCACGAATATCCAGCCAGGTCGCGTTGATGTTTTCCCACATGTCGGCAGTAATTCGCCCACGCACCGCATGGGCGCTGGACCGCGCAGCGCCGAGACAACTGTAGATACTCGCGGGGTTGGCGGCATCCAGGGCGAAGAAATGCAGCAGGCGTTCGGCGTGCAACTCGCCGTGGCGCTCGTGGTAATCCTCCAGGGTGCCGGTGATCAACAGCGGCATGGCCAGCTCATGCAGGCCATCGCCCCGCCCATCCTGGGGCATCAGCGACAGCGAATAGCTGACATCGAGCATGCGCGCCAGGTTTTCCGCGCGTTCCAGGTAGCGCGACATCCAGTACAGATCCGAGGCAGTTCTACTCAGCATGGCATCAGTCCTCGACCACCCAGGTGTCTTTGGTGCCGCCGCCCTGGGATGAGTTGACCACCAGCGAGCCCTCGCGCAACGCCACGCGGGTCAAGCCGCCCGGGACCACACGGGTTTCCTTGCCGGACAGTACAAACGGGCGCAGGTCGATATGGCGCGGCGCAATGCCGTTTTCGACAAAGGTCGGGCAGGTGGATAAACACAGGGTTGGCTGGGCGATATAGGCGTGGGGCTTGGCCTTGATTCGCGCGCGGAACGCTTCGATTTCCGCCGCCGTGGACGCCGGCCCGACGAGCATGCCGTAGCCGCCGGAGCCTTGGGTTTCCTTCACCACCAGGTCCGGCAGGTTGGCCAGGACGTGGGACAACTCGTCAGGCTTGCGGCACTGGAAGGTCGGAACGTTCTTTAAGACAGGTTCTTCATCCAAGTAAAACCGGATCATCTCGGTGACGAAGGGATACACCGACTTGTCATCCGCCACCCCGGTGCCGATGGCATTGGCCAGCACTACATTGCCGCAGCGATACGCCGCGAGCAGGCCGGGCACGCCGAGCATGGAGTCCGGGTTGAAGGCCAGCGGGTCGAGGAACGCATCGTCGAGGCGACGGTAGATCACGTCCACGGCCTGCGGGCCATCGGTAGTGCGCATGAACACGCGGTCGTCGCGCACGAACAAGTCAGCGCCTTCCACCAGTTCCACGCCCATTTCCCGGGCGAGAAACGCATGCTCGAAAAATGCGCTGTTGAAGCGACCCGGGGTCAGTACGACCACGCTGGGGTTATCCAGCGGGCTGGAGCTTTTCAGGGTATCGAGCAGCAAGTTGGGGTAGTGATCGATGGGTGCGATGCGTTGGGCGGCGAACAGTTCGGGGAACAGGCGCATCATCATCTTGCGGTCTTCGAGCATATAGCTGACGCCGCTGGGCGTACGCAGGTTGTCTTCCAGTACGTAGTACGTGCCGTCGCCATCGCGTACGAGGTCCACGCCGGAAACGTGGGAATACAGATCGCGGTGCAGGTTCAAGCCCTGCATGGCCAGTTGGTATTGTTCGTTGGCCAGCACCTGTTCCGCAGGAATGATCCCAGCCTTGATGATGCGTTGTTCGTGGTAGAGGTCGGCGAGAAACATATTCAGCGCCTTGACCCGCTGGATGCAGCCACGCTCGACCACTCGCCATTCGCTGGCGGGGATGCTGCGCGGGATGGTGTCGAAGGGAATCAGGCGCTCGGTGCCCTGCTCGTCGCCGTAGAGGGTGAAGGTGATGCCGGCGCGGTGGAACAGCAAATCGGCTTCGCGCCGGCGCTGGGCCAGCAGCTCGGCGGGGGTGTCGGCCAACCAACGGGCGAACTCGCGATAATGAGGCCGGACCTGTCCTGCCCCATCGTACATTTCATCGTAATAAGTGCGGATCATGCCGTACTCCTTGTCACCCGGACGCAAGAACCATCGCAAGGCCCGTGCCAGCGGCATAAACACTTAAAAATCAGTGAGTTGAATAACCAAAGGAATCTGCTCGCACCGTCCTGGTGCGCAGAATGCCCGGTGTACTGCCCCACGCTTCATCGCAATGCGGGCTTTGACTATCAACAGCATAGCCAGAGTTGATTTCGCTGCCCGGCCAAGCCTGCAGATAATCACCACCATCAGCTGAACAGGACGCGTCCTACAGCTAAACCCTTTGCGCCATCGGTAACGTAGTGCTTCGTGTACCGACCGACCTCCCGGTCTTCCCTTTCGGCCACCCTGCTCGGGTGGCCTTTTTTTTGGTGCAAAAAAGGGCGACGCCAGTTCCGTAGATTTTCCGGCACCACAAACAAAATCGGCCGACCCAAAGGCCAGCCGATACGCTGTGTTTCTCATGCTACTGATTGCTACATGGGTAACCCACGCACCTCCTGCTTCACGCCCCATCCTTCGATGATCCCGCCCAGCGGCTCGACCACCGCCTCAAAGTCTTGCTCGAAGTCTCCTATGCCGTCGTAGGTTGCAGACATGATTTTGCTCAGTTCCAGGTACCAGGCACCATCGTCGCGCGCACTGACCTGGGCATTCAGGGATTCCCCACGAAACTCACCCGCAGCCCTGCGCGCCCGTTCTTCATCCGGGAAAATGGCGTAGAACTCGATGGGGTGAAAACGCGAGAAATCGAAGCCGCCTTCTTTCATGCGGCGCAGAACGTTGGTGCTGATGTCTTCTTGATAGGCTGTGCTCATGAAAAGTGCTCCTCGAATTGATGGATAGACTTTCCGTGCTCCCCTGGCCCGCGCCGTACTGGCGCGGGAGCTACGGCAAATACAAGCACCGCAGGAAAACAAGCATGTAGCTGACAAGACCAGACCTTTAGCGATTCATTCGCTGATCTCAGTTGCAGAGTAGCGCGAAGCTACCACCTCCACCAGAGGCGCTTGAAGGGCATACAGGAAATGTTCAGGCGGCGGGTTCGACCTTGAGGTCTTTGATACCATTTTGATCATGCAGGCTCTTGACCGTGGGATCGGGCACACGATCGGCAAGATCGTTGAGGTCCAGCTTTTCCAACACCGGCGACACACGCACCCGCACCAATTGTGCGGCTTCTTCCAGCGTCGGCTCGTGCTCGCAATCGAATTGCTCGACTACCGGCTCACCACGGTCATTGATGAAAGAAATATTCCACTTCGGCATCGGTGCCTCCTCGATAAAACCCATGTGTGGGCTCACATCTATCTGGACCTTGAGGGTTCGGCAAACGTTCCGCTCAAGGCTGAAGGCACCGGATTAACCGCGGTTATTTTTCAGCGTGATCTTTCAAGGCTTTCAAGGTGTTGAACGGCGCCTCCACCACGAACTTGTTGGCCAGCCATGATGGCACGCTGCCACCTGGCTCGGTGTGCACCTGATAGGTCACTTCCGTCTGATCGGCGCCCTTGGGGACCAGCTTCCAGAAACCCTCCACCTGAGCGACACGCACATAGCCTTTTTCTTCGGGCTTGTAGGTGGGCACGCCCTGCAAGGTGCGGGTGACGCTGCCATCGGCATTTTTGGTGGTGGTGACGTGGATGTACGAGTCACGATCGGTCACCGGGAACGGCGCCTTGAACTGCGTGTAGGTCCAGGCCTCGTCGCCTTTCTTGTCGACCAGTTTCTGGGATTTGCACTCGTGAATCCAGGCGCAGGCACCCGCCACGTCTTCCTGCAAGGCAACAATTTTGGCCACAGGCGCCTTGATCAGGGCCACACCGCGATAAGCCTTGTACTTGGAGCCGGCCACTTCGCTCAGGGATACCTTGATACCGTCTTCGTCCTTGGCGACTTGCCAATCCTCTGCCTGGGCAGCAGCCGCAAACACCAGCGTAAAACCACACAGCACAGCCATTCGTTTCAGCGAACCCATGGGTGTATTCCTTATTGTTGAAGTTCGGGTAGTAAAGCCCATCACGCCGCCGTCATCTGCTCCCACCAGCCGATCAAACGGATCGCATCGGCCTGGTCGGTACCGCAGACTTCGATATCCGCCTTGAACTCGCCGCACACCGTCGGTCGCTCGGGCTGCCCGAACAGCAGGCACAGCTGTTCGACCGACAGGTGCAGGCAGCGAACGCCGGCCGGTTTGCCCTGTGGCATTCCCGGCAAAGGCGAGCTGATGGAGGGGGCGATGCAGCAGGCGCCACAGCCTTCACGGCAATTCATGATCAGCAGGTTCTCGACGACTCAAAGGGGATGGCCGGGCTAGAGTACGCCCTTAAACAGCCGTTTTAAAATGGTCTAACAGGGGTTTTTCGCTGAAATCAGAAGTGACCGGCCAGTCTCCGACACAAGGTCGTGAGCCTGCATCACCTTTGCCGCAAACATTTACTGCTTGAACTCGAATTCCAGCGCTGCACCTTCCACATCACGCCGTTCTTCGTTGCGCAATTGCAGCTTCATCTCATTACTGAGCAAACGGCCGTTGATCTGGAACGCGCTGTTGTCAGTGGGCTTCTCGCCAAACATGGGCGGCAGCAGGGGCACGCTCTTGGGCTTAGGCATGGTGCCAACTGGCTCCAGATGCCTGACCATGTCCGACGGCAGGGACAGATCCAACTGTGCCGGTGGCAATTGTGTCTGCGCCACTTCACGGGACGACTTGGACTTACGGGCCGCCCGTTTCTTGGCTTTGGCGGTTTGCTTCTTCACGGCAGGCGCTTTGCTGGCGGGGACCGTCTTTTTCGCGGCGTTCTGTTCAGCGGCGGGCTTGGAATCGCTCACAGGTGGCGCCGCCAGCGCTGTGCCGACGTTGCACAGGCCTAACAAGCCAATCACCAGAACAGCGCGAAAAATAGAGGTCATATTGCCTACAGCATTTACGGCAGATGCCCATATGCTCGCTTGTTGTGCACGCCATGACAAGCGCAGTGATCAGCGTGCTATAGGATTTTTCCCTCTGACGTTCCAATTACACCTAGAGCGCAGCCGCCGCCGTTTCCTGGCAGAGCTGGCTGGCCAGCATCCCCAGGGTCATCAGCGCGCGCTCTGCCTCGCGGTTCCACGGTGTGCCGCAGTTGAGGCGAATGCAGTGGTTGAACTGCTCGGTGTTACTGAAGATCAACCCCGGCGCAATGCTGATGCCCTGTTGCAGTGCGCGTACGTGCAGTTCCTGGGTATTGACCCGTCCGGGCAAACTGACCCACAGGATAAAGCCGCCGGTCGGACGGGTCATCTGCGTGCCTTCCGGGAAATATTGCTGCACCGCCAGCTGGAAAGCGCTGAGGTTCTTGCGGTATTCCTGGCGGATATAGCGCAAGTGCCGGTCGTAGCCGCCGTTTTCCAGGTAAGCCGCGACGCCCATCTGGGTGACGCTGCACGCCGAATGGGTGCTGAACATCTGCAGGCGCTGGATCTCCTGCTGGTACTTGCCGGCGATCATCCAGCCGATGCGCACGCCTGGGGACAATGTCTTGGAAAAGCTTGAGCAATAGATGACCCGGTCCAGACGGTCATAGGCTTTCAGGGCCTTGGTACGGCCGAGTTCGAACATCAACTCGCCGTAGATATCGTCCTCGACAATCTGGATATCGAAATCCGAGGCCAGGCGCAGCAACTGTTTCTGCCGCTCCTCAGGCATGGTGCCGCCGAGCGGATTGCTCAGGCGCGTGGTCAGCACCAGCGCCTTGATCGACCATTGGTTGGCCGCCAGTTGCAGGGCTTCCAGGCTCATGCCGGTGGAGGGGTCGCTGGGAATCTCGATGACCTTCAGGCCCAGCAGGTCGGCCAGCTGCAGCAAGCCGTAATAGGTTGGTGACTCCGCGGCAATCAGGTCGCCGGGCCGCGTCAACACCCGCAGCGACATCTGCAGTGCATCGACGCAACCGTGGGTGATTACCACCTCGGAAGGGTCCACCACCACGCCCGCATCGCGCATGCGGATCGCCACCTGGCGGCGCAGCGGTTCGAAACCGGGGCTGAACATGTAGCTGAACGCCCGTGGGCTCTGGAAACGCGTGACCTTGGCCAATTGCTGGTGCAGCGCACGCACCGGCAAGTAGTCCACGCTGGGCACGGCGGCGCCCAACGGGAATACGCCTTCGCGACGCGATTCGCCCAACACCTGCTGGATGATGCTGCTGCGGGTGACCAGCCCCGGGCGTTCGACCCGTGCGATGTCCGGCGTCGGCGCGGTGAGCGCGGGCGTCTGGTGCACGTAATAGCCGGACTGCGGTCGCGCCCGGATCAGCCCCTGGTCCTCGAGATTGGCGTAGGCCTGCAACACCGTCGCGTGGCTCACGTTCAACTGGGAGCTCATCTTGCGCACCGAAGGCACGCGCTCGCCCGGTTGATAGACACCGCGCCGGATGTCCTCAGCCAGTTGCTGGGCGATACGTTGGTAAAGCAACAGATTGGTCATGACGCAGCACTCGATTCCACGGGTATTTTATTTTTGTGTGAAACATACCGGCACAGTTTAGAAGTGTACGGGAACAGTTGCCACAATAGTCGAGCGCGGGCGGGAGTGACAGTAAAAACTGTAGCCCTGCAGAGAATGGCTTATTGATAGTTTTGGGTGTATGCATAATCAATGTGGGAGCGGGCTTGCTCGCGAAAGCGGTGGTTCAGTTGGAGTATCCTTGACTGACACACCGCTTTCGCGAGCAAGCCCGCTCCCACAGTTTGATCTCCAGCGGGCTCTTAGCGAGCGGCGCCCAGTTGACCTTTCTCGTCAGAGAACACAATTTCCACGCGGCGGTTCTGCGCCCTGCCCCGTTCGGACGCATTGGCCTCCACCGGGTACTGATCGCCATAACCTTCGACCTGGATACGTTTTTCGTCGATCCCCAGGTCCTCCAGCACATCCGCCACCGACTGCGCGCGGTCACGGGACAGTTTGAGGTTTTCGCGCTCACCGCCGGTATTGTCGGCATACCCCTCGATGCGCACCACGCGCTTGGGGTTGAGCTGCAGGAACTGTACGATTTTCAGCACGGTGCGGTTGGCCGAGTTTTTCAGCTCCGCTTCGCCCGTATCGAACAGCACGTCGCCCAGGGTCATCACCAGGCCGCGATCGGTCTGGGTGGTGGTCAGGCTGGCGATCTGCTCCTCGAGCCATTTGCCCTGCTGCTGCACACTAATCAGCTTGCTTTCACGCAGGGCCAGTTGCAGGCGCTGGCGTTCCAGTTCGAGCTTGGCGCCGCGCTCTTCGTTGAGCGCCTGCTCGGTGTGCTCACGGGCGATCGCACTGTAGCGCTGGCTCAGGTAGGCGTAATGCACCACGTCCGCGCCGCTGCCCCAGTAGCTGGACAAGCGGTCGGCGCGGGCCAGGGACTCACCGGCGCGGATCACATCCTTGGGGGCAATGCGCAACACGTTGGCGTCTTCCTTGACCTTCTGGAAGTCGCTGCCCGCCTGCTGCAGGGCCTGCTCGCCACTGGGATGGCTGGCGCAACCGCCCAGCACCGCACTGCCCAGCAGCACGGCACAACCCAAACCACGGATCATCGGGCTCATTGCGCTTCCCCCAACTGCAATTGCTTGCGCAGGCGCGTGATGCGGGTGTTGAGCACGTTGAGTTGTTCCTGGCTCTTGCGGGTCAGCACTTGGGCTTCGGCCAGGCGCGCATCCAGCTCGGCTTGTTCGGCCTGCATGCGCGCGTCCTTGTAGGACTGGTCGGCCATGTCGGCCTGGGCCTGGGCGAATTTGTCCGCGGCCAGTTTCAGTTCAGGTGAATCGTCCTTGCTGGCACCCACCGCGCTGGCTTGTTCCAAGGCTTGCTGGGTGAGGCGCATTTGTTCATTCGGCGCAGGATCGGCTGCACATCCCGCCAGAGCGACAACGGCGAGGGCCGCGAAAAGAGGTCGAAGAGTCACTGAAAATTCCTACTTTGTTTGGGTGCCGACGGGCTGCTGCAATTGTGCTTTCCAGCGCTCCAGATTGCGCTGCAGCGCGGTTTGCGCCACACCGGACGTCTGCAATTCTGTCATCTTTTTAGCGAGCTGTCCGCGCAACCACGGATCATTGCAGGCCGAGTTGTGGGAAATCGCCAGGTACAGGCCCGGCTGATCGATGGGCACCTCGCGGGCGATCAGGTCATTGCTCATGCCCAAGGTCTGCGCCATGGCCATGCCGGAATACCGCCCGGCCAACACGTAGTCCACCTCCCCCAGCAACAGTTTCTGGAACGCCGGGGTCAAGCTGGGAAAGCGCTGCAGCGTCAGTTGCTGGCCGGCGAAGGCTTCAAATTCGCGGGTCAGGCGCGCGCGCTCCGACAGGGCGCCCTTAAGGCCATGCAGATCGGCAGCCGTGGCGTAGACCAGCGTCGAATCCTTGCGCGTCCAGACGAGATAGTCGGTTTGCACCAGCGCCGGGTGGATGTAGTCGAGGGTTTCCAGCTCGCCGACGGTCAGCGGTGCATCGGCGAGGATATCCATGCGCCCAGTGCGCACTTCTTCCAAGGCCAGGGAGCGCTTGCCGCCGTAAAGCAGGTCGATTTTCAACCCGAGGTCCTTGGCCACCTGCTGTAACACATCGGCGGTGGCGCCGATCAAGTGCGTGGGGTCTTGCGGGTCGCGCCAGAGCAAGGGCGGTGCGTCCGGGCTGCCGGTGATCACCAGGCGCTCGCACTTGCCGGCGGCCAGCGACAGCGTCGGCAGCAACATAAGGCCCAACAGCAGGGTCAAGGGGCGCAGGTCCATGGCAAGGTGCTCCAACAAAAGTCCAAAAAAAAGCCCGGTCACAAGGACCGGGCTCTTTATAAGTGAAGCGGCTGGATTAGACCAGCTTCTCCAACTCAGGTACGGCTTCGAACAAGTCCGCCACCAGGCCGTAATCGGCCACCTGGAAGATCGGTGCTTCTTCGTCCTTGTTGATCGCAACGATCACCTTGGAGTCTTTCATACCGGCCAAATGCTGGATCGCGCCGGAGATACCGACGGCGATGTACAGCTGTGGCGCGACGATCTTGCCGGTCTGGCCGACCTGCATATCGTTGGGTACAAAACCTGCGTCGACCGCCGCGCGGGAAGCGCCGACCGCCGCGCCCAGCTTGTCGGCCAGGGCGTACAGGTGCTTGAAGTTGTCACCGTTCTGCATGCCACGGCCGCCCGAAACGACGATCTTGGCAGCGGTCAGCTCAGGACGGTCCGACTTGGCCAGCTCTTCGCCAACAAAGCTGGAGGTGCCAGCGTCGTGGGCGGCAGCGACCGCTTCAACGGTAGCCGATCCCCCTTCGGCGGCAACCGGGTCGAAACCGGTGGCGCGTACGGTGATGACCTTGACCGAAGCATTGGACTGTACGGTCGCGATAGCGTTACCGGCGTAGATCGGGCGCTTGAAGGTGTCGGCGCTTTCAACCGAGATGATCTCGGAGATCTGGTCAACGTCCAGCTGCGCGGCAACGCGCGGCAGGATGTTTTTGCCGTTGGAGGTGGCAGCGGCCAGGATGTGGCTGTAGCCGGCACCCAGCTCTGCAACCAGTGGCGCAACGTTTTCCGGCAACTGATGCGCGTAAGCGGCGTTGTCAGCGTTAAGGACTTTGCTGACGCCGGCAATTTTCGCGGCGGCTTCAGCCACTGGGCCAGCGCCCTGGCCGGCGACCAGTACGTGGATGTCGCCACCGATTTTAGCGGCAGCGGCCACGGTATTCAGGGTGGCCGGAGCCAGCGCCTTGTTATCGTGTTCGGCGATTACGAGGATAGCCATGATCAGATCACCTTCGCTTCGTTTTTCAGTTTCTCGACCAGTTCAGCCACCGACTTGACCTTGATGCCTGCGCTGCGAGCAGCCGGCGCTTCAACCTTGACGGTCTTGTTGGTGGAGGCGGTGGAAACGCCCAAAGCTTCAGGAGTCAGGGACTCGAGCGGCTTCTTCTTGGCTTTCATGATGTTTGGCAGGGACGCATAGCGCGGCTCGTTCAAACGCAGGTCGGTGGTGACGATGGCCGGCAGTTTCAACGAAACGGTCTGTGCGCCGCCGTCGATTTCGCGGGTGACCGCAACCGTGTCGCCGCTCACTTCCACTTTGGAAGCGAAGGTGCCCTGGCCGTAACCGGTCAGTGCAGCCAGCATCTGGCCAGTCTGGTTGTTGTCGCTGTCGATGGCCTGTTTGCCAAGGATCACCATCTGCGGCTGTTCCTTGTCGACAACAGCCTTGAGCAACTTGGCCACAGCCAGGGAGGTCAGGTCTTCAGCGGATTCAACCAGGATGGCGCGGTCGGCGCCCAATGCCAGGGCGGTACGCAGCTGCTCTTGAGCAGTGGTCGGGCCGATGGACACCACGACGATTTCAGTCGCCACGCCTTTCTCTTTCAGGCGTACGGCTTCTTCCACGGCGATTTCGCAGAAAGGGTTCATCGACATCTTGACGTTAGCGAGGTCGACGCCGGAATTGTCCGCCTTGACGCGAACTTTCACGTTGTAATCGACAACGCGTTTGACAGCTACAAGAACCTTCATGGATTCCTCGTTACTCTCCGGTGAAAAGAAAGTCGCCTAGGCGAACCTGGCGGTTGATGCTCATCGGCACACAAGGGCACCTCCAAAAACCTCGGCGAGTGACACAGCGCAGGGCAGATGACCGTTCGTCAGTGGTGACCGAGAGGTCATTCGTTATCGCAGCGTGTAAACTGCGCGCCATTGCCAGGACGCGCAGCACCTGTCTTGCTTTTGGACGTGCTCTTGAAACCTGCAGTCTGCCTACGGTAAGCGCAAAACCGACCGTATATTGACCGGAACGCCTATTCTGGTCAATACGGCAAAATGGCCAGTCATAAGCCGCACCACTTTGATTTACCTAGCCTGCGGCCAATTCAAACAAACGTTTGTATTGGACGCTGACAGTGGTGTAGATATAATGCGCCACCTAGAGAGAAAGGTGAGTCATCCCCTGCTATTTGGCACAGTGATGATGGACCCGACACCGAACCTCCACCCATTAGAAAAAAGCCTGTTGAGCCTTGAGTAGGAGATAGCCTGTGGAACGCGAATACATGGAATTCGACGTGGTCATCGTCGGCGCTGGCCCGGCTGGCCTGTCCGCCGCCTGCCGGCTGAAGCAGAAGGCCGCCGAAGCCGGTAAGGAAATCAGCGTCTGCGTGGTCGAGAAAGGCTCCGAAGTCGGCGCGCACATCCTCTCCGGTGCCGTGTTCGAACCACGCGCCCTGAACGAACTGTTCCCGGACTGGAAAGCCCTCGGCGCCCCGCTCAACACCCCCGTGGTGCGCGATGACATCTATGTACTGCGCAGCAGTGATGCATCCACCAAGGTGCCTGACTTCTTTGTGCCCAAGACCATGCACAACGAAGGCAACTACATCATCTCCCTGGGTAACCTGTGCCGCTGGCTGGCCCAGCAGGCCGAGAACCTGGGTGTGGAAGTCTACCCAGGCTTCGCCGCCCAGGAAGCACTGTTCGACGAGAACGGGGTGGTGCGCGGAATCATCACCGGCGACCTCGGCGTCGACCGTGAAGGCAAGCCCAAAGAAGGCGTCTACACCCCAGGCATGGAACTGCGCGGCAAATACACGCTGTTTGCCGAAGGCTGCCGTGGCCATATCGGCAAGCAACTGATCAAGCGCTTCAACCTGGACAGCGACGCCGACACCCAGCACTACGGGATCGGCCTTAAGGAAATCTGGGAAATCGACCCCGCCAAGCATCAGCCTGGCCTGGTGGTGCACACCGCCGGCTGGCCGCTGGACATCATGGGCAACGAGAACACCGGTGGCTCGTTCCTTTATCACCTGGAAAACAACCAGGTGGTCGTGGGCCTGATCGTCGACCTGTCCTACAGTAACACCTTCCTGTCGCCGTTCGACGAGTTCCAGCGCCTCAAGCATCACCCGGTGCTGGCCCAATATTTGGAAGGCGGCAAGCGCATCAGCTACGGTGCCCGCGCCTTGGCCAAGGGCGGCATCAATTCGCTGCCAAAGATGGTGTTCAAAGGCGGCGCGTTGATCGGCTGCGACCTGGGCACCATGAACGTGGCCAAGATCAAAGGCAGCCACACCGCGATGAAGTCCGGCATGCTCGCGGCCGATGCCGTGGCCGAGCGCCTGTTGGCGCAGTCCGAAGGTGGCGACGAGTTGACCAACTACGTTGAGGGCTTCAAAGCCAGCTGGCTTTACGAAGAGCTGTTCGCCAGCCGTAACTTCGGCGCGGCGATGCACAAGTTCGGTCCGATCCTTGGCGCCGGCTTCAACTGGTTCGACCAGAACATCCTCGGCGGCAAGATGCCGTTCACCCTGCACGACACCAAGCCGGACTACGCCTGCCTCAAGCTGGCCAAAGACAGCAAGAAGATCGACTACCCCAAACCCGACGGCAAGCTGAGCTTCGACAAGCTGAGCTCGGTGTTCATCTCCGGTACCAACCACGAAGAAGAGCAACCGTGCCACTTGAAACTCAAGGACCCGAGCATCCCGATCGGCACCAACCTGCCGCTCTACGATGAACCGGCACAACGCTACTGCCCGGCCGGCGTGTATGAAGTGGTGACCAAGGAAGACGGCGAGAAACGCTTCCAGATCAACGCCCAGAACTGCGTGCACTGCAAGACCTGTGACATCAAGGACCCTTCGCAGAACATTACCTGGGTCACGCCGGAAGGCGCAGGTGGCCCGACTTACCCGAATATGTAAGGCGGTTGCTTGACCAAAAAAGGCTCCCGGACCGGGAGCCTTTTTTATGGTCAACACAAATCAAATGTGGGAGCTGGCTTGCCTGCGATGGCATCACTGCGGAGTGCCTGACATACCGAGTTGCCTGCATCGCAGGCAAGCCAGCTCCCACAGTTGGATTGCGCTCTGCCTGGAATTTCTACGCCATCCGCTCTTCGCCAGGGTTGCGCTCGAAATAGCGCTTGTATTCACGGCTGAACTGCGACGTACTCTGGTACCCCACACTGTGCGCCGCCTGCGCCACGCCCATGCCTTCCACCAGCAGCAACTGCTGGGCCTTGAGCAGGCGCAGGCGCTTGAGGTACTGCACTGGCGACAACAGTGTGCAACGCTTGAAATGCTCGTGAAACGTCGATGCACTCATGTGCGCATAACCGGCCAATGTCTCGATATTCAGCGGCTCGGCGTAATGGGCATGCAGGTGATTCAACGAAGTGGCAATCCGCGAAAACTGCCCCTGCTGTTCTACCAATGCGCGCAGCACGTCGGCCTGCGGCCCGCGCAACGCAGTGAAGAGCAATTCGCGTACCCGCGCCGGGCCCAGGATCCGGCTCTCCAGCGGATCGTGCAGGCACTGCAACAGCCGCTCGACACAACCGCGCATGGCATCATCGAGCACCACCGAACTCATCGACGCCAGGGTCTGCGCCGTCGGCGGTGGCCCGGCCTGAATGCCCATGGCCATCACCAACTCGCCCAGCACCACGCGATCAATCCCCACCGTCACGCCCAGCAGCGGTGCATCGGGCGCCATGGCAAAGGTCTCGCACTCGAACGGCACCGGCATTGCCTGGATCAGGTAATGCCCGGCGCCATACTCCAGCGTACGCGGGCCCAGGTAGGCGACTTTGCTGCCCTGGGCCACGAACATCAGGCTGGGCTCGTAGATCTGCGGTCCACGCGCAACGTCGCAACTGGCGCGCAGCACCTGCACGCCAGGCAGGTGGGTGGGCGAAAAACCGTCGCGGGGCGTAAGCCCTTCTATCAAGGCAACCAGCGTGGCGTTGGCGTCGAGATGGCGGGTCAACATCATGGCAAAAAACTTCGTTGAAAAGGGATGAGAGCATCATCGCAGGTCCGGGGACACAAAATCCAAACAAGGGGCACTCCCGGACGAATAGGCATGACACTCGGAGCAATCACCATGGCCGCCTCCAGAGGCGGCGCGGAAAATGGCCCACCTCACTTTTCATCGTTTTCGCGAGGTTTTCCATGTACACCGCCATCGGTTACGCCGCCCAGTCGGCCACCACTCCCCTCGCCCCCATGTCGTTCCAGCGCCGCAGCCCGCGCGCCGATGACGTGGCGATCGAGATCCTCTACTGCGGCGTGTGCCACTCCGATATCCACCAGGCGCGCAACGAATGGGGCATCGCCGTGTACCCGCTGATGCCGGGCCACGAGATTGTCGGCAAAGTCACCGCCGTCGGCACCAACGTCACCGCACACAAGGTCGGCGATCTGGTGGGCGTGGGCTGCATGGTCGATTCGTGCCGTCATTGCGACGCGTGCAAATCGGACCTGGAGCAATACTGCCTCGAAGGGCCGACCATGACCTACGCCACCCCGGACCGGGTCGACGGCAGCAACACCATGGGCGGTTATTCCGACAGCATCGTGGTCAGTGAACACTTCGTGGTGAAGATCCCGGCCGCGCTCGACCTGGCCAGCGCCGCGCCGATCCTGTGCGCCGGCATCACCACCTACTCGCCGCTCAAGCATTACGGCGTGAAGGCCGGCGATAAGGTCGGGGTCCTGGGCATGGGCGGCCTGGGCCACATGGGCATCAAGTTCGCCAAGGCCATGGGCGCCGAAGTGACCCTGTTCACGCGCTCGGCGAGCAAGGCCGAAGAAGGCCGCCGCCAAGGCGCCGACCACGTGATCGTGTCCACCGACGCCGAACAGATGAAAGCCGCCGCCGGGCACTTCGATTTCTTGCTGGACACCATCCCGGTGCAGCACGACCTGAACCCCTATCTCGATGTACTGCGCTTTGACGGCGTGCATATCCTGGTCGGGCTGATCGAGCCGGTGGATCCGCCCGTCAACGCCGCCAAGCTGGTGCTGGGCCGTAAAGTGCTGGCCGGCTCGCTGATCGGCGGCATTGCCGAAACCCAGGAAGTCCTGGATTTCTGCGCCGAGCATGGCATCACCTGCGATATCGAAATGCTCGACATCCGCCAGATCAATGAGGCTTACGCCCGCATGATCGCCGGTGACGTGAAGTACCGCTTCGTCATCGACATGGCGACCCTGAAGGCCTGATCAGGCCTTCGCGCCCAGCTCCGCCGAGAGCCGTGCTGCGACCTGTTTGATCACAGGGATCAGCTCGGCCATTTTTTCCAGCGGCATGTAGGGCACGGTACTGGCGATGCTGATGCCGGCGACGATACGCCGGCTGGCATCGCGCACCGGTGCCGCCACGCAACGGATCGATGGTTCGTTGTCTTCCAGGTCGAACGCGTACCCGCCCCCCACGTATTCACGCATGCGCTGCTCGAACTGTGCCCAGGATTGCTCCGGGTGCTGCGGCCATTGCAGGTTTTTGCCGCCCTCCGGCAAGCTGGTTTCGTAGAGACGCCGCCACTCCTCGGCCGAATCGTCCAGCAACATCGCTTTGCCAACCCCGGTGCGCGCCAGCGGCATGCGATGACCGACCCGCGAACGCATTTCCGGGCCGTAGCGGCCAGGGTTCTTGTGCAGGTAGAGCACGTCGTCGTATTCGCGGATGGCCAGGTGGATGGTATCGCCGGTCAGCGCCGACAGTTCGTCCAGATACGGTATGGCCAGGGTCACCAGCGGCAGCTCTTCACGCGCCTGGAAACCCAGCTCGATCAACTTGGGCCCCAACAGGTAACCGACCTGCGGCACCACGCGCAGGTAACGCTCGTCCACCAGGCAACTGGCCAGGCGGTGGGTAGTGCTGCGGGTGGTGCCGATGCGCTTGGCGATCTCCTTGAGATCCCGCGCGCCGGCCGCCACCGCCTGCACCACGCCCAGGCCACGCAGCAGGGTCTGGGTGCCGGTGGGGGCAGCATCTTTGGCGGGGGTGTGGGGGGTTTCCTGCATGGCGGACCTATTGGGGAAGTACGAAAACGGCGCCATTATGGCAAAAGGTCAACCTGAATACTGAGGAGATCCAACTGCGGGAGCGGGCTTTCTGTGGGAGCTGGCTTGCCTGCGATGCGCACGCCTCGGTCTCTCAGTCAGACCGAGGTGATGCTATCGCAGGCAAGCCAGCTCCCACAAAAAAGCCAGCACACACACTTGCTGGTCTTCACATGACAGGACTCAGCGTTGCTTCATGCGGTCAATGATCACCGCCAGCAACAGGATCGAACCCCGGATCACATACTGGTAAAAGGTATCGATGTTCTTCAGGTTCATCGCATTTTCGATGATCGCCAGGATCAACACGCCGGCAATCACATGACGGATCATGCCGATGCCGCCACTCAACGACACCCCACCCAGCACGCAGGCCGAAATGACCGTCAGCTCGAAGCCCTGGCCGATCATCGGCTGGCCCGAGGTCATGCGCGAGGCGAGGATCACCCCGGCCAGGGCGCCGATCAAGCCGTGCACGGCAAAGATGATGATCTTGGTGCGGTCAACGTTTACCCCGGCCAGCAACGCCGCTTCCTGGTTGCCGCCGATGGCCATGGTGTTGCGCCCGTACGTGGTGTAGTTGAGCAACCAGCCGAAAAACACAAAGCACAGCACGGTGATGATGATCGGTACCGGCACGCCCAGCAGTTGGCCGTTGCCGAAGACGAAGAAGTCCTCGTTCATCACCCCCACCGCCTTGCCGTTGGAGAAGATATAGGCCAGGCCGCGCACGATCTGCATGGTCGCCAAGGTTGCAATCAACGCGTTGATGCGCAGCTTGGCGATCACGATACCGTTGATCAGCCCCACCACCAGGCCCATGGCCAGCGCGGCCGAAACGCCGAGAACCACGCTGTCGGTGTCGCGGATCACAATGCCCGCCACCACGCCGGCACAGGCAATCACCGAGCCTACCGACAAGTCGAAGTGCCCCGACGCCAGGCAGAACAACATGGTGCACGCGGCAATGCCCACGGTGGAAATCGCCAGGCCCAGCCCGCGCATGTTCAGCGGCGAGAGGAAGTTGTCGATAAACAGCGCACTGAGCGCGAAAATCCCCAGGGCGGCCAACAGCATCACCCAATCATCGAGGAACTTGCGCTGGTTGAACGCCGGCCAGAAGCCCTTTGCAGTTTTTACCTCAGACATCATTCACCTCGAATTCTTCAAGCCCGCGAACGCGGGAGAGCCAGTTGCAACAGCCGTGCTTCATCCGCCTGGTCGCGCGTCACTTCGCCGGTCAGGGCGCCCTCGCTCATCACCAGGATGCGGTCGGAAATGCCCATCACTTCCATCAGGTCGCTGGACACCACGATCACCGCGATGCCGCTGGCCGCCAGGTTGTGGATGATCTGGTAGATCTCCGACTTGGCGCCGATATCGATGCCACGGGTCGGCTCATCCAGCAGCAGCACTTTCATCGGCATTGAGAGCCAACGACCGAGAATGGCCTTCTGCTGATTGCCGCCCGAGAGGTACATAATTTTCTGTTCGGCATTCGGTGTCTTGACTTTCATGGCGCTGATTTGCTGGTCGGCGTTGCGCTTTTCCCAGCCGTCGCGCAGCAACCAACCGAACGCGGAATGCGCGCCGCGTGCGCTGATATTGATGTTCTCGGCCACACTGGACAGCGGGATGATGCCCTCCTTCTTGCGGTCTTCCGGGCACAGCAGCACGCCGGCTGCGATGGCGTCGCGCGGTGAGCGCAACTGCAGGCTTTCGCCGCACAGCTCAAGCTGTCCTGCCGTGGTGCGCGCTAATCCGCTCAGCAGCCGAAACAGCTCGGTGCGCCCCGCGCCCACCAACCCGAACAAGCCGAGAATCTCGCCTTTATGGACCTGGAAACTGACCGGCTCACGCAGTCCCGGGCCGAGCAGCCCCTGGACTTTAAGCGCGACCGCGCCCTGCTCACGGGGGCGGTAATCGTAGATATCCTGGATATCGCGGCCGACCATGCACGTCACCAGCTGGTCATGGGTCAGCGCGCTCATGTCCTCGAACGTGCGCACATAGCGCCCGTCCTTGAACACCGTAACGGCGTTGCAGATGCGGAACACTTCTTCCATGCGGTGCGACACATACAGCACCACTTTGCCCTCGTCACGCAGGCGGGTGATGATCGCCATCAAGCGGTCGATCTCGCGCGCCGACAGGCTGCTGGTGGGTTCGTCGAAGGCGATCACATGGGCGCCACGGGACAGCGCCTTGGCGATTTCCACCAGCTGGCGCTGGCCGAGGGACAGCCGACCAAGCTTTTCGTCGGGATCAATTTCATCGGCCAAGCCCTTGAGGCAAGCCAGCGCCTGCTTGCGCAACTGGCTGCGATTGACCACACCGAACCGCGTCGGCAAATGCCCGAGGAACAGGTTCTCGGCCACGGTCATCTCCGGTACCAAGTGCAGCTCCTGGTGGATCACCGCGACGCCGCTGGCGATGCTGTCGGCAGCGCACTTGAACGCCATAGTCTGCTCGCCGATCTGCAGCGAGCCACTGCTCGGGATGTAGGCCCCGCCGAGGATCTTCAGCAGGGTCGACTTGCCCGCGCCGTTCTCGCCCATCAACGCGTGCACCTCACGCGGCCGTGCTTCAAAGCTGATCTGCGCCAGGGCTTTCACACCGGGAAACTCCTTGCCGATGCCGTTGAAACGCAAGGCCGCGCCGGTCATTTCCACAGCCCGATTTTAGTCAGTTCTTCCTGGAAGTTGGCGCGGGTGATCAGGGTCACTTCGTCCATGGCGGTGTACTTGGCGGGTTCCTTGCCGGTGGTGACCCACTCATACATCGCCAGCGCCGTGTTGTAGCCCTCGATATGCGGGCTGGGCAGCATCGAGCCGAAGAAGCCGCTGTCGGCTTTCTTCAGTTCGCCGATGGCGTCGGTGCCATTGATGCCGATGCCGATCACGTTGGCGGCCTTGAAGCCGGCGCTTTCGGTGGCGCGCACGCCGCCGAGCACGGTGTTGTCGTTCATGCCGCCGATGATCAGGTTCTTCGCGCCGCTGGGCAGTTTGACCAGGGCCGAGTTGGTGGCGTCCATGCTGCCGGGAACATCAAGGGTCTTGAGCGCGGCGGTAAGGATGTGGTCCTTGGGAATGCCGGCTTCTTCCAGGGATTTGATCGAGCCGTCGGTGCGCTTCTTGCCGGTGTCGAGTTCGTTGAAGGTATTGATCACCGCGTAGGTGTCCTTCCAATCCCAACCGCGTTTCTTCGCTTCGGCGGCCATGGCGGCGCCCTGCTTCTGGCCCACTTCAAACGCGGCCATGCCCAGGTACGGCACGTCTTCCATGAAGTTGCCCTTGGCGTCGACGAAGCGGTCATCCACCGCCATGACTTTCAAGCCGTTGACCTTGGCCTTGGCAACGATGGCCGGGCCCAGGGACACGTCCGGCGGGCAGATCACGAAGCCCTTGGCGCCGTTGGCGGCCAGGCTGTCGATGGCCGAAAGGGTTTTTTCGCCATCCGGCACGGCGATCTTGATCACGGTGAAGCCGTGTTCCTTGCCGGCTTTTTCGGCAAAGGCCCATTCGGTCTGGAACCAGGGTTCTTCGGCCTGCTTGACCAGAAAACCGATCTTCACTTCTTCAGCAAGTGCCACACCGCTGAATGCCATCGCCAGCGCCACTGCGCCTAGAGTCTTCTTGAACATGAGCTACCTCTTGTTGTTATTCAGAGCTGCAGGTTTTAGTCGTGGTACATCACAGACCGCCCGCCATCGATCATCAGGCAGGTGGCATTGATAAAGGGCGCCTCGTCGGTCGCCAGGAACAGCGCAGTCATCGCCACCTCGACCGGCTGGCCGATGCGCTTGGGCGGGTGCAGGTCGAACGCGCGCTGGCGCTCGGCCTGGGGGTCGGGGAAACCGTTCCAGTAATCGACGTTGAGCTGGGTTTCGATATAGCCCGGCGCAATGGCATTCACGCGGATGCCTTTGGGCGCGTACTCGATGCCGAGGGCACGGGTGAGGCCGAGCAAACCGTGCTTGGCCACCGGATAAGGAAAACAGCCGGGAATGATGTGGCTGGAATGGGTGGAGGCAATGTTGATGATGTTGCCGATGCCCTGCTCGATCATGTGCGGCAGCACCGTGCGGCAGCCGAACCAAGCACCGTCGAGGTCGATGGCGAAGCAGCGTCGCCAGTCTTCATCGGTCATTTGCAGCGGGTCGCGGAACACGTTGACGCCGGCGCAGTTGACCAGCACATCCACACGGCCAAAGCGCTCTATCGCGAGGTTGACCAGCGCCTGCCATTGCTCTTTGGACGTGATATCGACGGACTGCGCGTAGATATCGGCACCGCGTTCGCGCCAATGGGCGGCGACGCGCTCAACCTTCTCGGCCTGGATATCGGCAATGATCAACCGCGCCTGCTGGGCCTGGAAACACGCGACGATAGCCTCGCCAATGCCCTGGGCGGCGCCCGTGATGATCACGACCTTGCCTTTGAGCCGTTCACCGTAAGTGGGCTCGGGCACGGCGGGGAGTGACAACGGTTGTGCCTGCATCGCTTCACCTGTTTTATTTTTGGCAGTGAGTGCTGATGCAGGCGACTATAAACCCATCATTTGAAATATCTCAATATATAAATTTGCATCCCATATTGTGAGCATACTTCAAAGGATAATGTGGAGCAGGCTTTGTGTGGGAGCTGGCTTGCCTGCGATACAGACACCTCGGTTCTTCAGTTACACCGAGGGGATGCCATCGCAGGCAAGCCAGCTCCCACACAAGCCCGCTCCCACAGGAGATTTTCGCTGGTTTCGGAATGTGCTTCAGCCGAGGGCAAAATCCCGCAGCGCATCGCCTTCCATGCGATAACGCACCCACTCCTCCTGCGGCTGGGCGCCGATGGATTTGTAGAAGGCAATCGCCGGCTCGTTCCAGTCCAGAACGCTCCACTCAAAACGCCCGCAACCGTTATCGAAGGCGATTTTCGCCAGGTGCCGCAGCAGCTTTTTCCCTGCCCCGCCGCCGCGTTGTTCCGGGTTGATGTAGAGGTCTTCCAGGTACAGGCAGTTGCTGCCCAACCACGTGGAATAACTGAAAAAGAACACCGCGAAACCAATCGGCACGCCGTCCCGCGAACAGATCAGGCCATGGGCGGTAGCGCCTTCGCCGAACAGGCTGCGCTCGATATCCACCACGCTGGCGATCACTTCATGCCGCGCCTTCTCGTACTCGGCCAGTTCAGTGATGAACGTCAGGATCTGCGCAGCATCGCTGGGCACGGCGGGGCGAATCTCGATGGTCATGGGCTAACCTTGGGCAATGTCAAAGCCCACATATTAAGGCGCTTTTGTGTCTGATTGCAGTGCAATTTCATTATGCCCAGGGCGTCACTCCGTCAGCGGGTAACGCTGGCACCACCAACCACGCAACAATCCGCAGCAGCGCGCATGCTAAAAAGCCAGGCATCACATCAACGACTTCCAGGCCGCCCCATGCATTCAAAATCCCCGGTGAGCACACACCTGTTCGCCCTGTTTTGCCTTGCCAGTTTTCTGCTGTCGCTGTCTTACGGCTCGACCTTTCTACTGTCGCTATTGATTCATACACGCGGTGGCAATGAGCACGATGCGGGCAGTGTGATTTCCACGGCGATGCTGAGCACCTTTGTAGCGGTGGTGGTCTCCGGCTATTTATCCGATGCGCTGGGCGCGGCGCGGGCGATTGCCGGCATGGGCCTGCTGTTGGTGGTGGCGTGCCTGGGCTTTGCGCTGACACCTGGGTTCGGCCAGGGGCTGATGGTGTTTGGCCTGGCCCTGGGCTTGGGTTGGGGCGTGTTCTACACCTTGGGGCCGATCATCGTGACCCTATTAGTGGAGCCGCGGCACCGCGCCAAGTACTTTGCGCTGCTGTCAGGCAGCATGATGAGCGGCATCGGTGCCGGCCCACTGCTGGGGCGGGCGGCAAGCGCGTTGGGCTTGCCGCTGACGACCGCCTTCCACATCGCCGCCGTTGCGAGCCTGGTCGCAGTGGTGATGTTCTGGCGCCTGGGCCCCCGTCTCAAGCAGCAAGGCAATGCACCGGTGGCAAAGATCTCCTGGGCGGCTACCCGCCAGGTACTGTCTTCCAAAGCCGCGTTCGCGATCCTGATGGTGGGCCTGGGCGGCTGTGTATTCGGTGGACTGTCATCGTTCCAGACCAGCTACGCGGCGGCGCAGTCGTTGGACTATTCGTTGTTCTTCCTAGGCTTCCTGAGCGCGGCGATCAGCAGTCGTTTATTGATTGCCGGGTTTGTGGTCAAGCGCGATGCCTATATGACGGCGTGTGTGTTGTCGGGGCTGATGCTGGTCTCGGTGCTGATGTTTGCCTTCACGGTGTCGGGAACCTTCAGTTATCTGCTCGCGGCGATCACCCTGGGCGTGGGCTACGGCCTGACGTACTCGGTGATCAACGGGCTGGTGGCCAATGAAGCACCGGCCGGCACTACGTCCCAGGCGTTGCTGCTGTTCAGCTTGGCGTATTTCGTCGGCGTGTTCGGGTTCCCGCTGCTGGCGGGACACATCATCGTCGCTTATGGCCTGCCGTCACTGCTGCTGAGCCTGGTGGCGGTGGCAGTGTTCAACTGGTTGATCACCGTCGCACGGCTGATCTGGCGTCGGGCATCGACACATAAAATCTTACAGCTGCCATAGGACCGTTCGTCGCCACCCAGGCACAAACAGCAAACCGAGGCTGACCAATACAGGGTAAGGACATTAATCATATGGAGACACCCTCATGAAAAATTCCAAGTTTGCTGCCCTCGCCCTCACGGGTCTGTTGTCTGCCGCGTCGCTGAGCGCCTTTGCTGCCAGCTCGACCACGGGCCCAACCGACCCAGTCGGTACCCCTCCGAGCCCTGCCACGCAGGAATCTCAGGATTCGATGGGCACCGGTCTCGACACCAATGGTGGCGCTATTATCGATAACGGTGCCGACCCACGTACCAAGGGCAATGACACCCAGCGCCAGGCACCCTCCGCTGTCGGCAACGGCAAGATGGGCCCCGGCGTCAACCAACCCGGCGTCAACAAAGGTGATGACTCCAACGTCCCGGGCGCACCGAAACAGCCTGCGCCTTGAGCCATTAGACGCAAGACGAACACCCGATCATTTACTAATGAAGAGGTACGCATGAACGTCGATAGAAACCTTGAAAAAGAAGTCCTCACCCGCCTGCTGCACGCTCATCCGCAAGGCCTGGGCAAGGAGGTGCTGGACAACTACCGCGGTGAAAAAGAGGTCGCCAGTGTCTTGGCGTTCCTGCAGGACCGCGGGCTGATCAGGGACGGGAATGTGGCCACTGACGATGCCGGTGAATATTCGTTGAACCTGCCCATCAAGCTGACCGCGTCCGGAGTGGATGAGGCGCGCAAGCTGGAGGGCGAAAGCGCTCATTAATTCATTTGTCAGGTCTGGCCCCGTTGTCCGGGGCCGGAAGGAGTATCGCGATGCCTCGTGGAAGCAAAGCCAAATACACCGCCGAACAGAAACGCCAGGCCGCTCGTATCGAAGAGAGTTACGAGCACAAAGGCGTGTCCAAGGATGAAGCCGAAGCCCGCGCCTGGGCCACCGTCAACAAGCAGTCCGGCGGTGGCGAAAAGGCCGGTGGTTCGGGCCAGCGCAAGGCGCCTGCCAGGAAAGCCACGGACAGGCATGATTCGGCCAAGCGCGCCGCCGCCAGCCGTGAGGGAAAACCACGCAGCAGCCGTGCTTCGTTGGGCACCCAGACCAAGGAGAGTCTGCTTAAGGAAGCGAGGGCGAAGGATATTCCGGGGCGCTCGACGATGCGCAAGGACGAGCTCATCGAAGCACTGAAAAAAGCCGGGTAACCACCAATCCAATGTGGGAGCGGGCTTGCTCGCGAAAGCGGAGTGTCAGGCAACAAATCTTGCACTGATATACCGCTTTCGCGAGCAAGCCCGCTCCCACATTTTGATCTCGGTTTAGCCATTGATTAATGCATCGACTTCAGTGGCGCCCGGCGAAGTCGCAGGCCCCCAGCGTGTCACCGCCAAGGCCGCCGCCGCATTTGCACGCCGTGCAGCAGCGGTAGGACTCAAGCCACTGGCCAAGCCCGCCACAAACACGCCCGCATGCGCATCCCCCGCACCATTGCTGTCCACCGCCTGCACCTTGAAGCCGGGCACGTGCTCAACCGAACCCGCACGCCCTACCCAGCAGCCATTGGGCCCATCGCGAACCACCAGCAAGGTCTCGGCGGCCAGATGTCGGCCCAGTTCGGGCAGCGCGCTGGCGATATCCCCAGCGCCAGTAAATGCCAGGGCTTCGGGGCCATTGCTGGTCCAGATGTCGATACGTGGCAGTAACGCGCGCATCGAGGTCGAGTCCGGCGCCTTCACCAGCGGGCCCGGGTCGAACACCACCACGATCTCCGGCGGCAGCGCCAGCAGCCAATCGATCAGCGGCTGCGCCTTGCCCTCCAGCAGCAAGCTGTAGCCGCTGACATACACATAATCGTCAATCTGGGGCGACACGGTGGCCAAGTCCTCGGCACTCAACTCACCTTCGGCGCCGATGTGGGATATGAAGGTGCGCTCGGTGCTGGCTTCGGTCAGGGACACACACAAACCGGTGTCCTTGCCATCGCTCGCCGCCAGCGCCATTTCAATGCCCTCGGCCTGCATCGCCGCACGCGCCAGGTCGCCGAAGCGGCCGTTGCCGTGACGGCCCAGATAAACCACCGGCAGGCCATTGCGTCGCGCGGCCGCCATCACATTGAAGCCCCCGCCGGTTTCGAAGTTGGCCGATCGCGCCAACACGTCGCCGCCCGTCGCGGGCAAGGTATCGAGGGCCATGACCAGGTCGACGATGACCTGGCCGGTGTGCAGCAATCTAGACATCAGCGCGCTCAACCGAGGCTGGGCGACGGTCCGAAGCGCCGCCCAACACTGCATAAATCCCGCCGGCCACCAGGAACGTGACAATCCAGCCCAGGCCATTGTGGCCCAGCCAGGAGTCGGACAACGGCCCGGCGAACCAGATGTTCTGGGCGGTGGTGCCGATGGTGGTGAAGCTGAACCCCAGCACGATCGCCACCGCCCAGGCGCCGAATGCACGCCACTCCACGCCACCGCGATACCAATAGGCGCTGCTCGGGCTTACGTCCAGCAAGTCCCTGGGGCTGTAGTAGTGACGATGCATCAGGTCGACCACAAAGATGCCGACCCACGCCGTGATCGGCACTGCCAGCAACGAGATGAAGGTGATGAACGGGCCGTAGAAACTGTCGGCGATCAGCATGAAGTAAATCGAGCCGGCGAAGATCGCCACGATGTCGACGATCACCGCATGCACGCGCTTGACCTTCAAGCCCAGGGTCAAGGTGGTGAGGCCGGCCGAATACACCGACAGGTTATTGGACAACAGCAACCCGCCAAAGGCGGTGATCAGGTACGGCACAGCCATCCAGGTCGGCAGCATGTCGCGGATCGCGATGATCGGGTCGGTGGCCGAGGCCAGGTCGTTATTGCCCACCGAGAGCAGGCCGCCTAGGGTGATCAGCAACACCAGCGGAATGCCCGCACCAAACGCGGCGGACGCCACCAGGCGCGCGGCCTTGACGCTGCGGTGCTGGTAACGCGACATGTCGGCACCGGCGTTCGCCCAGCCGATACCAGTGCCGGCGGCCATGGTGCCGACGCCGATGATCATCGCGCTGAGCGGTGCAGGCGTGGCGTTGAACACGGCGCTCCAGTCGATGGTGGCGCAGAGAAAGCCCCCGACCAGAATGTTCAACGCGCCGAACACGTAGGTCGCCCACTTCTGGATCACCAGCAGGGTGGCATGGCCCAGGCCCGAAACGGCCAGGGTCAGCAACACGAAAATGGCGATGAACAGCAGCGTGAGCCCCGGTGCGCTTTTGGCCTCGACCGCCGTACCGAACAGGATCGAACACAGCGACAGCAGCACAAAGGCCGCCGTGGTGGTGTTGACGGTTTCCCACCCCAGGCGCGACATCAACGACACCAGCGTGGGACCGATATTGCCGCGCACGCCGAAGATCGCGCGCGACAGCGTCAGGCTCGGCGCGCGGCCGCGACGACCGGCGATGGAGATGATGCCCACCACCGCAAAGGAGCCGGCGGCGCCAAGAATCGCCACGATGACCGCCTGCCAGATCGCCAGGCCGCGAAACGCGACCAGTGTCGCCCCGAGCGGCAAGCCGAGGATGCTGATATTAGCGGCGAACCACACCCAGAACAGTTGCAGCGGATGGCCGTTGCACTCGCCTTCCGGAACCGGTTCGATGCCGCGTGTTTCCAATTGCCCGGCGCTTTGGCCGGAAGAGGTGCTGCTCATGGGGGGTGCTCCTGGTGCCTGTATTGTTGTGGTTGTTGGCAAATACTTCCTGACTCGACTCGGTCAATGTGGGAGCTGTGGTGCGTATCGAATTTTGAGCAGGCCCTGAACCAGCAGCTCCAGATCCAGGCCATTGACCTGCTTGACCTGCTCGATCATCCCCTGCGGCCAGCACTGCATGCCCAGGCACGCACCCAGCATCGCGCCGAGAATCGCGGCGATGGTGTCGGTGTCGCCACCCAGGCTGGCGGCCACACACAGCGCCTCGAAAGCATCCAGCTCACCCACCGCCACTTGCTGGGCCAGGGCAAACGACACCACCACCGATTCCTGGGAAGCCACGGAAGTGCCGATCAATTCATACAACAGGTCAGCGAACAGGGCCTTGTCGCCGCTGCCGACGCTCAAGGTCCGTGCCCAACTGATGCGCGTGGAGATTCGCCCGCCAGCCACCCAGTGGCCATGGCCTTCCGCCTGTTGGGCAAGCTGGGTACCGAGGTTCAGCGCTTCGCCCAGGTCGACGCCGTTAATGCCGGCAGACACCACCGCCGCCACCGCCGCCGCGCTGGAGATGCCCAGTGACGTGTTATGGGTGACCTGGCAGGCCTGGATCACCGCCTGAATAAACCGCACCGGATCGCTGACATCGGCCGCGATCCCCACCGGCGTGATACGCATCGCTGCGCCATTGGTGGTGCCATAGCGCCCGGACTCTTCCGGCGTATGGCCAGCAAGGATCATGTCGATCGCACGCTTGGTGGAAGGGCCGAGCAAATCCTGCGAGCCCTTGGCGCGCATCACTGCTTCCCAGTCGATCAGGCGCTGGGCCAGCACGGCGGGTTCGATCGTGCCCCGGCCTTCGACCAGCAACTCGCCCACCAGGATCGCCTGCTCGGTATCATCGGTGATGGAACCGGCGGGCATGTTCGGCGCAATGGGCTGGTCGGCGTCGGCTGCTTCCAGGCCAGTGATGGCACCGAAACGTGCCCGCACCTGCTCGCGGCTCAAGGATTGGGTCGGCATGCCCAGGGCATCGCCCAGGGCCAGGCCGTAGAAGGCGCCGAGGGCGCGATCGTGGGAAGTCATTTCGAATGTCCAAATTGAAGGTGCAGGCGAAAATGCAGCGGGTCGAGCAAGCTTTCGACGTATTCCATGAAACGTTCGCGACGGTCGTAGGTGGTGCGCGACGCTTTCAGGAACACCGTGCCCGCCGGGCGACCCAGCAGTTCGGCGTCTTCATCGCTGAGAGGCTCGGCGCCGATCCATTGGTCGCCTTCGGCGCCTATGTAACCGTAGGCCGCCAGGGTAATGGTCAGAGAGTTATCGATCAGGCCGACTTTCGGCAAGCTGTCCAGCCCGCCGGAGGCCGGCATCAGCGAGCGTTCCAGGGACACGGCGGTGCCATCGGTGGTACGGCGACGGCGGTCGAGAGCGATGAACTGGTCGCTGCCGAAACGGCTGAACAGGTCCGGGCGAGTCACGGCTTCCAGGCGCAGGATATCGGTGTTCACCCGTGCGCCGGTGTCGGCCAGGGCCTGGGCCCAGCCGCTGCGCTGGTCGAGCACCATGCCGTCAAAGGTGACGATGGAGCCGACGCCGCTCTGGGTTGCGATGTAGTGGCGTCGCTTGAGTTCAGCCAGGGCTTCACGCAGGGTACCGCGGCTGACCGCGAACTCTTCGGCCAACTGGTGCTCGCCCGGCAGCAGGAAGCCATCGGCCATTACCCCACCCTCGATACGGCGGATGAGTTCGTCGACGACGCGTTTTTTCTTATCAAATCGGACATGTCTAATCATGTACAAATTGATAACCGAAAGTGCGCGATCACGGCAAGCGAATTATTTCAATCGGATGAAAAAACCGGCCTCAGGGCTCCAGGCCAATACGGAAAAATTCCCCGGCACTCCAGACACCCAGCCAGTTCTGACCGTTGAATGGACGGCTCACCGCCAGTTCCACCAATTGATAGAACACGTTGCGATGTACCAGGGCTTCAAGGTTGGTGCGCACCCGCAGGTACGGCGAAGGTTCCTGGGTGACGGGATCGATCACCACCCGTAACGGGTGTTCGATGTCGGCGTCGACCTGTTCGTCGACATTGGTGGTAAAGCGCAGCACCTGGCTTTCGCCCTGCCCTACGGCCTCCAGGGTGACCGCCACGAACGGCGCGTCATCGACGCGAATGCCGACCTTTTCCACCGGTGTGATCAGGAAATAATCATCGCCATCGCGGCGGATGATGTTGGAGAACAGCTTGACCATCGGCTTGCGCCCGATCGGCGTGCCTTGGTAGAACCAGGTGCCGTCTCGGGCAATGCGCATGTCGATGTCGCCGCAGAAATCCGGGTTCCACAAGTGCACCGGTGCCGGTCCCTTGCCTTTGGGCAGTTGGGCCAGCAGGTCGTTGGCCTTGGCGGAATCGGTCATGGGCTTCTCCGTTCTTTACTGATTACTCATGCCCAGCAAGCCTCGGGCGTACTGGGCCAGGGGACGAGCAATCAGGTCTTCTGGCTTGTTGTCGTGGAACGTCAGTAAACCGCCACGACTGCGAATACGTGCGGTATCAATTAAATACTGGGTGCTGGTCTCGATCAACATGATCTGGATAACACCGTTGTCCAGGCCGAGGCGGTCCAGCGCCTCCTGGTCGGCCCATTCATCCGCGTTGCCGATACGGTCATCGGCCTTGGCGAAGCGGCAGTACAGCAGGTAATGGGCACCGGCTGCGCGGGCCTCGGACATAGCCTGCTCCAGGCTTTGCGGCTGACGGGCGCGGCGTACCATGGGGAAATATTCGACGAAGCCGTTGAAGGCTTCTTCAGCCACCACGTTCGGGCGTGGATAGGCACTGCCCGGTGGCACGAAGGCGCCCTGGGCGATGAAGATAAAGGAGTCCGGCTGTACGCGAATCGAGGCGGTACGACGGGTATCGCTGTGGTCCAGCAAGCCGGCATCGCTCATCTGATAGCGGGTGCCTTCGGCCATATCGCTGACGGTCATGCAACCACTCAGCGTCAACGACGCCAGCAACAAAACCAGACTACGCATCCTAATCCTCCAGAGGCCGGTGACGGAAAACCGGCGAATGGGCGTGAGATGCAGGTTCTGCGCCAGCTCGAGGGCAACACATAGCAAATGTGGGAGCTGGCTTGCCTGCGATGGCATCAACTGGGTATGCCTGATGTACCGAGTTGTCTGCATCGCAGGCAAGCCAGCTCCCACATTGGATGTGTATCGATCAGGAAATAGTGTCAGCCGCCAATGATTTTCATGATGGTGGCGCCGCCCGAGAACGCCACTTCCTGCTTGTCGCCCAAGGCTTTCATCAACAGGCCTTGCAGCGCCGGCAGTGCCTGGTGGCGCGGCTTGTCCAGCAGGTCGCCGACATAGTGGCGGTTGCTCGACGACAGGCAGCCATGCAACCAGCCGGTGGACGACAAGCGCAACCGCGAGCAGGTACGGCAGAACGGCACGCTTTCGTTGGCGATCACGCCGAAGAAGCCCTTGCCTGGCACTTCATAGCGCACCGCGGTGGCGTCCACGGGGGCATTGGCTTGCAGGTATTCATGCTGTTCGCCGATGAGGCCCAGCAGTTGCTGCAAGCTGACGAATTGCTGCAGGAACGCGTTGGAATCCTTGGCCAGGTGGCCCATGCGCATCAGCTCGATAAAACGCAACTCGTAGCCACGTTCCAGGCAGTAATCGAGCAGCGGCATGACCTGGTCTAGGTTCTGGCCACGCAACGGCACCATGTTGACCTTGATCTTGATCCCCTCGGCGCGGGCCTGGTCCATGCCATCGAGCACGGTCGCCAGGTCGCCGCCACGGGCGATGCTGCGGAAGGCGTCGGGGTTCAGGGTGTCGAGGGAGACGTTGATGCGCTTGATCCCGGCCTCCACCAGCAACGGCAGTTTGCGCGCCAGCAGCTGGCCGTTGGTGGTCAGGCTGATATCACTGAGGCCCATCTGCCCCACGGCGCCCATGAAGGCTTCCAGTTTGGGGCTGACCAGCGGCTCACCGCCGGTGATGCGCAGGCGGTCTATGCCTGCGGCCTCAATCAGGTACGCCACGCCACGCGCCATGGCCTCGGCCGAGAGTTCGTCCTGGGCAGCCACCAGCCGCTTGCCGTTAGGCACGCAATAGGTACACGCGTAGTTGCAGGCTGAGGTCAGGCTGATCCGCAAATTGCGAAAACGCCTGCCTTGACGATCAACGATCATGGATCACTCCGGCAGAGGATAAAACGGGGCGCACTAAAAGCTGACTGATAACTCAGCTTTTAGCAAGCGTCCTTGCCCGAGTATATTCCTGGGGTACTGCGCGTGGCAGCAAATCATTACGTGGAGGGCGATTCGACGGCCGGCGGCTCGGAACTGTGCTTGCGCTTGTTGCCCATGCGCACGCCAATATCCATCAGGAATTGGAAGAAACCTTCCTGATCTTCCAGCACATTACTCCAGAACGGCGAGTGGTACAGCGCCACGGCGCCGTGTACCAGGGCCCAGGCGGCGCAATAGTGGAAATACGGCGGCACGTCTTCGAGCTTGCCTTCGCTGATGCGGCCCTTGATCAGCAAGGTCAGGCGTTCAAAGTTCGAGGCGCGGATCTTGTGCAACTCCTCGACCATTTCCGGCACTTGATGGCCCTTGACCACCTTTTCTTCCAGGCGGTCGAACAGGCGGTAGCGCTGCGGATCGCGCATGCGGAACTCGAAATAGGCGCGGGACAGGGCTTCCTTGTCCTTGTCCACATCGGCCGAATGCAGCAGCTCGTTCAAGTCGCGCTCGTAGTCGAGCATCAGGCGCAGGTAGATCTCGGCCTTGGACTTGAAGTGCTTGTAGATCGTGCCTTTGCCGATACCCACGGCATCCGCGATCATCTCGACGGTGACGCTGTCTTCACCTTGTTCGAGGAACAGCTTGAGCGCGGTGTCGAGAATTTCCTGCTCACGGCGGCGAAACTCACGGACCTTACGGGGTTCTTTGTGCATGAGGAAGAGGTCTGCAAAGGTCGAAATAGGAAGGGTTGCGCAGGCCACGGACACGCGGCGATACGATTTACCCGCTGCGAGGGATTATCCCGACTGAACGGTCGCTGGGCAATGTTTATGTGAACCCGCAACGCACTTTACTTTCAACACGCCAACGATTTCGTTGATATCAGTCAGAAATAATACGCAACAACCGCACTTGTGTACCTGCCTGATGAGAACTCAAGGGAAGTACCCGTATTCCAAATCTGTTTAAAAAACGACCAATCGCGACTGGACTCAACCGGATACTGATCAATACTTCAAAGGTCGGCGTGACATCTCCCCCAAGTGAAGCGCCGACCTGGGTACCAACGGACCGCGTGCCCTTGTTTTACTCCTAATGGTCTTAACCCGGATTCACCCCCCAGAACCCGGGTTTTTTTTGCCTGCGATTTGCTCGCGTCAGCCAGCTACATGCGCCAGCGGGAACAGGCGCTTGAAGTTCTGCGTGGTCTGTTCGGCAAAGCGCTCGTAGGATTCACCGCGCAGCATCGCCAGGTAATCCGCCACATCGCGCACATACTCCGGCAGGTTCGGCTTGCCACGATGAGGAATGGGCGCCAGGTACGGCGAATCGGTTTCCACCAGCAGGCGGTCGGCCGGCACCTGGCGCGCGACGTCGCGCAGAGCGTCGGCGTTGCGGAAGGTGACGATGCCCGACAGGGAAATGTAGAACCCCAGGTCCAGGGCCGCCCTGGCCATGTCCCAATCCTCGGTGAAGCAGTGCAACACGCCGGCCTGGGGCAACGCGGCTTCACGCAGCAGGGTCAGGGTATCGGCGCGCGCGCCACGGGTGTGGACGATCACCGGTTTGCCGGTCTGCCGGGCGGCTTGCAGGTGCAGGCGGAAGGAAGCCTGCTGCAGCTCGGCGGCTTCGGGTTCGTAGTGGTAATCCAGGCCGGTTTCGCCGATGGCCACCACGCGCGGGTGGTTGAGTTCGGCCAGCAGCCAATCCAGGGCTGGGGCCTCACCCGGCTTGAGGTCAAGCGGGTGGATGCCCACCGAACAATCCACGTCGGCATAGCGATCAGCCAGGGCTTTGACGTCGGCCGCGTTTTCGGCACTGACACCAATGCACAGGAAGTGCCCTACCCCGCGTTGACGCGCAGCGTCGAGGGCAGCGTCAAGGGAACCGCCGTGCTGGGCAAGGTCGAGGCGATCAAGATGGCAATGGGAATCTACGAGCATAGGGGTCTTCAGTCACAAAAGTGTCTGGCCAACGATACACCCGTCGGCCACGGAATTTAACGCCGGCCGAGCAAGCCGACCCACTGCACCAGCAGCGCTTCAAGTAACAGCACGCGGTTGAGGTTGGCCTTGCCGAGCACCTTCTGGCGTTGGGCCAGGATCCAGTCCTGGATAGTCAGCACCTTATCCTGGGCGCTCTTTTGCGCGAGGTACTGCACCACTTTGCGCATGTCCGGCAGGCCCAGGCCGTTTTCGTCCTGAGTCAGCTGGTAGCGCAGGATCAAGCTAGACCAGTCACAGAACCAGTCGAACAGCAGCAACAGGGGAATGTCCTTCCAGGCGCTTTCAGCCAACTGGGTGGCGGAGACTTCCTGCTTGATCAATTTCTTTACGCCATCCACTACCAGCGCCCGCTGCTCGCGCACGCCCTGGGCGTGCAGCTTGACCGCAGCCAGCGGCGAGCCCGCCGCCAGTGTCAGCAACTCGACCCGTTCGTCCTGGCCGCACTCCAGCAGCGCCTGCGCCAACCACTCAAGGCTCATAGCCTCGCTCGGCAATGGGCACGCCTGCTGTACGCAGCGGCTGCGGATGGTTGGCAACAAACGGCTGGACTGGTGGCTGACCAGCAGCAACACGGTATCGCCGGACGGCTCCTCCAGGCTCTTGAGCAAGGCGTTGGCGGCGTTGATGTTCATCGCCTCCACCGGCTCGATCAACACCACCTTGCGCCCGCCCATCTGCGCGGTCTGCACCACGAAGCTGACGAGGTCACGCACCTGGTCGACCTTGATCGCCTTGTCGGCTTCCTCGGGTTCGAGCAGGTAGTTATCCGGGTGGCTGCCGGCCTTGAGCAACAGGCAGGATTTGCATTCGCCGCAGGCTTCCAGGTTGACAGGGTGCCGGCACAACAGACTGGCCATCAAGCGCTCGGCGAGCGCGCGCTTGCCGATGCCGATCGGGCCATGCAGCAAATAGGCGTGGGCGTGCTGGGCACGCCCGGCCAGTTGTTGCCACAGGCTGTCTTGCCATGGGTAGGCTTCAGCCACGGGCGCGCTCCAGCAGGTCCGGCAACAGCGCATCAATGGCCTGCTGCACAAGGGCCAGCGGTTGGGCGGCGTCCAGCAGGAAATAACGCGCAGGCTCGGCGGCGGCACGCTTGAGGAACGCGGTGCGTACGGCGTCGAAGAAGGCTTGGCCTTCCAGTTCGAAACGGTCGAGACGACCTCGGGCGCTGGCCCGGGCGAGGCCCACTTCCACCGGCAGGTCGAATACCAATGTCAGGTCCGGACGCAAGTCGCCCTGGACGAAGGTTTCCAAGGCAGCGATGCGCGCCAGGGACAGGCCTCGCCCCCCGCCCTGGTAGGCGTAGGTGGAGTCGGTAAACCGGTCGCAGATCACCACGGCACCGCGCGCCAGGGCCGGGCGAATCACCTCGGCCAGGTGCTGGGCACGGGCGGCGAACACCAACAGCAACTCGGTGTCCGGGTTCATCTGCTCGTCCCCCGGCGTCAGCAGCACTTCGCGGATACGCTCGGCCAGCGGCGTGCCACCGGGCTCGCGGGTCAACACCACTTCGATGCCTTGGGTGCGCAAGCGCTCGGCCAGGTAATCGCGGTTGGTGCTTTTGCCGGCGCCTTCGGGGCCTTCCAGGGTTATAAACAAGCCAGTCACGGGCAGTCCTTAGTCAATTATTGCGAGCTTTGCGGCGCGGCGGTGTCCGGCACAGGTTCGGCCTGCGTATCAGTTGGCACAGGTTCGGCTGGCGGCGTGGGTTCTTCCAAGGGCTTCACCGCCGGTGCCGGGCTGGAGCGGTAATCGGAGCGGCGCTTGAGCTGGAACTCGCGCACGGCGGCATTATGCGCATCCAGGTCGTCGGAGAAAATATGGCTGCCGTCGCCCCGGGCAACAAAATACAGGCTGCTGCCCGCGACCGGGTTCAGCGCGGCGTGGATCGCCTCGCGGCCGACCATGGCGATGGGTGTCGGCGGCAGCCCTGCAACCATGTAGGTGTTGTAGGGGTTGGCTTCCTTGAGGTGGGCACGGGTCAACTTGCCGTTGTAGCGTTCGCCCAGGCCGTAGATGACGGTCGGGTCGGTCTGCAACAGCATGCCGACCTTCAAGCGCCGCACGAATACGCCAGCGATCTGCCCACGCTCTTCGGGCACGCCGGTCTCTTTCTCCACCAGGGAGGCCATGATCAGCGCTTGATAAGGGTCGGTGTACGGCACATCGGCGGCGCGCTTGCTCCACTCCTGGGCAAGTACATCGTCCAGGCGGCTGTAGGCTTTTTTCAGGAATTCGACATCGGTCATGCCACGCACGAAGCGGTAGGTATCGGGAAAGAACCGACCCTCGGGGAACACGCCGGGGTGACCGAGCTTGTCCATCACTTCGCTGTCGCTCAGGCCCGAGAGGGTCTGGACAATTTTTTCATGCTTGGCCAGCGCCGAGCGCACCTGGCGAAAATTCCAGCCTTCGACCAGGGTCAGGCTGTATTGCACCACTTCGCCACGCTGCCACAGGCCGATCAGGCCCTGCGCAGTCATGCCGGGGGTCATGCGGTATTCGCCGCTGTGCAAGGGCTGGCCGTCGAGGTTGAAGCGCCAGTACAGGCGCAACCAGAAGGCGCCTTCCAGCACGCCGTCCGCCTCCAGGCGATTGAAGGTGCCGGTCGGGGTCGCCCCGGCCGGAACGTCGAGCAATTGCTCCTGGGTCAGGTTCAAGGGCTGCTTCAAGGCAGAATCGAACTTCCAGGCGCCGTAGCCCAACAGCAACGCCGCCGAGAACAGACCGATCAGCAGCAGTACAACCAGTTTTCGTATCAACTCAAATATCCAATAGCGCGCGAACAATGCCCTGCAGTTTACGGGTGAGCGGGCCAACCGGCCAGCTCATAGCAGCGTACCCACGCACCGGCCAGATGCCATACACGCTGTTGCAGACGAAGACTTCGTCGGCCTGCTGCAGCTGTTCAAGACTGATGTCGGCCACGGCCACCGGGAGGCTCAGCGTTTGGGCCTGGGCCAGGATCTCGGCACGCATCACCCCGGCAACGCCGCAACGCGTCAGATCAGCGGTTAGTAACAAGCCGTTGCGCACGAGGAACAGGTTGCTGAATACACCCTCGATGACGCGTCCGGACAGATCCAGCATCAAGCCTTCGGCATGCTCAGCGTCCTGCCACTCGGCGCGGGCGATCACCTGCTCCAGGCGATTGAGGTGCTTGAGACCGGCCAGCAGCGGCTGCTCGGCCAAACGGGTAGCGCATGGAAACAAGCGGATGCCGTCGGTTCCATGGGCGTTGGGATAGGTAGCAGGCGGATTGCCCTGCAAGATACGGCGCACCGGCGCGCCGGGGTTGACGCCATACCCGCGCAGGCTGTCGCCGCGGGTGAGGATCAACTTGAGAACACCGTCGCCCAGGGCGGCGGCATAGGCCAGCACTTCGCTGCGGACCAGCACGTGATCCACCATCAGGGCGAGCCGCCTGCAACCCTCTTCGAGGCGCTGCAGGTGACGGTCGAGCAGCAGGGGCTGCCCGGCCTTGACGGCGATGGTCTCGAACAGTCCATCGCCGTACGCCAGGCCACGGTCTTTCAGGGGCACGCTGTCCGCTGGCTGACCGTTGACCCAGCTCTCCATCACTCGGCGAACCGGCGGAACACCAGGGAACCGTTGGTACCGCCAAAACCGAACGAGTTGGAGATGACCACGTCGATCGGCATCGGCTGCGCTTCGTGAGGCACGAAGTTCAGGTCGCAGCCTTCGTCCGGCTCATCGAGGTTGATGGTCGGCGGAGCGACCTGATCCTTGATCGCCATGACGCTGAAGATCGCCTCGACCGCGCCCGCAGCACCCAGCAAATGGCCGGTCATGGACTTGGTGGAGCTAACCGCCAGCTTGTAGGCATGCTCGCCGAACACCGACTTGATGGCTTCGGCTTCCGCCAAATCGCCGGTCGGGGTCGACGTGCCATGGGCGTTGATGTACTGCACCTGGTCCGCATTGACCTTCGCATCACGCAAGGCGTTGGTGATGCAGCGCGCGGCACCCGCACCGTCGGACGGTGGCGAGGTCATGTGGTAGGCGTCGCCGCTCATGCCAAAGCCGATCAGCTCGGCGTAGATGGTGGCGCCACGCGCCTTGGCGTGCTCCAGCTCTTCCAGCACCAGGGCACCAGCGCCGTCGGACAGCACGAAGCCATCACGGCCCTTGTCCCAGGGACGGCTGGCACGGGTCGGCTCGTCGTTGCGGGTCGACAGCGCACGGGACGCGCCGAAGCCGCCCATGCCAAGCCCGCAGGCCGCCATTTCGGCGCCGCCGGCGATCATCACGTCGGCTTCGTCATAGGCGATGTTGCGCGCCGCCATGCCTATGCAGTGCGTGCCGGTGGTGCAGGCCGTGGCAATCGCGTAGTTGGGCCCCTGTGCGCCCAAGTGGATGGACAGGAAACCGGAAATCATGTTGATGATCGAACCCGGCACGAAGAACGGTGAAATTCGACGGGGGCCGGAATCGTGCAACGTGCGGCTGGTTTCTTCGATATTGGTCAAACCGCCAATACCCGACCCCATGGCCACGCCGATGCGCTCACGGTTGGCGTCGGTGACTTCCAGGCCGGCGTTGCGCACCGCCTGAAAACCGGCTGCCAGGCCGTATTGAATGAACAGGTCGAGCTTGCGGGACTCCTTGATCGAGAGATATTCCTCGACATTGAAGCCCTTTACCGAGCCGCCAAAACGGGTGGAATAGGCAGAAAGGTCCGTGTGTTCGATCAGACCAATACCACTGCGGCCAGCCAGAATGCCCTGCCAACTGCTTGGCACATCCGTGCCCAGTGGCGACAACATACCCATACCGGTGACTACGACGCGTCTACGCGACACAGCACTCTCCTTTTTCTTGATGACGACACTGTGCATCAGAACCGACTTTTCATCAGTGCTTAAAGAAAAAACCGCACGCCGTTACAGCAGTGCGGTTTTTCCCTGACAGCAAGCGACGACTACAAACTATTACGCCTGGTGGCTAGTAACGTAGTCGATGGCAGCTTGAACAGTAGTGATTTTTTCAGCTTCTTCGTCCGGGATTTCGGTCTCGAATTCCTCTTCCAGAGCCATCACCAGCTCAACGGTGTCAAGGGAATCGGCACCCAGGTCTTCTACGAAGGAAGCCGTGTTGACCACTTCTTCTTCCTTAACGCCCAATTGCTCGGCGACGATTTTCTTGACGCGCTCTTCGATGGTGCTCATACCTTGTTTAACTCCTAATGGACAAATTCAGGCAGCTGGCCAGTGGGTAAGTGTATAGAAAGCCATTTCAGCTTTTCAACTGAAAGCTTCACCCTGTACCCGGTCGGCCACCTGCCTATAAATTAAGTTGCAGCTTTATAACGGATTTTAGACAGCTCGTATGACATTTTTTTGAAGCGATCCGTCACAATTTAACTCATGTACATCCCGCCGTTCACCGGGATTGTAGCCCCAGTCACGTATGCCGCACCGTCGGATGCCAGGAAAGTGACCACATTCGCGATCTCTTGAGCCTGGCCCAGGCGGCCCAGCGGAATCTGCGTCAGCAAGGCTTCACGCTGTGCTTCAGGCAGTTCGCGGGTCATATCGGTGTCGATGAACCCTGGGGCCACCGAATTGACCGTAATCGACCGCGAACCGACTTCACGCGCCAATGCACGGCTGAAACCTTCCAGACCGGCCTTGGCGGATGCGTAGTTTACTTGGCCTGCGTTGCCCATGGCACCCACTACGGAGCCAATATTGATAATTCGACCCCAACGCGCCTTGGTCATGCCACGCAAAACGCCCTTGGACAGGCGAAACAGACTGTTCAAGTTGGTATCGACCACGTCGTACCACTCGTCGTCTTTCATGCGCATCATCAGGTTGTCGCGGGTGATACCGGCGTTATTCACCAGAATGGCCGGCGCGCCGAACTGTGCAGTGATCGCGGCCAGTACCGCGGCCACGGACTCATCGCTGGTCACATTCAGCTCAAGGCCGGTGCCTTGGACGCCGTTTTCCTTCAGGGTCGCGGCGATACGCTCGGCGCCCGAGGCGGAGGTGGCGGTGCCGATCACCACGGCACCCTGACGGCCCAGCTCCAGGGCGATGGCCTGGCCAATGCCACGGCTGGCGCCGGTAACCAGTGCAACTTTACCTTGCAGACTCATGCAGGCTTCTCCTAAGTTCGGAAATAAAGGCTCAGGCCAGGGCTGCGCGAGCGGCAGCAAAGGCGTCAGGTGTATTGAGGTTGGCCGTCGACACGCCGTCGGCGCAGCGCTTGTTCAAGCCGGCCAGGACCTTGCCCGGGCCGCACTCGACCAATTCGGTGGCGCCATTGGCGGCCAGGGTCTGCACCGATTCAACCCAGCGTACGGGCTTGTAGAGCTGCTCCAGCAGGTCGCGCTTGAGGGTGTCGAGGTCGGCGGCCACGGCGGCGCTGACGTTCTGCACCAGCGGGATCTGCGGCGCCTGCCAGTTGATGGCGGCGATGGACTCGGCAAAACGCTCGGCCGCCGGGCGCATCAGCTCGCAGTGCGATGGCACGCTTACCGGCAACGGCAGCGCACGCTTGGCGCCACGCGCCTTGCAGCCTTCGATGGCGCGCTCGACCGCCGCCTTGGCACCCGCGATGACCACTTGGCCAGGGGAGTTGAAATTCACCGCGCTGACCACTTCGCCCTGTGCGGCTTCGGCACAGGCTTGGATGACCACGGCATCGTCCAGGCCGAGGATAGCGGCCATGCCGCCCTGACCGGCCGGAACGGCTTCCTGCATCAATTGGCCACGACGTTCGACCAGCTTGACCGCCTCACCGAGGGTCAGGCTGCCCGCCGCCACCAGGGCGCTGTACTCGCCCAGGCTGTGACCGGCAACAAATGCCGGGCGCGCGCCGCCTTCAGCCAGCCACAAGCGCCACAGGGCGATCGAAGCGGTCAGGATGGCCGGCTGGGTCTTGTCGGTTTGATTGAGTTGCTCTTCCGGCCCCTGCTGGGTCAGCGCCCACAGGTCGTAACCCAGGGCATCGGAAGCTTCCTTGAAGGTGTCCAGAATCAGCGGATATTGCGCGCCCAGCTCGGCCAACATGCCGAGGGACTGCGAACCCTGCCCTGGAAAGACGAATGCGAGGGATGTAGACATGTAACAAGCCCCTAATGATCTGGTCGCCAAAAATGCGCACGCCTACGGTGGGCGCGCACGAAACTGACAGATTGGATGGTCAATTGAACTGGCCGGTCACATTTAAGCACTCCCGGGCCGATTCGCCTAAGGCAACAGGTCCTCGAGACGGCCGCGCAAGCGTTGCGGCAGGTTTTCCTGGATCTCGATCACGGCCCGCGCAATCGCGCTCTGAAAGCCCTCGACGCCTGCCGAGCCATGGCTTTTTACCACAATGCCCTGCAACCCCAGGAAACTCGCGCCGTTATGACGCGCCGGGGCCAGGTCGGCCTGCAGGCGGCGCATCAACGGCAGCGCCAGGGCGCCGACCAGGCGCGACGCCAGGTTCTGCTTGAACAAGGCTTCGATACGCGTGGCAATCATGGTCGCCAGGCCTTCGCTGGACTTGAGCAGGATGTTGCCGACAAACCCGTCGCACACCACCACATCGGCTTCGCCACGGTACAAACCGTCACCTTCGACAAAACCGATGTAGTTCAAGCCCCGCGCGCCCTGTAACAACGCAGCGGCAAGCTTGACCTGCTGATTACCCTTGATGTCTTCGGTGCCGATGTTCAGCAAGGCCACCCTGGGGCGGGCCACGCCCAGTGCTTCGGCGGCCACGGAGCCCATCACGGCGAACTGGTACAGGTGCTCGGCACTGCAATCGACGTTCGCGCCCAGGTCCAGCAACTGGCAGTAGCCTTTCTGCGTCGGAATCGCCGCCACCATCGCCGGCCGGTCAATGCCCGGCAAGGTCTTGAGCACAAACCGCGACAATGCCATCAAGGCCCCGGTATTGCCGGCACTGACACAGGCCTGCACCTTGCCGTCGCGCAACAGCTCCAGGGCCACCCGCATCGAAGAGTCAGGCTTGCCGCGCAGGGCTGCCGCCGGCTTTTCATCCATGGTGATGGTTTCGCTGGCCGGCGTAATCGTCAGGCGCGCGCGATCCACCGCCGGATGGCTGGCAATCAATGCTTCAAGTAAGGAGGGTTGACCGACGAGGGTCAGGTGCAGCGAGGGTGTTGCAGCCAGGCTGGCAATGCAGGCCTGAACAATGCTGCGGGGACCGAAGTCCCCGCCCATTGCGTCTATCGCGATGACTAGAGCAGACAAGTGATTACTCGTCAGCGCCCTTGTCGATCACTTTACGGCCACGGTATACGCCTTCTGGCGATACGTGGTGACGCAGGTGAACTTCACCGGTGGTCTTTTCCACGGACAGGGTGCTAGCCTCGAGAGCGTCGTGCGAACGGCGCATGTCACGGGCGGAGCGGGATTTTTTGTTCTGCTGAACAGCCATAATTGATTAACTCCTAAACGTTTGGGTCACGCTTTAACTGCGCCAATACACTGAACGGGTTGGACCGCGTTACCTCGTCCTCGCTCGGTTCGGGCTCGTCATCGAGGCCCGCCGGCTGCTGGCATTCTTCCGGATGATGAGCAGGCACAATGGGCAAGGCGAGCAAAAGCTCCTCCTCGATCAGTGCATGCAGATCCAAAGGATCTTCGCCCAGTTCCAGCACGTCATAACCTTTCGGCAACGACTGGGTATTCGCACCCTCCTTCACCACGGCATAACTGCACTCGCTGTGGATCGGCAGGGTGACCAGCTCAAGACAACGCTGGCAAACCATTTTGACTTCGGTGTCGATAAGGCTGTGGATCACCACAGATTTACGTTCATCTCGTTCAAAAACGAATTTGGCCTGGACCGCACCGACAGTGTCGGAAAGCGAGTCGCAGAGTCTCTCCAAATCGGCCAGCGGCAATTCACCTTGAAGGGAAGTGCCACGATCAGCCAATTTGCGCGGGTCAACGTGAGGTGGAATCGGGTCATTCAACATAGGCGCAGCATTATAGGGATGCACCCGGCCATGTCAAAGGAAATTCAGCCCTGTGCGTCAGCCGGTCGCCCCGCTAGAATCCGTGGCCGCCCAGAGGAGACGCCCATGCTGCCTTTATTACTCGCATCCAGCTCGGTTTATCGCCGGGAATTGCTCAGCCGCCTGCACCTGCCGTTCATCTGCGGCTCGCCGAATATCGACGAAAGCCATCGCGAAAATGAATCCGCCGTGGAGCTGGTCAAGCGCCTGGCAGAACAGAAGGCACGGGCCTTGGCTGCCAGCTATCCGGGGCACCTGATCATCGGTTCAGACCAGGTCGCCGCGCTGGAAGGCCGCATTATCGGCAAGCCCCACACCTTCGAAAAAGCCCGCGAACAACTGTTGGCCGCCAGCGGCAAGCGCGTGAGCTTCCTCACCGGGTTGGCGCTGCTGAACAGCGAGACGGGGCGCTGCCAGGTCGATTGCGTTCCTTTTACCGTGCACATGCGCGAGCTGGACGTGGAACGCATCGAACGCTACCTGCGGATCGAAGAGCCGTATGACTGTGCGGGCAGTTTCAAGGCCGAGGGGCTGGGTGTGAGCCTGTTCCAGAGTACCGAAGGGCCGGATGCGACGAGCCTTGTCGGCTTACCGCTGATTCGCCTGGTGGACATGCTACTGGCCGAAGGCGTACAAATCCCCTAAGAACACCACAAAACCACTGTGGGAGCGGGCTTGCTCGCGAATGCGGTGAATCAGTCGCTATAAATGTCGACTGGTAGACCGCTTTCGCGAGCAAGTCGAATCGTCGCACCGCCGCTCCCACATTTTGAACGGCGTCAGCGCTGAAATATCAGCGCAGCGTCGGGCCCTGGAAGCCCATGTACAACGCCAGCTTTTCAGCCACGCTTGAACCAAGCTTCTTGGAGAACCGATCAAACGGCGACTCCTCAACCGTGAAATCCACCAACTCCTTCTCGCCAATCACATCCCGCGCCACCGAGCTGGCACTGCCCAACGCGTCGACCAAGCCCAGCGGCAACGCCTGCTCGCCGGTCCAGACCAGCCCGGAGAACAGTTCCGGATGGTCTTTATCCTTCAGCCGATCACCGCGCCCCTGTTTCACGCTGGCAATGAACTGGCGATGGGTGGTGTCGAGCACGCCCTGCCAGAATTGGGTTTCATCGGCCTTCTGCGGCTGGAACGGGTCAAGGAACGCCTTGTGCTCGCCCGAGGTGTAGATGCGCCGCTCCACGCCCAGCTTCTCCATGGTGCCGACAAAACCGTAACCGGCCGCCGTCACGCCAATCGAACCGACCAGGCTGGCCTTGTCAGCGTAGATCTGGTCTGCGGCGCTGGCAATGTAATAGGCACCCGAGGCGCCCAGGTCGGCAATCACCGCGTACAGTTTGATATCCGGGTGCAGGCCGCGCAGGCGGCGAATTTCGTCGTACACATAACCCGACTGCACCGGACTGCCGCCCGGGCTGTTGATACGCAGGATCACGCCCTTGACCTTGGGGTCTTCAAACGCTGCCCGCAGGCTGCTGACGAGGTTGTCGGCACTGGCAGGCTCCTTGTCGGCGATCACGCCGCGCACTTCGATCAACGCGGTATAACCGGCGCCACGGGTCGCGCTTTTTTCCATGTCCATCAGCGGGCTGAACAGCACCAGCATGGCGATCAGCCAGGTAAACGTCAGCAGCTTGAAGAAAATCCCCCAACGCCGTGCACGACGCTGCTCCTGGACACTGGCCAGGAGGGTTTTCTCCAGCAGCTTCCAGCTCTTGTCATCACCGCTTTCAGCCTTTTCGGGCGCTTTCCACTCATCACTCATGCCATCAACCCCAGCAAAGACTTATAAAGCCCGGCCGAGCCAGGCCTGCAATTCGGAAAAATGATCAATCGTCAGCCTGGGCTCATAGCATTGCAAGGCCTCGGCAGACTGGGCGCCATAGCTGACCGCCACGCTGTCCATGCCTGCATTGCGCGCCATCATCAGGTCAAAGGAAGCATCGCCCACCATCAAGGCCTGGCGCGGCGATACACCGCAGTGCGCCAGGATCTGCTCCAGCATCAGAGGGTGCGGCTTGCTGGCAGTTTCATCGGCGGCACGGGTGATGTCGAAATAATCTTCCCACCCGTGAGCCTTGAGCACCCGGTCCAGCCCGCGACGGGCCTTGCCGGTGGCGACCGCCAGCTGATAGCCCTCGGCACGGAACGCCTCCAGGGATTGCACCACACCCTCGAACAGCGGCGAGGGCTCAGCTTCCAGGGCGATGTAGTGATCGGCGTAGTGCTCACGGAACGCGACCAGCCCGGCGTCACTGATCTCGGGGTACAAGGTACGGATCGCCTCAGGCAGGCCCAAGCCAATGATGCCCTTGACCGCCAGGTCGCTGCACAGGTCGAAACCCGAGCGGGTCGAGGCCATGTGCATCGATTCGACAATGCGGCCAATGGAGTTGGCCAGTGTCCCGTCCCAGTCGAAAATCAGCAGTTTGTAATCAAGGTGCGACACTCAAGCGCTCCACGGTCTTGGCCCACATCTCATCGACCGGTGCCTGCAGCTTCAGTTCGCCGCCATCGGGCAGCGGCACGGTAAGCATGTAGGCGTGCAGGAACAGGCGCTTGCCGCCCAGGTCGCGGATCTCCTTGGAGAAATCCTCATCGCCGTATTTGGTATCGCCCGCAATGCTGTGGCCCGCGTGCAGGGTGTGCACGCGAATCTGGTGGGTGCGACCGGTGACCGGCTTGGCCTCCACCATCGTGGCGAAGTCACCGAAACGACGCAGCACCTTGAACAGGGTCAGGGCCTCCTTGCCCTCCTCGTCCACTTCGACCATGCGCTCGCCGGAACGCAGGTTGCTCTTCTGCAATGGCGCACGCACGCTTTTGATCGAGCTGGCCCAGTTGCCGCGCACCAGCGCCATGTAGCGCTTGTCGACGCCATCGCCGCGCAGGGCGGTGTGCAGGTGGCGCAGCATGCTGCGTTTCTTGGCGATCATCAGCAGGCCGGACGTGTCGCGGTCCAGGCGATGGACCAGCTCCAGCTCCTTGGCATCGGGGCGCAACTGCCGGAAGGCTTCGATCACGCCGAACGTCAGGCCGCTGCCGCCGTGAACGGCAATCCCGCAGGGCTTGTTGATCACGATGAGTTTGTTATCTTCGAACACGATCGACGCTTCCAGGCGCTGCAACAGGCCCTGGGCCAATGGCACGGGCTCGTCGCGCTCAGGCACGCGCACCGGCGGCACGCGGACGATATCGCCCGCCTGCAGCTTGTACTCGGGCTTGATCCGGCCCTTGTTCACCCGCACTTCGCCTTTACGCAAGATGCGGTAGATCAAGGTCTTGGGCACGCCTTTGAGCCTGGCCAGGAGAAAATTATCGATGCGTTGGCCGGCATATTCCGGCGAGACCTCGAGCAGCTGGACGCTGGGGGTCTGGGGGGCGGTAGTGGTCATGGCGGCGATGATAACAATTTTTTATGGAATTGAAGCACTTAATCATTGCTGCTATAGTCGCGAACGCCGCCAAAAGCGGCCTGGACAGAGGACTTGCGGCAAACTGCCGGCCCTGACCATCGCAATTCATCAGGACGCGAGGCCGTCCTACGGGGTGTTCGCCACCTTGGAAGGCTCAGGATTGTAACAAGCGCAGGTGACATGAGGCCTGAAGCGAGTGCGATACGCAGGGTGAATACTCGCGTGTTGCGCCGATATTTACGGCCAGTTCACAAAGTGCAGTCAGTCTTGGACCAGACCATGGCGAATGCTTCGGAAACAACGCCTGTTAAGAGCCGGATGAGAGCGCAATCGCCCACACCCGGTCTTGTTTAGCCATGAGCGTGGACTCCCCATTGGAGAACACGGTAAATGCCAACCCGCTGCGGATTCTGCGCGCGGCAGCACCCGAATTATCAGGGATACGTGTAGGGTGGAGATGCACAACCGTCGGACCGTGTAGCACTAGGCTTATATTTAGACGCTTCATCTCGTCCACAGTCGCCGGTTGATTCCTCCTCCTGACCTTAGCTTTTGTTGAAGTGGTGCCTTTGTCACCACCGCTAACAAGCAGGACGCGTCCGTCGCGATACCGGCCCAATTGGCCTGTTATTGCTGGACACTGGAGTGGCCAACCACTCTTGACGCACCTGACACCGACCGTGAGAAGTCGTGTGTGCCGAACGCCGTTTCCGGCAGCCCGGAAACCGACGGTACAACATGAAAAGAATGCTGATTAACGCAACTCAACCCGAAGAGTTGCGTGTTGCGCTGGTAGATGGCCAACGCCTCTACGACCTGGACATCGAGTCCGGTGCACGCGAGCAAAAGAAGGCCAACATCTATAAAGGCCGGATTACTCGCATCGAACCAAGCCTTGAGGCTGCCTTTGTCGATTTCGGCTCCGAGCGCCACGGCTTCCTGCCCCTCAAAGAAATCTCCCGCGAGTACTTCAAGAAAGCCCCTGAAGGCCGCGTCAACATCAAGGACGTCCTGAGCGAAGGCCAGGAAGTCATCGTCCAGGTCGAAAAAGAAGAACGTGGCAACAAGGGCGCCGCCCTGACCACCTTCATCAGCCTCGCCGGCCGCTACCTGGTCCTGATGCCGAACAACCCACGTGCCGGCGGCATTTCCCGCCGCATCGAAGGCGAAGAGCGCAATGAACTGCGCGAAGCGCTGAACGGCCTGGTCGCCCCCGCCGACATGGGCCTGATCGTTCGCACTGCAGGCCTTGGCCGCAGCAGCGAAGAAATGCAGTGGGACCTCGATTACCTGCTGCAACTGTGGACCGCCATCAAGGAAGCGTCCCTGGATCGTTCCGCGCCGTTCCTGATCTACCAGGAAAGCAACGTGATCATCCGCGCGATCCGCGATTACCTGCGCCAGGACATCGGCGAAGTGCTGATCGACAGCGTTGAAGCCCAGGACGAAGCCCTGACCTTCATCCGCCAGGTGATGCCGCAGTACGCCAGCAAGATCAAGCTGTACGAAGACAGCGTTCCGCTGTTCAACCGTTTCCAGATCGAAAGCCAGATCGAGACCGCCTTCCAGCGCGTGGTCGAACTGCCTTCCGGCGGCTCCATCGTGATCGACCCGACCGAAGCCCTGGTGTCCATCGACATCAACTCGGCGCGTGCGACCAAAGGCAGCGACATCGAAGAAACCGCCCTGCAGACCAACCTGGAAGCGGCTGAAGAAATCGCCCGCCAGCTGCGCCTGCGTGACATCGGCGGCCTGATCGTGATCGACTTCATCGACATGACCCCCGCCAAGAACCAGCGCGCCGTGGAAGAGAAAGTCCGCGAATGCCTGGAAGCCGACCGTGCCCGCGTGCAAGTCGGCCGTATCTCGCGCTTCGGCCTGCTGGAAATGTCCCGTCAGCGCCTGCGTCCATCCCTGGGCGAAAGCAGCGGCATCGTCTGCCCGCGTTGCAACGGCACCGGCATCATCCGTGACGTTGAATCGCTGTCGCTCGCGATCCTGCGCCTGATCGAAGAAGAAGCCCTGAAAGACCGCACCGCCGAAGTCCGCGCGCAAGTGCCGATCCCGGTTGCTGCGTTCCTGCTCAACGAAAAACGCAACTCGATCACCAAGATCGAATTGCGCACCCGTGCCCGTATCGTCATCCTGCCGAACGATCACCTCGAAACGCCGCACTTCGAAGTGCAGCGCCTGCGCGATGACAGCCCGGAAGCCCACAGTGGCCAGTCCAGCTACGAAATCGCCGCGGCCGCCGCTGAAGTGGAAGAAGTCCAGCCAGCAGCCGCCGCGACCCGCACCCTGGTCCGCCAGGAAGCTGCCGTGAAGACCGCGCCGGCCCGCGCCAACGCACCGATGCCGGTTGAAGCCGCCGCTCCGGTTGCCACACCGGTCGCGATGCCTGAGCCAAGCCTGTTCAAAGGCCTGGTGAAGTCCCTGGTCAGCCTGTTCGCCACCAAGGAAGAGCCCGCTGCTCCCGTCGTGGTTGAAAAACCTGCCGCCGAGCGCCCGGCACGCAACGAAGAACGTCGCAACGGTCGCCAGCAGAGCCGCAACCGCAACGGCCGTCGTGACGAAGAGCGCAAGCCGCGCGAAGAACGTGCGCCGCGTGAAGAGCGCGCACCACGTGAAGAACGCGCACCTCGCGAAGCCCGTGAAGAAACCCCGACCGTAGCCCGTGAAGAACGTGCACCGCGTGAAGAGCGCGCACCACGCACCCCACGTGCTCCGCGTGAAGACCGCAAGCCACGTGGCGAGCGTGAGGAGCGCGTGCGCGAATTGCGCGAGCCGCTGGACGCCGCCCCAGCCGTTGCCGGTGCCGCCGTTGCCGCAGAAGAACGTCCGGCTCGCCAGCCGCGTGAAGAACGTGCGCCACGTGAAGAACGTCAACCTCGCGCTCCGCGTGAAGAGCGTCAACCACGTGCCGAACAAACCGCCGCGGCCAGCGAAGAAGAAGAGCTGTTGACCGGCGAAGAGCAACTGCAGGAAGACGGTCAGGACAACGCCGAAGGCGATCGTCCACGCCGCCGCTCCCGTGGCCAGCGTCGTCGCAGCAACCGTCGTGAGCGTCAGCGTGATGCCAACGGCAACGTGATCGAAGGCTCGGAAGAAGCCGGCGAACACACAGAAGCAACCAGCAACGAACCGACTGGCGCCGAACTGGCTGCCGGCCTGGCCGTTACCCCTGCCGTCGCCAGCTCGGTCATCAGTGCACCAGCTGAAGCCCAGGCTCACGAACAGGCTGAACGCGCTACTGCGGCTGTTGAAGAAACCGCTGTTGTGCAAGCACCTGCCGCCGACGCCCCTGTAGCTGAAACGCCGGCTGTTGAAGCGCCTGCCGTTGAAGCTCCAGTGGTTGAAGCACCGGTTGTCGAAGCGACTACCCCGATCGAAGCGCCAGTCGTTCCGGAAGTGGAAGTTGCACAGGCGCCGCACGCCCAGCCGGAAGTCGAAGTGGCCGCTGCAGAACCCGCCACCGTGGTTGAGCCTGAGCCAGTGGTTGAAACACCGGTTGTCGAAGCCGTCCCGGAAGTGCGTCACGCTTTTGAAGAAAAGCGCGAAGAACAGACCGCCTTCCAATGGACTGCCGAGCCTGCCGCTGCGGTTGAAACGCCCGCCCCTGCCCCAGTGGTAGAGGAAGCGCCGGCACCGGTTGCCGAGGTCGAGGTTGTCGAGCCTGCCCCGGTGGTTGAGCCAGCTCCGGTCGTGGAACCTGCACCCGTTGTCGAAGCGCCGGTAGAAGCCGAAGTGGTTGCGCCAGTGGTTGAGGCCGCACCGGCCAGCGCCCTGACCGAAAACGGCCGTGCGCCGAACGACCCACGTGAAGTGCGTCGTCGTCGCAAGGAAGCTGAGGCCGCCGCTGCTGCTGCGGCACGGGAAGCAGAGCACGAGACCAAACCGCTCGCCTGATTCCAACCGCTGTAAAAAGCCCCGCCTGAGTGATCAGGCGGGGCTTTTTTATGCTATTCGGAAAACGCCACAGATCCAATGTGGGAGCGGGCTTGCTCGCGAATGCGGTGTGTCAGTTGATATATTTATGACTGAACCACCGCTTTCGCGAGCAAGCCCGCTCCCACAGTTGGATCATCTGAAATTCAATAAATGTGGCACGTCCACATCCCACAACACACCGGGATCATCTACCCGCACTTCGCGCACCATCGCCTGGGCAAACAGAGACTTGGCCCCACGATCCCCCGTCAACCCCATCAAGCCCGGCCCAAACGCTCGGCCAAACGCCACAGGATGACCATACCGACCCTCCTGCACCGGTACGCTGATGCCATCCTCCTCCAGCCCATCGATCACCCGCTCAATGCTCGATGACTGAATAAACGGCATATCCCCCAGTACGACCAGCCAACCGTCCACAGAGCCGCTGGCGGCCACCGCTGCCGCAATACTCTCGCCCATACCGGCCGAGCGTAGCAGCAGCACTTTGCAGCCATACGCCTTGGCCAACCGAATGACTTCCGTTCGCTCCGGTGACGTCACCACCCAACGCCTTGCGATGCGCACCGGCAGGTTCACCAGCACCTGCTCGATTACCGGCCGAATCACGCCATCCAGGCCGACACAATCAGCCAACAACTTATCCCGATCTGCCCCCGCTTCGGCGCGGAAACGGCTGCCCTGCCCCGCCGCCAGTACAATCGCCGTCACTGTCACTCGGCCACCACCGGCAACGGTTTCTTCTGCATCGGCGCCACGCCGTTCTTGATCGCTACAATTTCCGCCATCAGCGACAGTGCGATTTCCGACGGGGTATGGCTGCCGATATGCAAACCGATCGGCCCGTGCAGGCGCGCAATCGCCTGCTCCGACAGCCCCAGTGCCGCCAGGTTTTCCCGGCGTTTCTGGCTGTTGACCCTGGAGCCGAGCGCACCGATGTAGAACGCGCTGGAATTAAGCGCCGTCAGCAGCGCCATATCGTCCAGTCGCGGGTCATGGGTTAGGCAGACGATGGCCGTGCGCTCATCGGTCTGGATGTTCAGCACCGCTTCATCGGGCATGCCTGGTACAAAACGGCCGTGCTGTTCTTCCCAGCCGTAGACGAACTCTTCGCGTGGGTCGCAGATCAGCACTTCGAAATCCAGCAAGCGCGCCATTTCGGCCACGTAGCGCGACAACTGCCCCGCGCCGATCAGCAACAGGCGCCAGCGTGGGCCGTAGATCGCGCGCAAGCGCTCGCCATCAAAGGTCACCACGTCGGTCTTGCTCGCGCTGCTCAAGGTGACTTGGCCGCCGGCCAGGTCCAGCTCACGCGCGACGATCTGATGATCTTCACAACGGGCCAACAACTCCGTGACCCACGCCCACTCATCCACACGCTCCTCGGTCAGGCGCAGCGTACCGCCACACGGTAGGCCAAAACGCGCAGCCTCATCACGGGTGACGCCGTAGGTCACCAACTGCACCGGCGGCCCATCTTCAGGCAAGCGGCCATCCTGCAGTCGCGCGATCAAGTCATCCTCGATGCAACCACCCGACACCGAGCCGATCACCACCCCGTCGCCACGCAACGCCAACATTGCTCCCGGTGGGCGCGGCGCGCTGCCCCAGGTCTGCACCACGCTGTACAACACCACGCGATGCCCGGCGCGGCGCCATTCGAGCACGCTACGCAGGACATTCAGATCCACACTGTCCACACAACCTCCTGCAAGCGTTTCAACCGATTCACTTACTGTAAAACAAAAGCCACTGACGTGATGTGCCGGAAACGCAAACGCCCCGAACCAGTCGGGGCGTTTGTGTGTTGCTGACGGCGTTAGTTCACGCCATCTGCCGCTTACTTGACCACAGGTGCAGGGCCTTCGGCCACGCCCAGGTCGTCGATTTCGCGGGTTTCGGAGATACCGGTACCGCCGGATGCCAGCTCGCTTTGCAGCTTGTCGGTGTCCAGTTCCTTGACCCACTTGGCCACAACGATGGTGGCAACGGCGTTACCCACCAGGTTGGTCAGCGCGCGGGCTTCGGACATGAAGCGGTCGATACCCAGGATCAGCGCCAGGCCGGCAACCGGCAGGTGGCCGACAGCCGACAGGGTGGCAGCCAGCACGATGAAGCCCGAGCCGGTTACACCTGCAGCGCCCTTGGAGGACAGCAGCAGCACCAGCAGCAGGGTGATCTGGTGGGTGATGTCCATGTGGGTGTCGGTCGCCTGGGCGATGAACACGGCCGCCATGGTCAGGTAGATCGATGTACCGTCCAGGTTGAACGAGTAGCCAGTCGGGATCACCAGGCCAACCACGGATTTCTTCGCGCCCAGACGCTCCATCTTGATCAGCATGCGCGGCAGTGCCGACTCGGAAGACGACGTACCCAGCACGATCAGCAGCTCTTCACGGATGTAGCGGATCAGTTTGATCACGCTGAAGCCGTGGGCGCGGCAGATACCGCCCAGCACCACCAGCACGAACAGCAGGCAGGTGATGTAGAAGCAGATCATCAACTGGCCCAGTTGCACCAGCGAACCTACGCCGTAGGCACCGATGGTGAACGCCATGGCGCCCAGGGCACCGATAGGCGCGAGCTTCATGATCATGTTGATGATGTTGAACATCACGTGGGCGAAGCGATCGATGAAGTCCAGCACCGGCTTGCCATAGGCACCCAGGCGATGCAGGGCGAAACCGAAGATCACCGAGAACATCAGCACTTGCAGGATGTCGCCGTTGGCGAAGGCGCCGACGATGGTGTTCGGGATGACGTTGAGGATAAAGCCGACGATGCTCTGGTCCTTACCGGCGGTGACGTAGGCCGCTACTTTGGAAGCGTCCAGCGTCGCTACGTCGATGTGCATGCCGGCGCCCGGTTGCACGACGTTGACCACGATCAGGCCGATCAGCAGCGCAATGGTGGAAACGACTTCGAAGTACAGCAGCGCGTAGCCGCCGGTTTTGCCGACCGATTTCATGCTCTGCATGCCAGCGATGCCGCTGACAACGGTGCAGAAGATGATCGGGGCGATGACCATTTTGATCAGTTTGATGAACCCGTCACCCAGTGGCTTGAGGGCCACGCCGGTCTGCGGGTAGAAGTGACCGAGCAAGATGCCGATTACGATTGCAACGATCACCTGGAAATACAGGGATTTATAGATTGGCTGACGAGTCGTCATTGCAAAGTTCCTCAATCGTCCCGTGTGGCAAATATCCGCCATTGCCCACGACACTTGAATTGCGAACCCTCCTGCACTGGAGGGATTTGTTGTTTGCGAGACCGGAAGGGCCAGGCCTGCGCTGTAGTCCTTATCGCAAACGCCGTGCCACTTTGCTGAAAAAGGTTGGAGGCCTTTAGACATCAGGGCTTGGGGCATCCATGCCCCCTCCCCCGCACTGACTCAAGTGGCGGTTTTCCGCCGGGCTGTCCGATCCCGTCCTACAATTTGGCGGATATCCGCCTTATGAGCCTATCGGGAAGGTGTGCCGCTTCTACTGACGCTTTTGCGAGCAAGCCCGCTCCCACATTTGGAATGTATTCACAATTTTAAGTGTGGGAACCCGGTCAAATGTGGGAGCGGGCTTGCTCGCGAAGAGGCCTGCACCGCCAATGGGGATCACAAGGCCGGAAAATGAATCTTGAACGCCGCCCCGCCCAAAGGCGAGTCCACCAAAGTCAGCCGCGCGCCGTAGCTTTCAATGATGTCCTTGACCACTGCCAACCCGATCCCCTGCCCCGGATGCTGGCGGTCCAGCCGTTCGCCCCGTTGCAGGATCCGCGCACGCTGGTCCGGCGGCACACCCGGCCCATCATCTTCTATACACAGCTCACTGCCTTCCTCGCTCTGCACCAGGCTGATACGCACTTCGCTCAAGCACAGGCGATAGGCGTTTTCCAGCAGGTTGCCGAGCAATTCGAGCAAGGCGCCTTTCTCGATGGGCACGTCGCAGTCTTCCGGCAGCTTGTAGGACACCGTAACGCGCTTGTCGCGGTAGACCTTGTCCAGCGTGTCGCACAGGCTTTTCAGCACCGGAGCCAGGCGCACCTGGTGGCGCACCAGGCCGCTTTTGCGCAGGCTGGCGCGTTGCAACTGGTAGCTGATCTGCTGGCTCATGCGCTCGATCTGTGACTGCAGCACCCAAGCCTGGTCGCGGTCTTCGGGGCGTTGGGCCATGTCTTCGCTCACGCCCTGCAGCACCGCCAGCGGGGTTTTCAGGCTGTGGGCCAGGTCGTCGAGGGAATCGCGGTAACGCGCCCGCTGTTCACGCTCGCTGTGCAGCAAGCGGTTGAGGGAGCCGGTGAGGCGCAGCAATTCGCGCGGGTGTTGTTCGGAGAGGCTCTCGCGGATGCCGCCTTCGATCTGGTCGAGTTCCTGGCTCAGCCGGCGCAGGGCTTGCAGGCCCCAGGTCAAGCCCAGCCAGAGCAAGGTCAGCAATACCAGCAGCGCCGCGCCGAAGCCCAGGTAGAGGTTTTCGCGCAGGCCTTCGAGGGTCAACTGGTATTCGCGCACCGGTTGCAGGGCCACGATGCTGAACGCGGCACTCTTGCCGCCCAGCAGCCTGACCTCGACGTCATACACGAAGAATTCCTGGCCATCGGCTTCGCGAATCCGCGCAAATTCATTGCCGCGCCCGTCGTAGCGCGGTTTGTAGTTGATGTTTTCTTCCTTGGTCGCCCGCGAGCGCCAGACCAGGTGGCCTTCGCGGTCATAGATGTAGCCGAGCAGGCGGCTGTCGGTGAGGTTGAAGCGTTCGTCCGGCAACTGCGCGGGCATTTGCAGGTGGTTATTCTCCACCCGTGCGGCGGAAATCAGCGTGGTGACGTCCGAGGCCAGGCGCTGTTCGATGGAATCCTGCAACGCCAGGCTGAACGCCCCCTGCATGGCCGGCAACAAGCCCAGCATGAACAGCACGGCCAGGGTGGCGGCCGCCAGCATCAAGCGCACGCGTAGCGAGCGAATCAACGGCAGCGCTCATTGAACAGGTAGCCCAAGCCACGCACGGTGTCGATCGGCTTGAACCCGGCCGGGCCTTCCAGCTTGCGGCGCAGGCGGCCGACCAGCACTTCGATGACATTCGGGTCGCGCTCGTCGTCATCGGGGTAGAGCTGCTCCATCAAGCGGTCCTTGGGGACCACCTGCTGGTGATGGCGCATCAGGTATTCAAGGATGCGGTATTCATAGGCCGTCAACGCCAGCGGCTGTTCGTCGAGGGACGCCTGCTTGCGGTTGAGGTCCAGCAACAAGGGCCCGGCGACAATGGTCGACTGGGTAAAGCCACTGGAGCGGCGCAGCAAGGCATTCATCCGCGCCTCCAGCTCTTCGAACTGGAACGGCTTGACCACGTAGTCATCGGCGCCGGCGGCCAGGCCTTCGACCTTATCCTGCCAGTTGCCGCGGGCCGTGAGGATCAGGATCGGGAAGGTCTTGGCCTGGGTGCGCAACTGGCGGATCAGGTCGAGGCCGCCCATGCCGGGCAGGCCCAGGTCGATGATCGCCAGGTCGTGGTTGAACTGGCCGGTCTGGTACAGCGCCTCTTCGGCATTGGCCACGGCTTCGACCACATGGCCGCTGTCGGTCAGGCGGGTAAACAGGTGATGACGCAGCAGCGCCTCATCTTCCACCACCAGCAATTTCATAAGGCTCTCCAAGGCAAATCAACTGTCCGACAGAGGGATATCATAGCGGCCTTGCAGGTCTTGCGGGCGCAGTTTAATGCCATTGAACTGGCCGCTCAGGTGTTCATAACCGGCGCGGTAACCCGGCTGCGGGGTTGCCAGGCCCAGGGACTGGCCCCAGGGCGTGGCTTGGCTGCCAACGTCTTCAAAGCTCACACGCTGGATCAGGCTGCTGGTTTTCCTGGTTTTCTCCCTGCCGAACTCGGCGAACCCACCCTCAGAGGCCTGGGCTCCGGCGGTGGCACTGAGCAGGGTCAAGGCCAGTATCAGCTTTTTGATCGCAGTCATGGTGTGTTACCTCATACGCGTTTTGGCTGTTGCGATCAGCCTACGCAAACGCCCCTGAACTGCCCCTGAACAAGCGCCGAACCGCTACGGGCTATGCGCGGCAAACGCAACTGGGCAAAATACCGCCCATGAATTCCCTTCCCGCTTGCTGCACCCCGCTTGACGCCCACTGGCCGCTGCCCGAACCCTTACCCGGCACGGTGTTTTTCAGCACGCGTTTTGACCCGGCCTTGTTAGCGACGGGCGATTTCCAGCGCAGCGCCGTGCCGCCGCCGGCCAGCATCCAGCGCTCGGTGGCCAAGCGCCAGGCCGAGTTTCTGGCCGGCCGGCTCTGCGCGCGCGCTGCGCTGCAACAGCTCGATCATCTCGACTGCATCCCCGCCATCGGCGACGACCGTGCGCCGGTGTGGCCAGCGTCTGTCAGCGGTTCGATCACCCACAGCACCGGGCATGCCGCGGCGATTGTCGGGCGCAAGGCGCAATGGCGCGGGCTGGGCATGGACCTGGAGAGTCTGCTGTCACTGGAGCGGGCCGAGCGCTTGGCCGGGGAGATTCTGACCGCTGATGAATTGCAGCGCATGGGTGCGCTGGACCGCGAGCAGATCGCTTTGTTGGTGACGCTGACGTTTTCGGCCAAGGAGAGCCTGTTCAAGGCGCTGTATCCGATCGTGGGCAAGCGCTTTTACTTTGAGCATGCCGAGGTGCTGGAGTGGTCAGAGGCCGGGCATATAAGGCTGCGGTTGCTGACGGACCTGTCCAGCGAATGGTGTCATGGCAAGGAGCTGGTGGGGCAGTTTGCGGTGGATGGGGGGCAGTTGTTGAGCCTGATGGCTGTTGGCGCCTGAAAGATAGCTATCGCAGGCAAGCCAGCTCCCACCTTGGAATGCATTTCAACCTGTGGGAGTCGGGCTTGCCCGCGATGGCGATGTCAGGGTTTGCCCTGCTCCCTGGGCCAGCTCAGGCTGAAGCACGCGCCCCCCAGATTATTGCTCTTGCCGATCAGCGCCCGCCCGCCGTGCCAGTAGATGATCCGCCGCACGATCGACAGCCCCAGGCCATGCCCACCCGAGGCGCGCGTGCGGCTGTCGTCCAGGCGCAGGAACGGCGTGAAGATGCGCTCCCAGGCGCTTTCCGGTACGCCCGGGCCGTCGTCTTCCACATCGATGCGGCAACGCACCTGGCCCACCTGATAACTGATCAGGACCCGCCCCTGGGCGTGGCGCATGGCATTGCTCACCAGGTTCTGCAGGGCACGGTGCAGGTAACGCGGTTCGGCGTCGACCCAGGCGTCGTCCCAATGCGCCGAAGACAGGCAGATACCTCGGGCCACCTCTATCTGCGCACGCAGTGGCGATAATTCGCCGATCACCTGATCAAGCAGGGCATTGAGGTCGACCCGCTGGAAATTCAGCGCCGGCGAGCCTTGTTCCAGGCGCGCGTAAGTGAGCATTTCGTCAACCAGGCCATCGAGGTCCTGGATATCGCTGTCCATGCCTTCCAGGTATTTGCGCCGCGCCTCGGCGGTGGTGGCATCGCCGACCATCTCCAGGCCGAAACGCAGGCGCGCCACCGGCGTGCGCAGTTCGTGGGACACCGCGCGCACCAGTTCGCGCTGGATCGCCAGCAACTGCTGCAGGTGCTCGGCCATGCCATTGAACGCTGCGGCCAGGCGCCCTACCGAGTCGGCGCCGCGGGCCGGTACGCGAACTTCCAGGTTACCCTGGGCGATGCGGGTGGCGGCGGCTTCCAGGCCCTTCAAGCGGCGCTCCAACTGACGCACCAACAGATAGACGATCAACCCGATCAGGGTCAGCCCGATCAAGGCAATCAGGATCAGCCAGTGCGCCGGGTAAGGGTTCATCTGATACAGCGGGCCGATTTCCAGCACCCACGGCGTACCGACCATGCCGGCAAACACACGGATGGAATCGCCGCCCTTGCCCAGAGCCATCACCGTATCGCCCTCCGATACACGGCGGCGCTGGTCTTCGTCCATATCGGCCTGGTCGAGCGTCATCAGGTGCATATCGAAGCCAAACCCCTTGGCCTCTTTTATATCCGCCAGGCGCTGTGGCTGCTCGGCCACCGGGAAGCGCACCAGTTCGTCGGCGAGCAAATAGATCGTCGCCCGCGCCAACTGTTCGCTGATCTGCTGCACTTCGCCCTCGAGCACAAGCGGCTCCTGGCCACCAACCCAGCGCAGTACCCGCGCCGCATGAGGCCCGGTCTGCTCAACCAGTACCTGGCCGCGTTGCAGGCGATTGCGCTGGCTCAGGTCCAGCGGCGTATCGGCGAGGGCGCGCAATGCCAGCGGAATGCCCAGCAACCGCTCCCACACGGCCAGGGCACGCTGGCGTTCGATGGGGCTCATGGGTTGCAAGTTGTCGCCCATCAAGGCAAAGGTGCCGTGGGCCAGGCGCTCGCGGTATTGGCCGCTGCGCACTTCGTTGAGCAGGTGCAACGCCAGCACGCCCAGCAGCGCCACGAGGATCAACGCGGCGCACATGCCGCCGTAGATACGCAGGAAGATCGAGTTCACAACGGCATGTCGGCGCAGGCTTCGGGGACGAACAGGTAGCCTTTGCTGCGGATGGTCTTGATCAGGCGCGGGTGGATCGGATCATCGCCGATTTTCGGGCGAATTCGCGAGATGCGCACGTCGATGGAGCGGTCCTGGCCGTCATAGCCGATGCCGCGCAGGGCGATGAAGATCTCTTCGCGGGACAGGATCCGCCCGGCATTCGCCACCAGCAGCCACAGCAAGTCGAATTCGGCGCTGGTCAGTTCGATACCGGCACTGTTCAGCCAGGCCTCGCGCAGGGCGTTGTCCACCACCAGGGGGCCGAACTGCAGGCGGCGCTGATTCTCCACGGCCACAGGTTCCGCCGGTTCACTGCGCCGCAGCAAGGCCTGGATGCGCGCCAGCAGCAAACGCGGGCGCACGGGTTTGCACACATAGTCGTCGGCACCCATGTCCAGGCCCAGCACCTGGTCCATGTCGTCGGTGCGCGCGGTGAGCATCAGGATCACACCGTCATAGCGCTCGCGCACTCTGCGGCAAATGCTCAAGCCGTCTTCGCCGGGCAGCATCAGGTCGAGGATCACCAGGTCCGGCTGCTCGGTAATGATGCGCGCCGCCGCCAGCGCGCCGTCGCCTTCCACCGAAACCCGCAGGCCATGGCTCTGCAGGTATTCGCAGGTCAATTGCGCCAGCCGTTCGTCATCCTCGACGATCAGGATTTGCCAGGCTTCTTGCTCCATGCGCTACCTCATTGTTATTGGAAAATGGTCAGGCCGGCGCAGTTTCAAATGTGGGAGCGGGCTTGCTCGCGAAAGCGGTGGATCAGTTAGCACACCTATAACTGACACACCGCTTTCGCGAGCAAGCCCGCTCCCACATTAGATATCCACCGGCCATACCCTGATTGTCATGTTTGGAGGGCATAACGGGGGTCGATTGTAGCCATGCTCCAACCCTCAAGCACAAGCCGGGAAATGCATTCGGTGAACGCGTTTTTATGTGATAGGGTTCGCGCCCTTCGAAAATGGCCAGGTTGTTTTTGGTTCGAAACATTTAATGACAAACGGTGCAATACCGCTGCAATGCGGCCTACACGCCTGTTCGGCCTTTCTTACACATTTTACCCACAGCGTTATCCACAGGTTACTCCGTTGCTAACCCCTCGAAAACGCATTATCTTGTACCTCGGCGCTCAAGTAGACCCTACATGTAGGGTTTTCAACCAAAGCGCCCAACCACACAAGTGGCTCGAAACTCAAGCGTTTTATTGCTTGCGCAGCGTTGAACAAACAGATTTTCAGTAGACCAAACCGCTCACGCGGATGGCAGCTGTTCTCCATCCCCGACATGGAAAACGGTACGGGTGTTGCAGGAAAAACCTGACACTCGCAATCAAATATAGAACGTGGAGACAACCCCCCATGCAAACCGACACAACTCGCGAGAACCCGCAAGGCTCCGTGCCGCAGGCCGCTGATTCGAACCAGGATCTGGCCGCCACCGCACCTGGCCAATTGCGCGTGATCAAGCGTAACGGCACTGTCGTTCCTTACACCGATGACAAAATTACCGTCGCCATCACCAAAGCGTTTCTTGCAGTTGAAGGCGGCACCGCTGCCGCTTCGTCGCGCATCCACGACACCGTTGCCCGCCTGACCGAACAAGTCACCGCCACCTTCAAGCGTCGCATGCCTTCGGGCGGCACCATCCACATCGAAGAAATCCAGGACCAGGTCGAACTGGCCCTGATGCGTGCCGGCGAACAGAAAGTCGCCCGCGACTACGTGATCTACCGTGATTCGCGCGCCAAGGAGCGTGCCGTGCGCACCCCGGCCGAAGAGGCTGCCGTGCAGGCTCACCCTTCGATCCGCATCACCCTGGCCGACGGCAGCTTCGCGCCGCTGGACCTGGGCCGCCTGAACACCATCATCACCGAGGCCTGCGAAGGCCTGGAAGAAGTCGACGGCGACCTGATCCAGCGCGAAACCCTGAAGAACCTGTACGACGGCGTGGCCCTCACCGACGTCAACACCGCCCTGGTGATGACCGCCCGTACCCTGGTTGAACGCGAGCCGAACTACTCGTTCGTGACCGCGCGCCTGCTGATGGACACCCTGCGCGCCGAAGGCCTGGGCTTCCTGGGCGTGGCCGACAGCGCCACCCACCACGAGATGGCCGACCTGTACGCCAAGGCCCTGCCGGCCTACATCGCCAAGGGCATCGAATTCGAATTGCTGAACCCGATCCTGGCCACCTTCGACCTGGAAAAACTCGGCAAGGCGATCAACCACGAGCGCGACCAGCAGTTCACCTACCTGGGCCTGCAGACCCTGTACGACCGTTACTTCATCCACAAGGACGGTATCCGCTTCGAACTGCCGCAAGTGTTCTTCATGCGCGTGGCCATGGGCCTGGCCATTGAAGAGAAGCACAAGGAAGACCGCGCGATCGAGTTCTACAACCTGTTGTCGTCCTTCGACTACATGTCGTCGACCCCGACCCTGTTCAACGCCGGCACCCTGCGTCCACAGTTGTCGAGCTGCTACCTGACCACCGTGCCGGATGACCTGTCGGGCATCTACCACGCGATCCACGACAACGCCATGTTGTCCAAATTCGCCGGCGGCCTGGGCAACGACTGGACCCCGGTGCGTGCACTGGGTTCGTACATCAAGGGCACAAATGGTAAATCCCAGGGCGTTGTGCCGTTCCTGAAAGTCGTGAACGACACCGCCGTAGCCGTGAACCAGGGTGGCAAGCGCAAAGGCGCCGTGTGTGCCTACCTGGAAACCTGGCACATGGACATTGAAGAGTTCATCGAGCTGCGCAAGAACACCGGTGATGACCGTCGTCGTACCCACGACATGAACACCGCCAACTGGATCCCGGACCTGTTCATGAAGCGCGTCTTCGATGACGGCCAGTGGACCCTGTTCTCGCCTTCCGAAGTACCGGACCTGCACGACCTGACCGGCAAGGCCTTCGAGGAACGCTACGAGTACTACGAAGCCCTGGCCCAGTACCCTGGCAAGATCAAGCTGTCCAAGACCATCCAGGCCAAAGACCTGTGGCGCAAGATGCTCTCGATGCTGTTCGAGACCGGCCACCCATGGCTGACCTTCAAGGACCCGTGCAACCTGCGCAGCCCGCAGCAGCACGTGGGCGTGGTCCACAGCTCGAACCTGTGCACCGAGATCACCTTGAACACCAACAAGGACGAGATCGCCGTTTGCAACCTGGGCTCGATCAACCTGCCGAACCACATCGTCAACGGCAAGCTGGATACCGCCAAGTTGGAACGTACCGTCAACACCGCCGTACGCATGCTCGATAACGTGATCGACATCAACTACTACTCGGTGCCGCAGGCGCAGAACTCCAACTTCAAGCACCGTCCGGTCGGCCTGGGCATCATGGGCTTCCAGGACGCCTTGTACCTGCAGCACATCCCTTACGGTTCGGATGCTGCGGTCGAGTTCGCCGACAAGTCCATGGAAGCGGTCAGCTACTACGCGATCCAGGCTTCCTGCGACCTGGCCGACGAGCGCGGCGCCTACGAGACGTTCCAGGGTTCGCTGTGGTCCAAGGGCATCCTGCCGCTGGACTCGCAACAGATCCTGATCGAACAGCGTGGCCAGAAGTACATCGACGTTGACCTGAACGAATCCCTGGACTGGGCGCCGGTACGTGCCCGTGTGCAGAAAGGTATTCGTAACTCCAACATCATGGCCATCGCTCCGACCGCGACCATCGCCAACATCACCGGCGTATCGCAGTCGATCGAACCGACCTATCAGAACCTGTATGTGAAATCGAACCTGTCGGGCGAATTCACCGTGATCAACCCGTACCTGGTTCGCGACCTCAAGGCCCGCGGCCTGTGGGACTCGGTCATGATCAACGACCTGAAGTACTACGACGGTTCCGTGCAGCAGATCGAGCGCATCCCGCAGGAGCTCAAGGAGCTCTACGCGACCGCTTTCGAAGTGGACACCAAGTGGATCGTTGACGCGGCCAGCCGTCGTCAGAAGTGGATCGACCAGGCGCAGTCGCTGAACCTCTACATTGCCGGCGCTTCGGGCAAGAAGCTCGACGTGACCTACCGCATGGCCTGGTACCGTGGCCTGAAAACCACGTACTACCTCCGTGCCCTGGCCGCGACCAGCACCGAGAAGTCGACCATCAACACCGGCAAGCTGAACGCGGTGTCCAGCGGCGGCAACCACGGTGATGATTCGGTACTCGCCGCACCAGCCGGCCCGGCACCCGTGCCTAAGGCGTGTGCGATTGACGAGCCGGATTGCGAAGCTTGCCAATAAGCTGAGCCGGTTCCGGGGTTAAGCGCCTTGGAGTGAAACCCCCGATCAGTCCTGGATACAGTTGGATTGATCGGGGTTTTTTTGTCTCAATTACCAAACAATACGGTTGCAGTACCTGATCCAGGCGTGCCACCTCGCTGCCCCCAAAGCTCTATGCGCCCATCCAGGACGGCCATGGAATGCCCTCCATATTCCACTGTCCCTACTTTGCTTCGTCGTAAATCAGCATCCGTGGCTGCCCGGATATTATTCTTCAAGCCCAAGCGAACTAGACCCTCCCGGCTATACTCACCATCATTGAGAGAAAGCATTGCGTTATAAAAGCTCTGCCCTCGAAGCCCATCGTTTCCTTCCTTTTGCACACGCTTGACACTCGCGGCATACATAAAATTGGCGTCCGTCAGCATGGAGGGATCGTCACCTTTGAAACGAGCGTATTGCGCCGCCATTTTTAATTCGTTTTTGGAAACGTGGACCGAAAAATTATCCCGCATCACTACGTCCCACCCGTCACCTGCCTCCTTCACACTTTTAAAGACATCGGTAGGTTTCTGACCGAAATGCATCATCGCCGCCTTGATTGCCGAAACAGTCACGCAATTTCCAACGTCGCCTTGACTGAATCCACTCCAGATGTTGTTCGGTTTTTTCCCAGGATTACTGTTGTCAACTTTGTAATCGTAGTGCTTGGCCCCTTCGGTAAGCGGCCGGTTGCTCATCGGCTCACTTGGGCCGAAATCTGCTGGGTTGACCGAGCCTCCCCTCCCGCC
>NZ_JACCQQ010000023.1:0-113128 GCF_014268345.1 Pseudomonas sp. SWRI18
TGTGTAGATACCTATGGCTATCGCAGGCAAGCCAGCTCCCACAGTTTGATCCCTGGCGTGTCAGTCATATTTATGCAGCCTGCCTGACTTATTCTCGCAGCACTCCCTTTGGCGTGAGGTGCGGCATGAGGCTGCGCGTTCTGTTCCTGCTGTGCCTTTTTCCACTCCTGGCCGTTTCCGCCCCCCTGCCCGTTCCCGACCAAGGCCCTGCATTACGCATCCAGGGCTCCAACACCATTGGCGCGACGCTGGGGCCGGCGTTGGTCAAGGGGATGATGGAGCAGCAGGGCTTGCAGACCGTGCATAGCGAGCCTGGCGACGGTGCCAATGAACAACGCGTGGTCGGCAAGACCCGCCAAGGCAAGACAGTCACCGTCGAAATCGCGGCCCACGGTTCGAGCACCGGGTTCAGCGCACTGAAAAAAACCACTGCCGACCTCGCCGCCTCGTCGCGCCCGATCAAGGACAGCGAACTGGTCGACCTCGAACCGCTGGGCGACCTGAAAAACCCCGACGCCGAACAGGTAATTGCCATCGACGGCCTAGCCATCATCCTCAACCCGCAAAACCCGCTGAATACGTTGAACACCGAGCAACTGGCGCAGATCTTCAATGGCGATATCACCACTTGGGAAGCGTTGGGCGGTATCGGTGGGCCTATCCACTTGTATGCGCGCGATGACCAGTCCGGCACCTACGACACGTTCAAGGAACTGGTGCTGCGCCCGCGCGGCAAGCCCCTCGACCCTTCGGCCAAACGTTTCGAGTCCAGCGAGCAATTATCGGATGCGGTGAGCCAGGATCCCCAGGGCATTGGTTTTATCGGGCTGCCCTATGTGCGCCAAGCCAAAGCCGTGGCGATCGTGGATGGCGACTCGCAGGCGATGTTGCCGCTGAACAGTCTGATTGCCACCGAAGACTATCCGCTGTCGCGCCGCCTGTTCTTTTACCGGCCGCCGTCGGGGCACAACCCGTGGGCCAAGGCACTGGTGGACTTTGCCCAGAGCAGCAAGGGCCAGGCGATCGTGGCGGCCAACGGGTTTATCGCACAGCAGGTGCAGGCGATGGACGTTGAGCCGCGCCCGTCGATGCCCGAGGACTATCAAGCCATCGCGCGTGAGGCTCAGCGTTTGACGGTGAATTTTCGCTTCGAGGAAGGTAGCGCCAGCCTGGACAACAAGGCGCGCCAGGACCTGCAACGGGTGGTGGCGTATATAAAGCGTCACGGCAAGCTTCAGAAGCAGGTCACGCTGGTGGGCTTTGGTGACGTCAAGAACGACCCGCAGCGCGCGGCGTTACTGTCGAAATTGCGCGCGATGGCGGTGCGCCGTGAGCTGGTCAAAAGTGGTGTGGTGCTCAGGGACATTCGCGGTTTTGGCGCGCAGATGCCGGTGGCGGCGAATACGGCGGATGAAGGCAGGATCAAGAATCGGCGGGTGGAGGTTTGGGTGTATTGAGCCTTGGGTTGTGTGTTGTTTGGGCCGGCCTCTTCGCGAGCAAGCCCGCCCCACATTCGACCGCATTCTCATGTTGAAAAACGGTCCAGTGTGGGAGCGGGCTTGCTCGCGAATGCAGGCAACTCGGTATTACCGCCCGCTGCGCATCAGCTCTTTAGGCACATACTTGCCGATCTCGAACTTGCCAATCGCCGCGCGGTGCACTTCGTCCGGCCCATCAGCCAGGCGCAGGGTACGTTGCATGGCGTACATATAGGCCAGCGGGAAGTCATTGGAAACACCGGCGCCGCCGTGGATCTGGATCGCGCGGTCGATCACCTTCAAGGCCACATTCGGCGCAACAACCTTGATCTGAGCGATTTCGCTTTTCGCCACCTTGTTGCCCACGGTATCCATCATGTACGCCGCCTTCAGGGTCAGCAGGCGTGCCATGTCGATCTCCATGCGTGAGTCGGCGATCTTGTCGATATTGCCGCCCAATCGCGCCAGCGGCTGGCCGAAGGCGCTACGGCTGACCGAGCGTTTGCACATCAATTCCAAGGCGCGTTCGGCCATGCCGACGGAGCGCATGCAGTGGTGGATCCGTCCTGGGCCGAGGCGACCCTGGGCGATCTCAAAACCGCGGCCTTCGCCGAGCAACACGTTTTCATAGGGCACGCGCACGTTGTCGAACAGCACTTCGGCATGACCGTGGGGCGCATCGTCATAGCCGAACACCGGCAGTGGGCGCAGGATTTTCACACCGGGCGTATCCACCGGGACCAGGATCATCGAGTGCTGCTGATGGCGCGGCGCATCCGGGTTGCTCAGGCCCATGAAGATCAGGATCTTGCAGCGCGGGTCGCAGGCGCCGGAGGTCCACCACTTCTTGCCGTTGATCACCCACTGGTCACCCTGGCGCTCGGCACGGGCGGCCATGTTGGTGGCATCGGACGAGGCCACGTCGGGTTCGGTCATGGCGAAGGCCGAGCGGATTTCGCCGCGCAGCAAGGGCTCGAGCCAGCGCTGTTTCTGCTCTTCATTGGCGTAGCGCACCAGCACTTCCATGTTGCCGGTGTCGGGGGCGGAACAGTTGAAGGGCTCCGGGCCGAGCAAGGAGCGGCCCATGATTTCAGCCAATGGCGCGTATTCGAGGTTGGTCAGGCCGGCGCCCAGTTCGGACTCCGGCAGGAACAGGTTCCACAGGCCTTCGGCTTTGGCCTTGGCCTTGAGTTCTTCCATGATCGCGGTGGGCTGCCAGCGATCACCTTCGCTGACTTGGCGTTCGAACACCGGCTCGGCCGGGTAAACGTAAGCGTCCATGAACGCAGTGACGCGTTCACGCAGTTCCTGAACCTTGGGCGAATAGGCGAAATCCATGAGCAGCTCCCTTCTCTGAGAGGTTGTTTAGGTCATGCAATCGATGCTAGAACAGCGCTGATAATTTACCTAGCCTATTCTCGGCGTGTATTAACATTCATCACCGATATATGATCGACGTATGGCCACCTAACAATAAAGAGCGCAACCATGAATCTGAGCAAGGTCGACCTCAACCTGTTTATCGTCTTTGACGCGATCTACACCGAAGCCAACCTGACCCGCGCCGGGCAGATTGTCGGCATCACCCAGCCGGCGGTGTCCAACGCTCTGGCGCGGCTGCGGGAAACCTTCAACGACCCGCTGTTCGTGCGTACCGCCCAAGGCATGGTGCCCACGCCGATGGCCCAGAACATCATCGGCCCGGTGCGCAATGCATTGTCGTTGCTGCGTGTGTCGGTGCAGGAAAGCCGCATCTTCAACCCGCAGCAGGCCGCCAAGACCTACCGCATCAGCATGACCGACCTCACCGAGGCGGTGATCCTGCCGCCGCTGTTCCAGCGCCTGCGCCGCCTGGCACCCACCGTGGTCATCGAAAGTTTCCTGTCCAAACGCCGCGAGACCACCAAGGAACTGGCCGCCGGGCGCCTGGACTTTGCCGTGGACGCGCCGCTCAACACCGACCCGCAGGTGCGCCACGTCAAGTTGATGGAAGACCGCTACGTGTGCGCGATGCGCAAGGGCCACCCGATGGCGGGCAAAGACAAACTGACGCTGGATGATTACTTGTCGCTGACCCATATCCATATCTCCAGCCGGCGCAACGGCTTGGGCCACGTCGACCTGGCGCTGGGCAAGATGGGCATCCAGCGCAAGATCGCCCTGCGCTCCCAGCATTACTTGATGGCTTCGCAGGTGTTGCAGCAGACCGACATGGTCATGACCGTGCCCGAGCGCTTCGCTCGCCGTCATGAACTGCACTGGTTCAACTTGCCGGTCAATGATGTGCCAGCGGTGGAAACCCACCTGTACTGGCACGAAAGCACCGACCAGGACCCGGCTAACCGCTGGATGCGCGAGCAGATGATTGAGTTGTGCCAGCAGGTGACGGCCCACGAAAAGAAGCTGGATGGCAAGCAGGCCTGAACCTTCTCCTGCACTAAAGGCTGTCTGTAGTGAGCGGGCTTGCCCCGCGCCGGGTGGCGAAGCCGCCCCAATAAGGACAACGCCGAATTGCAGATAAAATCCGGTCGCCTGGTTTGGGGCGGCTTCGCCACCCGGCGCGGGGCAAGCCCGCTCACTACTGTGGCTCTTGACGTTAACGTAAACCAGCCACTAGCCTAGCGCCAAGCCATCCGTAGAGCGCCCCCATGAGCACGACCTACAGCATCTCCGACCTCGCCCGCGAGCTCGACATCACCACCCGCGCCATTCGTTTCTACGAAGAACAGGGCCTGCTGGCGCCGGAGCGCCGGGGCCAGGAGCGCATCTACTCGGCGCGCGACAAGGTCAGCCTCAAGCTGATCCTACGCGGCAAGCGCATCGGTTTTTCGCTGGCCGAGTGCCGCGAGTTGATCGAGCTCTACGACCCCAGCAGCGGCAACCATGTCCAACTCAACAGCATGCTGGCCAAGATCGCCGAGCGCCGCGAGCAGTTGGAACAGCAACTGTTGGACATCGAACAAATGAAGCTGGAACTGGACACCGCCGAAGAGCGCTGCACCCAGGCCCTGGCCACTACCATGAGCCAGGCCGGCCATTGATCAGAAGGTAACTGCCATGTCCCTCCCCTCACACGTACGCCTGGTGGAAGTCGGCCCGCGCGACGGCCTGCAGAACGAAGCCCAACCCATCAGCGTGGCGGACAAGGTCCGACTGGTGGACGCCCTCAGCGCGGCGGGCCTGGGCTATATCGAAGTCGGCAGTTTCGTATCGCCCAAATGGGTGCCGCAGATGGCCGGTTCCGCCGAAGTCTTTGCGCAGATCCAGCGCAAGCCTGGCGTGACTTACGGCGCGCTGGCGCCGAACCTGCGCGGTTTTGAAGACGCGCTGGCGGCCGGGGTGAAGGAAGTGGCGGTGTTCGCGGCAGCGTCCGAGGCGTTTTCCCAGCGCAATATCAATTGCTCGATCAGCGAAAGCCTGGCGCGTTTCGCGCCGATCATGGCCGCGGCCAGGCAGCACGGGATCAGCGTGCGGGGCTATGTGTCGTGCGTGCTGGGTTGCCCGTATGAGGGAAACGTCGCACCGGAGCAAGTGGCGGCGGTCGCACGGGAGCTGTATGCCATGGGCTGCTATGAGGTGTCCCTTGGCGACACGATCGGCATTGGCACGGCCGGGGCCACGCGGCGGCTGTTCGAGGTGGTCGGCGCGCAAGTGCCGCGGGACAAGCTGGCCGGGCACTTTCATGACACCTATGGCCAGGCCATCGCGAATATCTACGCCAGCCTGCTGGAAGGCATCAGCGTGTTCGACAGCTCTATCGCGGGCCTCGGCGGTTGCCCCTACGCCAAGGGCGCCAGCGGTAACGTCGCCACCGAAGATGTGGTGTACCTGCTCGAGGGCCTGGGCATCGAGACCGGTATCGACCTGCAAGGATTGATCGGTGCGGGCCAGCAGATCAGCAAGGTGCTGGGTCGACCGACCGGGTCGCGTGTGGCCAAGGCACGTAACGCCAGTTGAGTAGCCTAGCCGTGACAAAGTGTTACCGCCCGCCTACACATCGAGTAACACGGGAACAGGTTTTGGGTTATTGGATTGGGGTCAATCTTCGGTAAAAATTTAACTTATTGATTTTAAAGATATTTTAAAAGTTGGCACGGCTCCTGCTATCTCTATGGCATAACAAGAATAAAAAGCACCAAGCCTAATAAAAACAAGACGAAACGACTCTGACATAACAAAAACAACACGGCAGAGACGCAGCTAACAGATTTTTTTGGAGAAGATGTGCTTCGCAGGGTACGGCATGCCGAAACCCGCAACCGGATAGAGAAAAATAAAACTACCTCAGGTAGCTACCCACTGGTTGGATCGTTAACGAAGAAGCAAGTCAGCGCTCAAAAAAATACGTTTGCTCTTGACCCCGGATGGGGGTCGCCAAAACAGCGGTAAAGGGTAACGGTTGCCAAAAACAACAATAGACCGCCCCTCAATAATAAAAAAAGAGCACGCAACGACAAATTAAAGGGGACCCTCGGGTCCCCTTTGTGCTTTGCGGGTTTGCACCCATGCTGAAATCACCGCTGATCAAAAATGTGGGAGCGAGCTTGCTCGCGAATGCGGTGGTTCAGTTAATACATTTGGCGACTGATACACCGCATTCGCGAGCAAGCCCGCTCCCACAGTGGTTTTGTGCCGTTAGTTGGATCGGCTCCGCAGCTCCCCAATCGAAATCTCGCGCATGCGGAACTTCTGGATCTTGCCCGTTACCGTCATCGGAAACTCCTCCACGAACTTGAAGTGCTTGGGCGTCTTGAAGTGCGCAATGCGGCCCTTGCACCAGGTTTGCAGTTCAAGCTCATTGGCCACATGGCCTGGATGGAACTTGACCCAGGCGACGATGGCTTCACCGTAGCGCTCATCCGGAATGCCGATCACCTGCACATCCGCCACTGCCGGGTGGGTGAAGAAAAATTCTTCCACTTCACGCGGATACACGTTCTCACCGCCGCGAATGATCATGTCCTTGTTGCGCCCCGCGATGCATACGTAACCATGGGCGTCCATGCTCGCCAGGTCGCCGGTGTGCATCCAGCCTGCGTCGTCGATGGCCTCGCGGGTGCCCTCCGGGTTGTTCCAATAGCCGAGCATCACGCTGTAGCCACGCGTGCACAACTCGCCGATCTCGCCGCGCGCGACGGTGTTGCCGTCGGCGTCGATGATCTTGTTTTCCAGTTGCGGCTGGGTGCGACCGACGGTGGTCACGCGGCGCTCCAGGTCGTCATCGGCGCCGGTCTGCAACGACACCGGGCTGGTTTCGGTCATGCCATAGGCAATCTGCACCTCACGCATGTGCATCTCGCTGATCACTCGGCGCATCACTTCGATGGGGCACGTGGCCCCGGCCATGATGCCGGTGCGCAGGCTCGACAGGTCGAATTCGCCGAGGCGTGGATGATCGAGCATGGCGATGAACATGGTGGGCACGCCGTAAAGGCCAGTAGCTTTTTCTTCGGCGACGGCGGTCAGCGTCAGCAACGGATCGAAGCCGTCATTGGGGTAGATCATGGTGGTGCCGTGGGTAATGCAGCCCAGGTTGCCCATCACCATGCCAAAGCAGTGATACAGCGGCACCGGAATCACCAGGCGATCCTGCGCGGTCAAACCGAGGCTTTCGCCGACCATGTAACCGTTATTGAGGATGTTGTGGTGGCTGAGGGTGGCACCTTTGGGGAAGCCGGTGGTGCCGGAGGTGTATTGGATATTCACCGGCTGGTCGACATGCAGGCTGGCTTGGCGGCTGTGCAGGTGTTCCGGCGGGACGCTGGCGCCCAGGGCCGATAGCTGCGACCAGGGCATAAAGCCTTCGGGCGGGTTGGGGTCGAGGCTGATGATGCCGCGCAGATCGGGTTGCAGTTCCTGCAACATCGCGTGGTAATCGGAGGACTTGAACGACCCAGCGCACACCAGCCACTGACAGCCGGACTGCTTGAGCACGTAGTCCAATTCACTGCTGCGATAGGCCGGATTGATATTCACCAGGATCACTCCGAGCTTGGCGCTGGCAATCTGGCTGATGCACCACTCGGCGCAATTGGGCGCCCAGACACCCAGGCGGTCGCCGGTCTGCATGCCCAGCGCCAGGAAGGCGCGCGCGTGCACATCCACGGTCTCGGCCAATTGCCGCCAGGTGTACCGGCGCTGTTGATGGCGCACCACCAGGGCTTCGCCATCGGGATACCGCGCAACGGTCTGATCGAACGCCTGGCCGATGGTCTGCGCCAGCAAGGCCTTGTCCTGGGCGCCACGGCTGTAGCTCTGATTCGGTTGATCCATAACGACCCCTGTTGTCTTTTTTTTAGGTTGACGTAAACGTAAACTACGATTGACAGCGCCGTAACGCAAGCTTACGTTAACGTAAAGGTGAGCGCCCTCCTCCGACGCGCCATCCACACAAAAACAAAGCTCACATTAAGGTGCCTGTCCATGAGTTACCCGTCCCTGAACTTCGCCCTCGGTGAAACCATCGACATGCTGCGCGACCAGGTGCAGTCCTTCGTGGGCAAGGAAATCGCGCCTCGCGCGGCCCGGATCGACATCGACAACCTGTTCCCCGCCGACCTGTGGCGCAAGTTCGGCGACATGGGCCTGCTGGGCATCACCGTGCCGGAAGAATACGGCGGCGCCGGCCTGGGTTATCTGGCCCACGTGGTCGCGATGGAAGAGATCAGCCGGGGTTCGGCGTCGGTGGCGCTGTCCTACGGCGCGCATTCCAACCTGTGCGTGAACCAGATCAACCGCAACGGCAACCACGCACAGAAGCTCAAGTACCTGCCCAAGCTCATCAGCGGCGAGCACGTCGGCGCCCTGGCCATGAGCGAGCCGAACGCCGGTTCCGATGTGGTCTCGATGAAACTGCGCGCCGACAAACGCGGCGATCATTACGTGCTCAACGGCAGCAAGACCTGGATCACCAATGGCCCCGATGCCAGCACCTACGTGATTTACGCCAAGACCGACCTGGAGAAAGGCGCGCACGGCATCACCGCTTTTATCGTCGAGCGCGACTGGAAAGGCTTCAGCCGCAGCAACAAGTTCGACAAGCTGGGCATGCGCGGCTCCAACACCTGCGAATTGTTTTTCGATGACGTGCAGGTGCCCGAGGACAACATCCTCGGCGTGCTCAATGGCGGTGTGAAAGTGCTGATGAGCGGCCTGGACTACGAGCGCGTGGTGCTCTCCGGCGGCCCGACCGGGATCATGCAGGCCTGCATGGACCTGATCGTGCCCTACATCCACGACCGCAAGCAGTTCGGCCAGAGCATCGGCGAATTCCAGTTGATCCAGGGCAAGGTGGCCGACATGTACACCCAGCTCAACGCCAGCCGCGCCTACCTCTACGCGGTGGCCCAGGCCTGCGAGCGTGGCGAAACCACGCGCAAGGACGCCGCCGGGGTGATCCTCTACAGCGCCGAGCGCGCCACACAGATGGCCCTCGACGCGATCCAGATCCTGGGCGGCAATGGCTATATCAACGAATTCCCCGCCGGCCGCCTGCTGCGCGACGCCAAGCTGTACGAAATCGGCGCGGGCACCAGTGAGATCCGGCGGATGCTGATCGGTCGCGAACTCTTCAACGAAACCCGCTGAAGGAGCGCGCCATGGCCACCTTGCACACCCAACTCAACCCCCGCTCGGCAGAGTTTGCCGCCAACAGCGCGGCGATGCGCCAACAGGTCGACGCCCTGCACAGCCTGCTTGCGCAGGTGCAGCAAGGCGGCGGCGCCAAGGCCCAGGAGCGCCACACCTCGCGCGGTAAGCTGCTGCCCCGCGAGCGCATCAACCGCCTGCTCGACCCCGGCTCGCCGTTTCTTGAGCTCAGCCAACTCGCCGCCCATCAGGTGTACGGCGAAGACGTGCCCGCCGCCGGCTTGATTGCCGGGATCGGTCGGGTGGAAGGCGTCGAATGCATGATCGTCGCCAACGATGCCACCGTCAAAGGCGGTTCCTACTACCCGCTCACCGTGAAAAAGCACCTGCGCGCGCAGACCATCGCCGCGCAGAACCGCCTGCCGTGCATTTATCTGGTGGATTCCGGCGGCGCCAACCTGCCGCGTCAGGACGAGGTCTTCCCCGACCGCGAGCACTTCGGACGGATCTTTTTCAACCAGGCCAACATGAGCGCCCAGGGCATCCCGCAGATCGCCGTGGTCATGGGTTCGTGCACCGCCGGCGGCGCCTATGTGCCGGCCATGGCGGACGAAGCGATCATGGTGCGCAACCAGGCAACGATCTTCCTCGCCGGCCCGCCGCTGGTGAAGGCGGCGACCGGTGAAGTGGTCAGCGCCGAAGACCTCGGCGGCGCCGATGTGCACTGCAAAGTCTCCGGCGTGGCCGACCACTATGCCGACAGCGATGAACACGCCCTGGCGCTGGCTCGACGCAGCGTGGCCAACCTCAATTGGCGCAAGCAGGGTGAGGTGCTGCAACGCGCGCCCGTGGCATCGCTGTACATCAGCGAAGAGCTGTACGGCGTGATCCCGGCCGATGCCAAACAGCCTTTCGATGTGCGTGAAGTGATCGCACGGCTGGTGGACGGTTCGGTGTTCGATGAGTTCAAGGCGTTGTTCGGCACCACCCTGGTATGTGGCTTTGCGCACCTGCACGGCTACCCGATTGCGATCCTGGCCAACAACGGGATTCTGTTTGCTGAAGCGGCGCAGAAAGGCGCGCACTTTATCGAACTGGCCTGCCAGCGCGGAATCCCGCTGCTGTTCCTGCAGAACATCACCGGGTTCATGGTCGGCCAGAAATACGAGGCTGGCGGCATCGCCAAGCACGGCGCCAAGCTGGTCACCGCCGTGGCCTGCGCCAAGGTGCCGAAGTTCACGGTGATCATCGGCGGCAGTTTTGGTGCCGGTAACTACGGCATGTGCGGCCGCGCCTATGATCCACGGTTCCTGTGGATGTGGCCCAATGCCCGCATTGGCGTGATGGGTGCCGAGCAGGCGGCCGGCGTTCTGGTGCAGGTCAAGCGCGAGCAGGCTGAACGCGCGGGCACAGGTTTCAGCGCCGAGGAAGAAGCCGCGATCAAGCAACCGATCCTCGACCAGTACGAAACCCAGGGCCACCCCTACTACTCCAGCGCGCGCCTGTGGGACGACGGTGTCATCGACCCGATGCAGACCCGTGATGTGCTGGCCCTGGCTTTATCCGCTGCGCTGAACGCCCCCATCGAGCCGAGCCGCTTCGGCGTGTTCCGCATGTAAATGGAGCTGTACCCATGAGCGATTTCAACACCCTCGAACTGATCACCGACAGCCGTGGCTTTGCCACACTGTGGCTCAGTCGTGAAGCCAAGAACAATGCGTTCAACGCCGAGATGATCCGCGAGCTGATCATTGCCCTCGACCATGTACAGGGCGATCCGTCGCTGCGTTTCCTGGTACTGCGCGGGCGCGGCAAACATTTCAGCGCCGGCGCCGACCTGGCTTGGATGCAGCAATCGGCCGAGCTGGACTACCACACCAACCTGGACGACGCACGCGAACTGGCGGAACTGATGTACAACCTGGCCAAGTTGAAAATTCCGACCCTGGCGGTGGTGCAAGGCGCGGCCTACGGCGGCGCGCTGGGCTTGATCAGTTGCTGCGACATGGCGATTGGCGCGGATGACGCGCAGTTCTGCCTGTCGGAAGTGCGCATTGGCCTGGCACCGGCGGTGATCAGTCCGTTCGTGGTGCAGGCCATCGGTGAACGCGCGGCGCGGCGCTATGCGCTGACCGCCGAACGCTTTGGCGGGCAGCGTGCCCGCGATATCGGTTTATTGGCAGAAAGCTATCCCACCGACGAGCTGGATCAGCACGTGGAACAGTGGATCGCCAACCTGCTGCAAAACAGCCCGGCGGCGATGCGCGCCAGCAAGGACTTGCTGCGCGAAGTGGGCAGCGGGGCTCTCACGCCGGCCTTGCGCCGCTACTGCGAAAATGCGATTGCGCGCATTCGCGTCAGCGCCGAGGGCCAGGAAGGCCTGCGCGCGTTTCTGCAAAAACGCCCACCGAGCTGGCAGCCTCAGGAGCCGCGCTCATGAGCACATTGACGACGCTGCTGGTGGCCAACCGTGGCGAGATCGCTTGCCGGGTGATGCGCACCGCCAAGGCTATGGGCCTGACCACCGTGGCCGTGCACAGCGCCATCGACCGCGATGCCCGCCACAGCCGCGAGGCCGATATTCGTGTCGACTTGGGCGGTAGCAAGGCCACCGACAGTTACCTGCAGATCGACAAGCTGATCGCCGCCGCCCAGGCCAGTGGCGCCCAGGCGATCCATCCGGGTTATGGTTTTTTGTCGGAGAACGCCGGGTTTGCCCGTGCGATCGAAGCGGCAGGCTTGATCTTCCTCGGCCCGCCCGCCTCGGCCATCGACGCCATGGGCAGCAAATCGGCCGCCAAGGCGCTGATGGAAACCGCCGGCGTGCCGCTGGTACCGGGTTATCACGGCCAGGCCCAGGACCTGGAAACCTTCCGCGCCGCCTGCGAGCGCATCGGCTATCCGGTGCTGCTCAAGGCCACGGCCGGTGGCGGTGGCAAGGGCATGAAGGTGGTCGAGGACGTCAGCCAGTTGGCCGAGGCTCTGGCCTCGGCCCAGCGTGAGGCGCTGTCGTCCTTCGGCAATGGCCAGATGCTGGTGGAAAAATACCTGCTCAAGCCGCGTCACGTGGAGATTCAGGTATTCGCCGACAAGCATGGGCATTGCCTGTACCTCAATGAACGCGATTGTTCGATCCAGCGTCGCCACCAAAAAGTCGTCGAGGAAGCGCCGGCGCCAGGCCTGAGCGCTGAACAACGCGAGGCCATGGGCGAAGCGGCCGTGCGTGCGGCCCAGGCCATTGGTTATGTCGGCGCGGGCACTGTGGAATTTTTGCTGGACGCGCGCGGCGAGTTCTTCTTCATGGAAATGAACACGCGGCTGCAGGTGGAACACCCGGTGACCGAGGCGATTACCGGTCTCGACCTGGTTGCCTGGCAGATCCGTGTCGCCCAGGGCGAGGCGCTGCCGATCACCCAGGAGCAGGTGCCGCTGACCGGCCATGCCATCGAAGTGCGGCTGTATGCCGAGGACCCGGCCACTGATTTTCTGCCCGCCACCGGCCAGCTCACGCTGTACCGCGAGTGCGCGCCGGGCCTGGACCGTCGGGTGGACAGCGGCGTCGAGCAAGGCGACAGCGTGTCGCCCTTCTACGACCCCATGCTCGGCAAGCTGATTGCCTGGGGCGAAGACCGTGAACAGGCGCGACTGCGGTTGCTGGGCATGCTTGATGAGTTTGCCATTGGAGGCCTCAAGACCAACCTGGGCTTTTTGCGGCGCATCATCGGACACCCGGCGTTCGCCGCAGCCGAGCTGGATACGGGGTTCATTCCGCGTTATCAGGAGGAGTTGCTGCCGGCCCCTGGGGAACTGAGCGATGCATTCTGGCAGGCGGCGGGCGCGGCCTTCATGCAGAGTTTGCCGGCCGGGGACGGGCCTTGGGCGGATAAACGAGGGTTTCGCGCCGGACTGCCTGCCGAGGTGTCCCTGCACCTGAGCTGCAACGGCCAGGATCGTCTGGTGACCTTGGCTGCGGACGCACCGCAGCTGCAGGGCGAACATCTGCTGATCGAGCAACAGGGCGTGCGCCGCCGTCATCTGGCGGTACGTGATGAACGTACCCTGTATCTGCGCTGGGACGGCGAAATGCATGGCGTAACGCTGTTCGACCCGATTGCGGCTGTCGAGGCCAATCAGTCCCATCAGGGCGGCCTGACGGCGCCGATGAACGGCAGCATCGTCCGGGTGTTGGTTGAGGTGGGCCAACACGTCGAGGCCGGGGCGCAACTGGTGGTGCTGGAAGCCATGAAGATGGAGCACAGCATCCGCGCGCCCCAGGCCGCAGTGGTCAAGGCGCTGTTCTGCCAGGAAGGCGAAATGGTTGCAGAAGGTTGCGCGCTGGTGGAGCTGGAAGCGGCTGGCTAGAACTTTGCCGTGGCTTGGACCACAACGCCCAAAATGCGGCAATCGTCGGTCAACAGCTGTTTGGGGTACGTGGGGTTGAGCGGTACCAGGTAGCGCTGGCCGCTCTCTTCCAGCAACTGCCGGAAGGTCGCCTGGGGGCTCTCGGCCCATTGCGCGACTACCAGTTTGCCGGGCTCGGCGGCAATGGCCGGATCGACCAGGATCATCATGCCCGCACTGATGCTCAGGCCGCTGGGGGCGGTCATGGCGTCGCCCGTGACCGGCAGCCAGAACGCGTCGCCCTGGGCGTGGTAGTCCGTCAGCTCGAAACGGGCCGGGCCATAAGAGGCGCGTTCTTCGCGGATTTCGCACAGCCCTTTCCAATCGCTGACCGGGTAGCGGAAATACGGGTTGTAGCTTTTCTCCCGGGTCACTTCATCGGCCCGCTCGCGAATATCCAGCGCGACTTCCAAATACCCCAGGCCCAGCGCCGCCAGCACCCGGTTCATGTCCGCCAGGCTTGGCGCACGGCGCTTGTTTAGCCAATGGCCCACGCCGCCCTGGGACATGCCCAAGCGTTCAGCCAGCTCACCCTGCGTGACCTTGCGGTCTTCCATGTTGGTCCTGACCAACGCGATCCATTTATCCATGGCGCCGACAATACGTCACAGGGTTTTCAGGGCAATAAACAGTTTGTAGTAATCCATAAAACGACATAAATACGATACGTACTATTATCGGACATAAGGTTTTCGACACCCCTCCAAGAGTAGCCCCTTATGACGACAAGCCCGTACCTCCTGCCCGAAATCCCTGAAGACACTGAGCTGCACGACCTGCGCAGCAGCGCAGCCGCCCAGCGCGCGCTCGACTTTTACTTGAAAGAAGATATGTCTGCCTCATCTGCCGACGGAGCCCTGTTTGCCATCAAGCCAGGCATCAGCCACGAGGAAGCCCTGGTGCATGCCTCGGACCTGCTGCGCAGCGCCGCGGCCACCGCCTATGAATCAGCGAACAGCCATCAGGGCAGCCATCGCGACCTGGCGTTTTCAGTGGTGTATTTGATCGATATGGCGAAGGCGATGGTGGAGCGGTCGCTGCAGGAGCCGCAGGTGCAAGCGAACGCATGAACCGACGCGGAGAAAAATATTTCTATCCCAGGGATAAAAACATTTGACTTGCAAATGATAATGATTATTATTGGACCCAGCTGATCGCGAGATCAGTCGATAGACCAAGGGACCTTAGGTCGGACTCTTGGAATATCTCCTCATCAGGCTAATCACGGTTTTTGACCCGGCTCTTTGGCCGGGTCTTTTTTTTGCCAGTTTCCCTGGCATGGCTTCAGGCTAATGAAGACTGTGTGTTGCTCGATGGCACGCATGGTAGCAAAAGACTATCTGCGAATGAAAGCCAGCCGAACGCTCCGGCCCGGATCATTGCGAAACAGCGCCTGAGAATCAATCTCATGGATCATAAGCTGCGACGGTTTCAGGGATGATACCCCTTCCCCCCGCAACAATTTTGCATCCAGTCTTTACCACACTCCTTGTAATATAGCCGCCACAACAATCATATCCAGGCAACCCGACTATGACCGTGGCCTTGACCTCCATCAGAATCAGCACCGACTTCGACAGTGGCAATATCCAGGTCCTGGATGCCCACGATGCTTACCAGTTATTGCTGGCAATCAAACCCGACACCCGTAGCCAACATTTCCAGTGGTTTCACTTCAAGGCCGAAGGCATGCACGTGGGCCACACCCACACCTTTCGCCTGAGCAACGCAGGCAAATCGTCCTACCGCCATGCGTGGAGCGGCTACAACGCCGTGGCGTCCTACGACCACATCAATTGGTTTCGCGTACCGACGCGGTTTGACGGCGAGATCCTGCACATCAGCCTCGAAACCCGTGAAAGGCACGCCTGGTTCGCCTATTTCGAACCCTACAGCCGCGAGCGCCACGACTGGCTGATCGACCAGGCCCTGAACCGCGCCGGCACGCAGTTGCTGGCCACCGGTAAAAGTGTTGAAGGCCGGGACATCCAACTGCTGCGCCGTGGCAAAGGCGGCGAGGGCCGCCGCAAGATCTGGATCATCGCCCAGCAGCACCCCGGCGAACACATGGCCGAGTGGTTTATGGAAGGCATCATCGAACGCCTGCAGCAGGACGGCGACGCCGAGCTGAAAAAACTGCTGAAAGTGGCCGACCTGTACCTGGTGCCCAACATGAACCCGGACGGCGCCTTCCACGGTCATCTGCGCACCAACGCCATGGGCCAGGACCTCAACCGCGCCTGGCAGAGCGCCAATCAGCAAACGAGTCCCGAAGTACTGTTTGTGCAACAGCAGATGGAAAAATACGGCGTTGACCTGTTCCTCGATATCCACGGTGACGAGGAAATCCCCTACGTCTTCACCGCTGGCTGCGAAGGCAACCCCGGCTACACCCCGCGCATCGAGGCCCTGGAAAAACACTTTCGCAGCCACTTGAGCGGCCTGACCCGCGACTTCCAGACCACCCACGGCTACACCCGCGACTTGCCGGGCGAAGCCAACATGACCCTGGCTTGCAACGCCGTAGGCGAAAAATACGACTGCCTGTCGCTGACCCTGGAAATGCCTTTCAAGGACAACGACGACGCCCCCAACCCGCACACCGGTTGGTCAGGTAAACGCTCGATGCAGTTGGCCAAGGACGTATTGAGCAGCGTGGCCGATATCGTCGACGTCTTGCGCTGATTATTCTGTGGCGAGCGGGCTCGCCACATGAAAGCAACCCTTAGGCCTTACGCAGTGTCCGCGGGCCCCGCCGGCAATCCTCGGGCCCCAACAACCGCCCATCCGCCGAGCGCAGCTCCAGCGCTCGCAGCGGCTCGCCGTTGGCGCGGTCCACCATCACCGAATGCGCTTCGCCTGCGCCATAGAAAAACCCCTCGCCCCACTGACGCAGCCCGATGATCACGTTGAACAGGCCGCGGCCCTTTTCGGTCAGCACATACTCCTGATACGCACTGCCATCCGACGCCGGCGCGACCTCCAGCACCCCATGGTCCACCAGGCTGCGCAAACGCGTGGACAGAATATTCTTGGCCATCCCCAAACTGCGCTGGAATTCACCAAAGCGACGCATGCCATCAAATGCATCGCGGATGATCAGCAGCGACCAGCCATCGCCAATCGCATCCAGCGAACGCGCCACCGGGCATTCGGCGTTTTCAAAGCGGGTGAGCTTGACCATCGGGGCTGCCTGTCGTCGACCAATAATGTGGTTGCAATATAAAACCGGAATCCTTACCGTACAAGTGGTTTCATTTTAAAACCACACAAGGATTATCCGCATGTCGTCATCCCCCTTGAGCGGCGCGGTGGTAGTGCTGTTCGCCATCGCCTGCGGCCTGTCGGTGGCCAACGTCTACTACGCTCAGCCGCTGCTCGACGCCATGGCCGAGACCTTCGCCATGGACCACGCCACCGTGGGTATCATCATCGCCCTCACCCAAGTCGGTTATGGCGTGGGGCTGTTATTGCTGGTGCCCCTGGGGGATCTGCTCAACCGGCGCAAGCTGATCGTCACCCAACTGCTGCTCTCCACCCTGGCCGTGCTGGTGGTGGCCTTGTCGTCCAACAGCGGCTGGCTGCTCGCCGGCATGGCGCTCACCGGCCTGCTGGCGGTAGTCGCCCAGGTGATGGTGGCATTGGCCGCTCACTTGGCGTCGCCCGAACAACGTGGCCACGTGGTAGGGCTGGTCACCAGCGGAATTGTCGTGGGCTTGTTGCTGGCGCGCTCCGTTTCAGGGGCCATGGCAGACTTGGCGGGTTGGCGCTCGGTGTACCTGCTCTCCGCGGGCCTGACGCTGTTGATGGCCCTGCTGCTGTGGCGGGTGTTGCCGGACACCGAGCAACCCCGCGCCACAGGCACCTATGGCGCGCTGATCCGCTCGGTGTTCAGCTTGTTCAAGGAAGAAAAGGTCTTGCGAGACCGCGCCGTGCTGGCGATGTTGATTTTCGCCGCCGGCACCGTCCTGTGGACGCCGCTGGTGTTGCCCTTGAGCGCCCCGCCGCTGTCGCTGTCGCACACGCAGATCGGCCTGTTCGGGCTTGCCGGTGCCGCCGGCGCATTGGGTGCCGCCCGCGCCGGACACCTGGCCGACAAAGGCTTGGCCCAATGGACCAGCGGCACGGCACTGCTGCTGATGCTGCTCTCCTGGGTGGCCATCGGCTTTACCCAGTCGTCGCTGTGGGCATTGTTGCTGGGTGTGATCATGTTCGATCTCGGCCTGCAGGCCGTGCACGTCACCAGCCAGAGCCTGATCTACGCCGTGCGCCCCGACGCCCAGAGTCGCCTGGTGGCGGGTTACATGCTGTTTTACTCGGTGGGCAGCGCGCTCGGGTCGGTCAGTGCAACGGCGATGTATGCCTGGGGCGGCTGGCTCGGCGTGTGTGGCCTCGGCGCAGCGATCAACCTGCTCGCGTTGATCTACTGGCTGGCCACACTGCCCCCCAAGGCTGTGTCAGTCCTTGCTGCCGGTCATGCTTTGCAGCACGCCGTCGCGGCGGATCAACCCATGGAATAGCGCAGCCGCCAGGTGCAGCAACACGGTCAGGAACAGCAGATAAGCCAGGTACCCGTGCGCCTTGCGCAGCAGCGCAAACAACGGCGCATTCGCCGCCACCAGCGCCGGCAACTGCACCGAGCTGCTGAGCATGACCGGGTCGCCCGCCGCCGAGATCATTGCCCAACCCAGCAGCGGCAATACCAGCATCAAGCCGTACAGGACCAGGTGCGACGCTTTGGCCGCCAGCACCTGCCACAGCGGCAAGTCGGCGGGCAACGGCGGTTGGCGCGTGGAGAAACGCACCACCAGCCGCACGATCACCAGCGCGAGGATCGCGATCCCCAGCGGCTTGTGCAGGTGGATCAGCCATTCATGCCGCTCTGAAACAGAAGCCGCCAGGCCCGCGCCGATAAACAGCATGGCCATGACCATCAGCGCCATCAGCCAGTGCAGCAGGCGCGCCAGGGGCGCGAAAAACCGTGGTTGGGCATTCATGGCTTCGACTCCTGAGGGGCGCTGTGCAACGGGCTGACTTCACCGGCGCGGCGCAGGTACGAACTGGCATACGCCGCCGAACGTGCTGCCAGCAATGGGTCGTTGGAGGCTTCGATGCCACTGGGCAAGATCAGCGGATCGAAGTTGATGTCGCGACAATCACCGTCCGCTTGCGGTTGGCTGCTTTGCAGCACCAGGGTGCCGGCATTGATGACTTTGTGCGCGCCCGTCCAGGCCTTGCTCGCGTCATCCACAGGATCGCCGGGGTTGGCCAGGGTCATGTTCAATTGCCAGCGCAGCGGCCCGGCGGCAAGGCGCTGCACCAGGCCTTTTTCAAGGAAGTCAGTCCCGGCCGGGGCGGTGTCTCCCGCTGCATCCTGCAGCGTGGGCACCACGCCCCAACGCACGGCCTGGCGCTTGCCATCGGCCCCCACCAGGTAAAAGGCGTTGATGCCGTTGTAGGTTTCGGTCGCATAACTGGCCGAAGGCTTGGCGGTCTTGACCCACGCCAAAAACTGCGCAGTCTCGGGATGGGCGGCGAAAAACGCCGGCATCGCTGCCGGGTTCGGCTTGCCGGTCGATGGGTCCGGTGCGCCGGCCTTGAGCATTTGGTAGAACGCCTCGGGCGTGCCCACCGGGAATACCGGCATACTGTTCATGCCGGTGCGCCACTGCTGGCCGTTGGCCTGGCTGAACTGCACGGCAAAACTGCGGATCGGCACACTGCTGTCCGGTGCGTAAGGGTTGCCACTGGGCAAGGCAAACCGGCCGATCAGCGGGGTCTTGGCCGCACTGAACACCTCAGCGCTGGAGTAGGCGCGTGCCTCGGCGCTGCTTTCGAAATAGCCGGCCACGCACACGCCCTTGGCATGGTTACGCCGGAAGCCGGGGTGCACGCCATTGTTGGTTTCCAGGGCATTGACCAGGGTTTTCGGACGCAAGCGCTGTGGGTCGAGGGTGCCATTGACGTAGGCAAATGCCCCCGCCACAACCGCAACCACGGCACCGATACCCGCCAGGCGCGCGATCAGGCTCGCAGTGCTCAACGGAGGACGGGGCGGTGATGAGTGATCTACCATGAAAGAGCTCCAGGGCCAGAGGCCTTAGGGGTGAACATAAGGTCGGAGCATTAAGACGAACGCCGATCGGCTCTATTCCCTGGGCCTGGATTTATTTTTCACGGTCGGGAATAACCGCCCCTGCCAGTCGTCTCTCCAGTCCCAGCGTAGTGAACAGCCCGCTCCCATGCATGAACTCGACGAACCGTTACGTGAACTCATCCCCAGGCTGCGGCGCTTTGCCGTGTCCCTGACGCGTAACGCCAGCAGCGCAGACGACCTGGTGCAATCGACCCTGGAACGGGCGGTCACCCATTGGGCCGAAAAACGCGTCGAAGGCGACTTGCGCGCCTGGCTGTTCTCGATCCTCTACCGGCAATTCCTCGACGCCCACCGTCGCACCCGGCGCTACGCACGGACGCTGGAGTTCTTCACCGGGCGTGACGATGCGCAGCCATCGGTCGAGCGCACCGTGATCGCCCAGTCGACCCTGCAAGCTTTCGATCAACTCAACGCCGAGCAACGCGCGCTGCTGCTGTGGGTCTCGGTCGAGGGCATGAGCTACAAGGAGGTCGCCGAGATTCTCGACGTGCCCATCGGCACCGTGATGTCGCGTCTATCGCGGGCGCGCCAAGCCCTGCGTCAACTCAGTGATGGCGAAATCGCCAGCCCTTCCCTGCGGATACTCAAATGATCAGCCTGCCCCCCAGCGAACGCGATTTGCATGCCTACGTCGATCACCAACTGTTGGAGAGTGATCGCCGCGTGCTCGAAACGTATCTGGCCGCCCATCCGGATGTCGCCGCCCAGGTCCATGCCTGGCAGCACGACGCGCAATTGCTGCGCGCCGCATTGGGCGGTGCCCTGCAACAGCCGGCCAACCCGGACCTGGACCCGGCGCTGATCCGCCAACGCCTCAAGCGCCAGTCGCGCCGCCACTTCGCCACGGCCGCCGTGTTGCTGATCGCAGTGAGCCTCGGCGGTATCGGGGGCTGGCACGCCCGTGAAGCCACCCAGCCAGCAATGCTACCGATGGCCGATGCGATGCAGGCGTTTCGCTTGTTTGCCCAGGACGGCGTGATGCCGGCCGACTACAAAGGCCAGGGTAGCGACACGATGCAAGCTTGGCTGGATCGCTACTTCAGCCAGGCGCACCGCCTGCCCGACCTCAGCGCGGCGGGGTTCACCCCGGTCAGCGGGCGCTTGCTGACCACCGAGCAAGGCGCCGCCGCCATGGTGCTGTACGAAGACGCGCAAGGGCGGCGCATCAGTTTCTACATCCGCCCACCTGGCCCGGAAAACGGTTTCCTGCCCCGTGGCAGCCGCAGTGCCGATGGTTTGCAGGCTCAATACTGGTCCGGCGCGGGCTACAACTATGCGGTGGTCAGCCCGGTGGACCAGCCCGCCCCGCAGATGCAGAAGTTCTAGAAGCCCGGCTTTTACTGCCCGATGAGAGACAGACACCCCAGGCCCCTGCACCCGGCGGGTGCTATGCACCGAACGGTTTTCCAAGTACGCCAAGCAGCTCAATGCCAGCACTGCGGGTGGTGCAGGCGCGAAACTGCTGGTCTGGATCAGGCGGATGAAGACGGTTCTATAGCCCGTCCAACATCAAGGCCAAGGAATCCCAAGCTCAGCGGCAACCCCCTGGGCATATTCGGCACTCACTCCCGCGAAGTTTGTCAGTTGCCGCAGCACCACCGCATCACTGACCCCGGCCATCGCCCCACCAAGATTGGCGAACAACACCGCCTTTTCTGCGGGGGTCATAAGGTTGAACAGGGCCCGCGGATGTGAGTAATAGTCGTTATCCACCCGATGGTTGTAACGAGCTGTAGCACCGCCTTGGCGTAGCAACGGCTCTACAAATCTCGAGTCTTGTTTAGGCGCTTCGACATCACTGTTGGGTTCGTAATTGAGGCTGGCGCCACCATTTGTACCTAACGCCATGGCGCCATCGCGTTGATAATTTTGTGCTGGACTCAGTGGCGCATTGATCGGCAGTTGCTGGTAATTGGTGCCAATACGATAACGTTGAGCATCGGGGTAAGCGAATACCCGACCTTGCAACATGCGATCAGGCGACAAGCCAATCCCTGGGACCACATTGGCCGGGCAGAAGGCCGACTGCTCAACTTCGGCATGATAGTTTTGCACATTGCGATTCAACTCGATCACGCCTACGTCCCTCAGCGGAAACTGGGCATGTGGCCATATCTTGGTGACATCGAAGGGGTTCTCGACGAAAGCATTGGCCTGCGCCTCGGTCATGGTCTGTATACGCACCGTCCACTTGGGAAAATTCCCATTGTCGATGGCGTTGAACAAATCGCGCGTGGCGTAATCCGGGTCTGCACCGGCCAGTCGCATCCCTTCCGCCGTGGTCAGGTTTTTAATCCCTTGCTGGGTCTCAAAATGCCACTTGACCCACGTACGCGTATTGGCATTATTCAACAAACTGAAGGTATGACTGCCAAACCCATGCATGTGGCGGAAGCCATCGGGAATAGCACGGTCTGAAAACAGAATGGTGACTTGGTGCAGTGACTCAGGGGAGAGCGAAAGAAAGTCCCACACATGCTCTGCATTTGGCAGGTTGGTCTGCGGGTCAGGTTTTTCAGAATGGATAAAGTCTGGAAATTTTATCGGGTCACGGATAAAGAACACCGGCGTGTTATTGCCCACAATGTCCCAGTTACCTTGCTCGGTATAGAACTTTACGGAAAAGCCACGCGGGTTGATCACGGTGTCAGCAGAGCCGCGGGAGCCAATGACACTGGAGAACCGTGTAAAAATCGGCGTTTGCTTGCCAATACTGCTGAACAGTGCGGCGCTGCTGAAGCTGCTGATGTCGTTCGTGACCGTGAAGGTACCGTATGCGGCTGCCCCTTTGGCGTGCACACGCCGTTCAGGGATATTTTCACGGTTAAAATGGGCAAGCTTTTCGATCAATAAAACATCGTCGATCGCAATGGGGCCGATACGCCCGGAAGTTCGTGAGTTCTGGTTATCGGCAATGGGAGCGCCGCCATCGGTAGTAAGGTTTGTGGGACACATGTTCAATACTCCTCAAATCATTCATAGGACCGCCGCCTAACGAGCTGAGAGGACTACCGACCATCAAGATGACACCATTTATTTCCTACTACATGGACTTTGATAGGGATTATCAAGCGAAAACTTCAAGCTAATAACGCTTTGTTCAATTCATGGACAGCAGCAACTCAATTAATATAGCTGCCTTTTTCGAACACGAAAAAAAACCATCCGACCGTTGGCATCGCTGATTTTGCTGCATCATCAGCCCTTTTTTACCTTTCGAGTGAACTCAAAGCGCATGGATACCCTCGCCCAACTCAAGGCCGGCCAATTGGCCGGTATCACGCGCCTGGATCTGTCCTGCGGGCTGACCGAATTCCCCCGGGAAATCTTCGACCTGGCGGGCTCCCTGGAAATCCTCAACCTCAGCGGTAATGCCCTGCATAGCCTGCCAGACGACCTGCACCGCCTGCCGCACTTGCGCGTGCTGTTCTGCTCGGACAACCGTTTTACCGAACTGCCCGCCTGCCTCGGCCAGTGCGCCCAACTGAGCATGGTCGGCTTCAAGGCCAACCAGATCAGCCACGTGCCCGCCGCCGCGCTGCCACCGCGGTTACGCTGGCTGATCCTGACCGATAACCGCATCAGCGAGCTTCCTTGCGAACTGGGCGAACGGCCATTGCTGCAAAAGCTGATGCTGGCCGGTAACCAGTTGGCGCAACTGCCGCAAAGCCTGGCCAACTGCCACAACCTCGAATTGCTGCGCATTGCCTCCAACCGCTTCACGCGCTTGCCAGACTGGCTGCTGGCGTTGCCGAGCCTGACCTGGCTGGCCTATGCCGGTAATCCAGTGGAAACGGCGGTGCCGATGACGGACGATGAGGCCACTGTGGAGATTCCCTGGGCCGAGCTGGAACTCGCCGAAATATTGGGCGAAGGCGCGTCCGGCGTTATCCGCAAAGCGCTGTGGAAACCGGCAGGCAAACCCGTCGCTGTCAAACTCTATAAAGGCACCATCACCAGCGATGGCTCACCGCTGCACGAAATGCAAGCCTGCATCGCCGCCGGGCTGCACCCCAACCTGATCAGGATCGAAGGCCGTGTGGTCGGCCACCCCGATGGCCAGGCCGCCCTGGTGATGGACCTGATCGACCCGAGCTACCGCAACCTCGCCGCCCTGCCGAGCCTGGCTTCGTGCACCCGCGACATCTACCCGCCGCACGCCCGCTTCAGCCTTGCCGTGGCGTTGCGCATGGCGCGGGGCATAGCATCGGTGGCCGCACATCTACACCGCCACGGCATCACCCATGGCGACCTGTATGGGCACAATATCCTGTGGAATGAAGCGGGCGATTGTCTGCTGGGGGATTTTGGCGCCGCGTCGTTTCATGCCACGGCGGATACTTTGGAAACCAGGGCACTGCAGCGTATTGAAGTGCGCGCGTTCGGGGTGCTGCTGGGGGAGTTGCTGGAGCGGATGGAGGAGACGGCGGGTGACGCACTGGTGGCATTGCAGAAAAGCTGCTGTCAGCCCGATGTGCTGGCGCGGCCGGGGTTTGAGGAGATCGAAGCCTTGCTCATTTCTATCCAACACCCTTAACCCATGTGAGCTTAGGCATCTAAACATCTTTTGAGAGCCCGAAAGCAACTTGTAGTGAGCGGGCTTGCCCCGCGCTGGGCTGCGAAGCAGCCCCAAACCAGGCGACCTGGTTCTACCTGGAACTCGGCGGTGTCTTTATTGGGGCCGCTTCGCAGCCCAGCGCGGGGCAAGCCCGCTCACTACAGGTTGAGTTCACTCAGCCCTATTCAGCCAGCCAGGCCGACAAACATGTCCTGCACGTCATCATGGTTGTCCAGGCCTTCCAGGAAGGCTTCAACTTCCGCCATCTGCTCATCGCTCAGACCGCTCACCGGGTTTTTCGAGAGGTAACCCAGCTTGGCCGACAGCACGGTGAAACCCTGCTCCGGCAGTGCTTTCTGTACGGCATCGAGATCGGTGGTCTCGGTGATGAACAGGGTGGTGCCCTCTTCCTCGCCCGCTTCGAAATCCTGCGCACCGGCTTCGATCGCGGCCATTTCCGGATCGGCGTCCGGGCTGTCCGGCGAGGCTTCGATCAGCCCGACGTGGTTGAAGTCCCAGGCCACGGAGCCGGAAGCGCCCAACTGCCCCTTGCGGAACGCCACGCGGATTTCCGCCACGGTGCGGTTGATGTTGTCGGTCACGCATTCGACGATCAGCGGCACCTGGTGCGGGGCGAAGCCTTCGTAGGTCACGCGGTGGTATTGCACGGTTTCACCGAGCAGACCGGCGCCCTTCTTGATCGCGCGGTCCAGGGTTTCCTTGGGCATCGAGGCCTTTTTGGCCTGCTCCACCACCAGACGCAGGTGGGCGTTGGTCGCGGTGTCGGCACCGTTGCGGGCGGCGATGGTGATTTCTTTCACCAGCTTGCCGAAGATCTTGCCCTTGGCGTTGGCCGCCGCTTCTTTATGTTTGACTTTCCACTGTGCGCCCATGACTCACTCTCTTTTCGTCCATCGCGCCCAAACGTCTACTGGCCGGCGCTTTGGGGGCAGAGTTTATAGCGCGAGCACACATCGTTCCACCAAAAAACCGTCAGGGCGCCAACTCGAAAAACGCCTGGATCAGGCGCAACGAGCGACGCCGCTCCATGCAGCCGAGCATGTGCCGGTTGACCAGCCCGTCGCCTTGCAAGGGAATCGCCCGCACTCGAGGGTCGGGGCTTACCTCCATCGACGACACCACGCCAACCCCCAATTCGGCGGCAACGGCCTCGGTCACCGCCTCGCGGCTGTCCAGCTCGAGCAGCACCCTGGGTAGCACGCCGGTGGCCAGGCAAGCGTTATCCAAGGTGCGCCGGGTGATGGAACCGGGCTCACGCAGCACCATGATCACTTCATGCAACTGCTCCAGGCGGATGCCCTCGGATTGCTTCGCCCACGGGTGGCCGGCCGGCACCAGCGCGCAGATCCGCGACTCGCTCAACGGCTCAAGATGCAGGCCGTTGCGCGGTTCCACTTCGGTGAGCACCGCCACATCGGCGTGTTCGGACAGCAGCGCCGCCAAGGTGTCCTGAGCATTGCCCAAGCGCAAGTTGACGGTAATCCCGGGGTAGCGCGCCCGCAGGCTGGCGATCATGGGCATCACCAAGTGCGGGCCATCCGCCGCCACTTCCAGGCGCCCGGTGAGCAACTGCCGGTTCGCCTCCAGCATCGCCTGCGCCTCATCCACCAGGCCGAAAATCGCCCGCGTGATCGCCGCCAGGCGTGCGCCCTCCTCGGTCACCTCCACCCGGCGCGCAGTACGCCGCAGCAGTGGGATCTGGTAGTGCTCCTCCAGGGCCTTGATATGCCCGGTGACCGCCGGCTGGCTGATAAACAGCCGCGCCGCGGCGCGGGTAAAGCTGCCCTCACGGGCGACAGCATCGAATGCACGCAACTGGAACAGGTTCATCGTTATCGGCCTCGCTGATAGCTCGCATAACAACAAACAATTTGATTGATGACAAGCCAAACTGCAATTTAGGCGCCGTAGATTCAACCGATGCTTCGAGGATTTGTAATGACGACGCCCATCCTGCTCACGCCCGGCCCCTTGACCACGTCCGCCCGCACCCGCCAGGCGATGCTGCTGGACTGGGGTTCCTGGGATGAGCGCTTCAACCAGCTCACCGCCAGCGTCTGCGAGCAATTGCTGGCGATCATCGACGGCGCGCACAGCCACCACTGCGTGCCGTTGCAAGGCAGCGGCACCTTCGCCGTCGAAGCCGCCATCGGCACTCTGGTACCGCGCGACGGCAAGGTACTGGTGCTGGTCAACGGCGCCTACGGCAAGCGCCTGGCGAAGATCTGCGAAGTGCTCGGCCGCGACTTCAGCACCTTTGAAACCGCCGAAGACGCGCCCACCACCGCCGCCGATGTGGAGTGTCTGCTGCGCGCCGACCAGGCCATCACCCACGTCGCGTTAATCCACTGCGAAACCAGCACCGGCATTCTCAACCCGCTGGCGCAGATCGCTCGGGTGGTGAAACAGCACGGCAAGCGCCTGATCGTCGACGCCATGAGTTCCTTCGGCGCGCTGCCGATCGATGCGCGTGAAGTGCCGTTCGACGCCCTGATCGCCGCCTCCGGCAAATGCCTGGAAGGCGTGCCGGGCATGGGCTTCGTCTTCGCCGATAAACAAGCGCTGGCCGCTGCCGAAGGCAATTGCCATTCCCTGGCGCTGGACCTGTTCGACCAGCACGCCTATATGGCCAGGACCGGCCAATGGCGTTTCACCCCGCCGACCCACGTGGTCGCGGCCCTGCATGAAGCGCTGTTGCAGTACGCCGAGGAAGGCGGCCTGCACGCACGTCATCAACGCTATGCGCGCAACTGCCAGGCGCTGCTGCAGGGCATGGCCGACCTTGGCCTGCGCAGCTTCCTGCCGGCGGCGATCCAGGCACCGATCATCGTCACCTTTCACGCTCCGCAAGATTCGCGCTACCGGTTCAAGGACTTCTACGAACGGGTCAAGGCCCGGGGTTTCATCTTGTATCCCGGTAAATTGACCCAGGTGGACACCTTCCGCGTGGGCTGCATCGGCCATGTCGATCAAGCGCAGATGCACGCCGCCGTCACCGCCATCGCCGATGCGCTGCACGCGATGCACATCCCTCTTACCTCCATCGGAACGCCCGCATGACCTACCACACTCCCAACACCCTCCAGGCCGTTATCCTCGACTGGGCCGGCACCGTGGTCGACTTCGGCTCGTTCGCGCCCACGCAGATTTTTGTCGAAGCCTTCGCCGAGTTCGGCGTGCACGTGTCCATCCAGGAAGCCCGTGGCCCGATGGGCATGGGCAAGTGGGACCACATCCGCACCCTGTGCGATCAGCCGCAGGTCGCCGAACGCTACCGCAAGGTCTTCGGTCGCACGCCGACCGATGACGATGTGACCGCCCTTTACCAGCGCTTCATGCCGCTGCAGATCGAGAAGATCGCCGAGCATTCGGCGCTCATCCCCGGCGCTCTCGACACCATCGCCCGGCTGCGCGGGCAAGGCCTCAAGATCGGTTCCTGCTCCGGTTATCCCAAGCAGGTGATGGACAAAGTCGTCGCCCTGGCCGCCACCAACGGCTACGTCGCCGACCACGTGGTCGCCACCGACGAAGTGCCCAACGGCCGCCCGTGGCCGGCCCAGGCCTTGGCGAATGTCATCGCGCTGGGCATTGATGATGTGGCCGCCTGCGTGAAAGTCGACGATACGGTGCCGGGCATCCTCGAAGGCCGCCGCGCCGGAATGTGGACCGTGGCCCTGACCTGTTCCGGCAATGCGCTGGGCCTGACCTACGCGCAGTTCCAAGCCCTGGACAGCGCCACATTGGCCAGCGAGCGCAAGCGCATCGAGGCACTGTTCGAAGGCTCGCGCCCGCATTACCTGATCGACACCCTCAGCGACCTGCCGGCGGTCATCGATGACATCAACGCGCGCCTGGCCCGTGGTGAGATGCCGCAAAGCCACTGATGGAGGTCAAGAAAACCGCAGGCACGGCGGGTAAACCGCACAAAACAGGCATACATTAAACGCACTTCGTCACTAAAGAACGGAGGTGACCTGATGAGTGAGGAACCCAGCGATGCCGTGGAAAAATTCCGATACGCGCTACAGCAGCCTGTCGATCGCGTTGCACTGGTTGATGGTGGTGCTGCTGGCGGTGGTCTACGCCTGCATTGAATTGCGCGGCCAGTTTCCAAAAGGCAGCGGCGCGCGAACGTTGATCGTCGAGATGCACTTCATGTTCGGCCTCACCGTGTTTGTACTGGTGTGGCTGCGTTTGTTCGCGCGCAGCCTTGGCATGGCGCCCAGGATCGTGCCGGCGCCGCCGCGATGGCAGAGCCTGTTGGCGACGCTGGTGCATGTCGCACTGTATGCGTTGATGATCGGCATGCCGATCGCCGGTTGGCTGATCGTCAGTGCCGAAGGGCATTCGGTGATGTTCTATGGGATGGAGCTGCCGCCGTTGATCGCGCAGGACAAGGCATTGGCCAAGGCGATCGAAGGTTGGCATGTGCTGTTCGGCCAGATCGGTTACTGGCTGATCGGGCTGCATGCGTTGGCGGGCATTGCCCATCATTACGTCCTGCGGGACAACACCGTGTTGCGCATGATGCCAGGCAAGCGCGTCAGCCCGTGAACCCTCGGCGGCCCTGCAGGCCGCCGGTGTGCACGAATATCAGGCGAGTACCGGGCATGAAGCGCCCGGCCTCGACCTGCGCCTTCAAGGCCAATAACGCCTTGCCGGTGTAGAGCGGCTCCAATGGCAGGCCGCAGGCTTGGTGCGTGGCATCGATAAAGTCGAGCAACTGCGAATCGACCTTGGCAAAGCCACCTCGGCTCGCGTCCAGCAATTCATAACCGCCTTGCACGATGGCCTCGACGTTGCGCGCCACACCGTGGTCATCCGGCACCGCCATGGCGCCATATACCCGATGCGCGCCCGCCTCAGCCAGTACCAGGCCGGCCAGCGTGGTGCCGGTGCCAGCGGCCAGCCACCAGGCGTCATAGCCGGCCCAGCCCAGGGCGGGCAACTGCCTGCGCGCCTGCTCCACCAGCACTGCGCAACCCAACGCACCCGCCCGGCCACCGCCGCCTTCGGGCACCGGGTGCAACTGGGGATATTGCTCACGCCACGGCAACCAGAAATCGGGCGCGTGACGCGCACGATAGCCGCCATAGCCCAGCCAATGCAGCTGCATGCCAAAGGCTTTCAGGTCGAGGACCGTGGGCGTGTCTTGGGGATGGCCGCGCAGCAGGCCGACGGTGCTAAAGCCAAAACGTTTTCCCGCCGCCGCCAACGCGTGCAGGTGGTTGGAGTAGGCGCCGCCCAAGCTGATGATGCCGCAGGCGTCCTGCGCCTGAGCCAAGTGCCCGGTGAGCTTGAACCACTTGTTGCCGCTGATCAGTGGGTCGATAAGGTCCAGGCGCAGCACGGCCAGCTCGACCCCGTTCAGCCAATCGAGCTGCACAGGTTCAAGAGGTGCGTGGGGCAGCCAGTCGAAAGGGCCCATCGGCAATTATCTGAAGGAAAGGGGGCGGCAGTCTAACACCGCCCCGATTGCCGTCTTACAACTCCATAGGTATCTACACGACTTTCAGAGGCCGACAAATCTCCATGTGAGCTGTCGAGCCCCGGCGAGGCTGCGAAGGCGGCGGCATTGCTGGCATCTTCATTGCCTGACACACCGCTTTCGCAGCCTCGCTAAAGCTCGACAGCTCCCACAAGGGATCGGCTGTGTACGCTGGATTTGCGGTCTAGCGACTGGCCCAATTTGAGCCGCACCGCACCTCAACTGTGGGAGCTGTCGAGCCCCGGGGAGGCTGCGAAGGTGGCGGCATTGCTGGCATTTTCATCGCCTGACCCACCGCTTTCGCAGCCTCGCTAATGCTCGGCAGCTCCCACATTTGATCGATTTACAGCTGATAGGACTCAAGCAGCTATGAGGCCGCCACCCGATCAAGCTTCCTCGCCCCATGCTTACAACTCGGCAGCCAGGCGCGAGCCTTGGTTGATGGCGCGCTTGGCGTCCAGTTCGGCCGCCACATCGGCGCCGCCGATCAGGTGCACGTTCTGGCCGGCCGCAACCAGGCCGTCCTGCAATTCGCGCAGCGGGTCCTGGCCGGCGCAGATGACGATGTTGTCCACCGCCAGCACCTGGGGCTCACCCTCGGCACCGATGCGGATGTGCAGGCCTTCATCGTCGATCTTCAGGTATTCGACGCTGTTGAGCATCTGTACCTGCTTGTTCTTCAAGCCGGTACGGTGGATCCAGCCGGTGGTCTTGCCCAGGCCGTCGCCGACCTTGGAGGTTTTGCGTTGCAGCAGGAACACTTCACGCGCCGGCGCATGACGCTCGGGCTTGATCCCGGCCACACCGCCACGGGCTTCAAGCTGGGTGTCGATGCCCCATTCTTTCCAGAACGCTTCGCGATCCAGGCTGGTGGACACGCCTTGGTGCACAAGGAATTCCGACACGTCGAACCCGATGCCGCCGGCACCGATCACCGCCACGCGCTTGCCGACCGACTTACGCTCCAGGATCACGTCCAGGTAGCTCAGCACCTTGGCATTATCGACGCCTGGAATAGCCGGGGTACGCGGCGCGATGCCGGTGGCCAGGATGATCTCGTCATAACCGCCCGCGGCCAACTGCGCGACATCCACTCGGGTGTTGAGGCACACCTCCACATGGGTCGTCTGCAATTTGCGCTTGAAGTAGCGCAGGGTTTCAAAAAACTCCTCTTTGCCCGGCACGCGCTTGGCGATATTGAATTGGCCGCCGATCTCGCTGGCCGAATCGAACAAGGTCACCTGATGGCCGCGTTCGGCTGCAACCGTGGCCGCCGCCAGACCGGCAGGGCCGGCACCGACCACGGCGATCTTCTTGACCTGCTTGACGGGCAAGTAGTTGAGCTCGGTTTCGTAACAGGCGCGCGGGTTGACCAGGCAGGTGGTCAGCTTACCGCCAAAGGTATGGTCCAGGCAGGCCTGGTTGCAGCCGATGCACGTGTTGATTTCATCGGCACGGCCTGCGGCGGCCTTGTTGACGAACTCAGGATCGGCGAGGAACGGACGCGCCATGGACACCATGTCGGCGTCGCCTTCGGCGAGGATCTGCTCGGCGATTTCCGGGGTGTTGATGCGGTTGGTGGTGATCAGCGGAATCGTGACTGAACCGCGCAGCTTGGCGGTGACTTTGCTGAACGCACCACGGGGCACCTTGGTGGCGATGGTCGGGATACGCGCCTCGTGCCAGCCAATCCCGGTGTTGATGATCGTCGCACCCGCCTGCTCGATGGCCTTGGCCAACTGCACGATCTCTTCCCAGGTACTGCCGCCTTCCACCAGGTCGAGCATCGACAGGCGGAAGATAATAATGAAGTTCGGGCCCACGGCTTCCCGCACACGGCGCACGATGTCCACCGCCAAGCGCATGCGGTTATCAAAGCTGCCACCCCAACGGTCGGTACGGTGGTTGGTGTGGGCGGCCAGGAACTGGTTAATGAAATAGCCCTCGGAGCCCATGATCTCCACACCGTCGTACTCGGCGACCTGGGCCAGCAACGAACAGGTGACAAAATCCTGGATCTGCTTCTCGATGCCGTCTTCGTCCAGCTCCTTGGGCTTGAACGGGTTGATCGGCGCCTGGATCGCGCTCGGCGCAACCTGCCTGGGGCTATAGGCATAACGGCCGGCGTGGAGGATCTGCATGCAGATCTTGCCGCCCGCCGCGTGCACGGCCGTTGTCACGATCCTGTGCTTTTGCGCCTCTTCCTCGGTGGTCAGCTTGGCCGCGCCGGCATACACCGCGCCTTCGTCATTCGGGCCAATGCCGCCGGTGACCATCAGGCCCACGCCACCCCGGGCGCGTTCGGCAAAGTAGGCCGCCATGCGCTCGAAACCGCCGGGCTTCTCTTCCAGGCCGGTGTGCATCGAGCCCATCAGGGTGCGGTTGCGCAAGGTGGTAAAACCCAGGTCCAACGGGGCCAGCAGGTGCGGATAGGCAACAGCGGTCATGGTCAAGCTCCACAACGGATCATCACGGGCGTGACGGGCTCTTGCGGCCCGCCATCGGTTTATGTCCCACAGACTAAGAGTCGGCGGACTACCGCTCAATCACCGAAACTGACAAGTTATTGATCCAAATGCACAGCGCCCCTTGGCAAGCCGTACCTTGGGCCCTACCCTAGTCGGCGAACCCTGCACACGGTCTGTTGTCAGTTGCCCCATGCGTAAACTTCTAGCGTTCACCGTCACCATGGCCCTGGTTGCCGCCGTCGCCGCGTATCTGGCCTGGACCCAGGAGCGCCCCGTGGCGCACTACCTGTCCGACCTGCGTATCACCCTCGCCGTCAATGAAGGCCTGCCGGCCGACCGTGGCAACCTGGTGGGCATCCAGCCGGAGCTGTTCCCGGCGGACTACCAGAGCCTGGAACGCCTGCACCTGAAGCTCTCGGCCTACCTGCAAAAAGCCCGGGACCTGGGGCTGATCAACCACAAGACAGTCGTGGTATTGCCCGAACATATCGGCACCTGGCTGATGCTCACGGGTGAAAAGAACGAGGTGTACCAGGCGCTTCACGTCAAAGACGCGATGAATTGGCTGTCGGTGAGCAACCCGTTGCCGTTCGCCCGCGCCTGGATCAGCGCCACCGGCGACAGCCGTACCGACGACGCCTACCTGCGCATGAAAGCCTCTGGCATGGCGCGCGACTACCAGCTGTTGTTTGGCGGCCTGGCCAAGGAATTCGGGGTCACGCTGGTGGCCGGCTCCATCGCCCTGCCCAACCCAAGCGTCAGCCAGGGGCAACTGCAGGTCGGCCATGGCGCGTTGTACAACGCCAGCGTTGTGTTCAACGCGGACGGTTTGCCCGTGGGCCAGCCGCAGCGCCAGTTGTACCCGATCTACGATGAACGGGGGTTTATCGAACCGGGTGATGAAAACGTCGTCAGCGTGGTCGACACCCCGGCCGGCCGATTGGGCGTACTGGTCGGCAGCGACAGTTGGTACCCGGACAACTACCGCAAGCTCAACGAACAAGGCGCGCAACTGATCGCAGTGCCGGCCTTTGTACTGGGCCGTGATACCTGGGACCGCCCTTGGCGCGGTTTCAAAAGTGTTTCCACTCCGACCGAAATCAGCCTCAAGCCCGAAGAACTCAGTGAAGGCGAAGCCTGGCGTCGCCTCACGCTGATCAGCCAGCCACCGGTCAGCCAGGCAAGCGCCGGCATGAGTGTGTTCCTGCGTGGGCAGTTCTGGGACCTGGGCACTGCAGGCCATAGCTTCGTCAGCAGCCAAGGACAAGTCAGCGCCGATGGCGAGGCCCGTGGCGCGCGTTTGTTGAATCTCTGGCTGTGAAGCCCGTCCGGCTGGGAGATCTGTCGGTGGGCTTCGTGCACACCTTGGCCGATGCCATCCACAGCCACGGCCTTGACCCGCAGCCGCTGCTACTGCAATACGGCCTGGACCCGGCCCGCCTGGCCGAGGCCGGTGCACGCTTGTCGATCCCGCGTTACATGCGCCTGGGCCATGCGGCTATCCAACTCACCGGCGACCCGGGTCTGGGCCTGCGCATGGGCCAGCTCGGCCGCCTGAGCCAGGCGGGGCTGGCGGGCGTCACCGCCGCCCAGGCGCCCAACGTGCGCGAGGCGGCGCGGGCCCTGACCCGCTTCGAAGCGCTGTACGGTTCCAATTATCGCGGGCAGTCGAGCTTTGTCGAAGATGCCAACGGCGCCTGGCTGCGCTTCTATTCCATCAGCCCCTACAACGCCTATAACCGTTTTGTGGTGGACTCGATCATCGCCGGCTGGCTGCACCAATTGTCCAGCCTGGCCCAGCAACCGGTGCTGGCGCAACGGGTCGACATCGAGTTCGAGGCGCCGCCTTACAGTGAGCAGTACAACGTGCTCGCTGACGGCCCGATCCACTTCGGTGCCGAGGCCAACCAACTGCGTCTCGACCAGCAGACCCTGGCGTTGCGCAACCCCGCGCACTGCCCCAGCACCTGGAACCTGTTGTTACAACTTTGCGAGAGAGAGTTGGAGCAATTGACCCGCACCCGCAGCCTGCGCGAGCGCATTACCCGTTTGCTCGGGCCGATGCTCAATGGCGGCCGGGAACCCGACCTGGAAGAAGTGGCGGCACGCTTGAAGCTGCCAACCTGGACGCTACGCCGCAAACTGGCCGAAGAAGGCACTCAGTTCCGCGCGATTCTCAACGATACCCGCCGCGACCTGGCCATGACCTACATTCGCGATACGGAACTGGCGTTCGGCGAGATCGCCTACTTGCTCGGTTTTGCCTCGGCCCAAGCGTTTCAAAGGGCATTCAGGCGGTGGAACAACCAGACCCCAGGGGAATTTCGCCGCAGTCAGCGGCATTCCGCCTGAGGTCGGTCTTACAGCTCGGTTGCATCATCTGCGGGTTCCAGCGGGTCCCACTCAATCGCGCGGTACTCGAGCAGTTCTTCCTGGTAGTCGTCCATCGTCAAACTCCTTATTGAATTAAAAGCGGCTGCAGATAAATGACCTGCATGGCCAGCCTAAAGTGCCGTTGTGACGAAAAAATGTAGGCGTCATGACGTTCCTGCACTCAATAATGGAACGTAGTAACGAAGTGGCGATTTAGCCTTTCAGTTCGCGAGGTGCGATTGCAATGATTGCAATTGCAATAACCTGTCGATTTACCTTAAGGTACAGGCACCCTTTGCCAGGTGCCTGCCATGACCGCGCAATCCGCACAACATTGCATCAATACACTGACCGGGACCGCCCCTGATACTCGCTCGCCGCTGGACACCGTGATCAGCATGGCCAACACGCTCGAATCCAGCCATAACGCCTGGGTTATCCGTGGCCAGTCAAGCTCGCGGCGCGTAGGCGGTTGGCCAATCTGGTTCGCGCGCAACACCGCCGAAAAACCGCTGCTGTACCTGCACCGCGCGGCGTCGTCGGCACAGTTGTGCGCGCTGGCCCAGGAGACGGCGCAGCGCGGCATCCTGTGCAATGACATCCAGAACAATCCTTCGCAACCTTCCCTGCCGCTGTGGCTGACGAGCAACCCGCGCTGCACGCCGTACGACCCGGCCTCCGGCGAGGAGGCCCGCGCCATTGTGCTGGAGGGGCTGCGCACGCTGTATGTCGAAGGCAAGCCTGGCTTCTATTACCTGGCGCTGCATGATCAGCACAGCGTGGCGCCCTTGGCTGGACAGGACCGTGAGGCCGCGCTCAAGGGCATGTATCCGATCCAGCGCGATACTGCCGGGGATGTGCGGCTGCTCGGCGCAGGCCGGGCGCTTGAGGAAACGGTACACGCCGCGTACCTGCTGAAGCAGGACTGGAACGTTGCGGCGCACGTGTGGAGTTGCCCCAGCTATACGCGGCTGGCCCGAGAGGCGGCGGTGGCGCAGCGCTGGAATCGCCTGCATCCCTTGGCGCCCAAACGCAGCTGCCATTTGCGTGATTGCCTGGTGGATAGCGCAGCACCCGTCATTGCTGTCACGGGTTACCCCCAAGCAATCGTGGATCAGTTGTCGGCCTATGTAGACGCGCCGTTCGTGGCGTTGGGCGCGGGGTCGGTGCAGGCGACGGCGCCGAGTCGGTATTGGGTTGTGGTAGCGGCGCTCAAGGCGTTGGCGGATGAGGGGCGGGTTGATGCGCGGCAAGTGGAGGTGGCGATGGATCGCTACGCATTGAAATGCAATTAAGGGTGGGAGCTTGCTACCGAGGCGGCCTTACAGCCGACAGATATAGAGCTGGTGAAACGCAGGGCAAATGTGGGAGCGGGCTTGCTCGCGAATGCGGTGGTTCAGTCAAAGATGTATTCATCTGACACACCGCATTCGCGAGCAAGCCCGCTCCCACAATTAAATCGCAAGCGGTCAGGACTTGCGTCGCCCGCGCGTCTGGACGCCCGCCTCCATCGCCAACCCGGCGGTGCGCTCCAGGGCATCGGCAAACCCCTGGCGTTGCTCCGGTTCGATCTGCGACAGGAACAACTCATCTACGGTGCTTTCGTAGATCGTCCACATTTTTTTACGCAGCAATCGTCCGGCATCGGTGATTGAGGCAAACGCCGCGCGGCCGTCGCCGTCAGAGCGAGAACGCACCACAAGGCCGTCCTTTTCGAGGCGGTCGACCAGGCGTGTGAGGTTGTAGCGCTCGATGGCCAGCACATCCGCCAGCTCATGCATGCGACGGGTGCCGTCGGGGCCGCTTTCCAGGCCCCAGAGCGCGTCGTACCAGGCATACGGCGGCAAGCCCGCCTCGGCCAGGCGGCGTTCGATTTCACGGATGACCGTCCTGTGGGCCCTGACAAACCGGAACCATACATCAGGCTCTTTCGACGACATGCAACACCATCCGGGCGATTTCAAGAAGGTTGCAATAGTAGCTCATCCCGCGCTAGATTCGGCTATGTAGTTGCAATTGCAATTAGTTTGACGGCATTCTCACAAAGCGTCGTCACTTGAATCCGCCCACCCAGGAGCCCCACATGACCCCGAACAACGCAGTCGGACGCGACGACGATCCGCAGGAAACCCGCGAGTGGCTGGAGTCCATCGAATCGGTGCTGTCCACCGAAGGCCGCCCGCGCGCCCACTACCTGATCGATCAACTGCTGGATTTCGATGTGGCGCGCCATGGCGACTTCTACGGGCGCGTCACCACGCCCTACGTCAACAGCATCCCGGTGGACCGTCAGTTGCCCTACCCCGGCGACCTGGCGATCGAACGCCGAACCAACGCGTACATCCGCTGGAACGCCATGGCGATGGTGTTGCGTGCAGGCAAGCACTCCGGGGTGGGTGGCCACATCGCCACTTATGCGTCAGCCGCGGTGCTGTATGACGTAGGCTTCGACCATTTTTTCCGTGGGCGTACCGAGGCCTTTGACGGCGACCTGGTGTACATACAAGGCCACTCATCCCCCGGCATCTACGGCCGCGCCTACCTGGAAGGCCGCATCAGCGAAGCACAACTCGACAACTTCCGGCGCGAGGCCGGCGGTGAAGGCATCTCGTCCTACCCGCACCCACGCCTGATGCCGGACTTCTGGCAATTCCCTACCGTGTCCATGGGGCTCGGGCCGATCACCGCCGCTTACCAGGCCCGCTTCATGCGCTACCTGGAACTGCGCGCGCTCAAGCCACATCAGGGCCGCAAGGTCTGGGCCTTCCTGGGTGATGGCGAAATGGACCAACCCGAGTCCCTGGCCGCGATCTCACTGGCCGGGCGCGAGAAACTCGACAACCTGATCTTCGTGGTCAATTGCAACCTGCAACGTCTGGACGGTCCCGTGCGTGGCAACGCCAAGGTGATCCAGGAGTTCGAAAGCCTGTACCGTGCCGCCGGCTGGAACGTGATCAAGGTGATCTGGGGCGGCGGCTGGGACGCACTGCTGGAAAAGGACTCAACCGGCCTGCTGCGCCAACGCATGATGGAATGCGTGGACGGCGATTATCAAAACTACAAATCACAGAATGGCGCCTATGTGCGCGAGCATTTCTTCGGCAAATACCCGGAGCTCCTGGCGTTGGTTGCAGACATGTCCGACGACGATATCTGGAAACTCTCACGAGGCGGGCATGACCCCGACAAGGTCTACAACGCCTACGCCGCTGCCGTGCGCCACCGTGGTCAACCCACGGTGATCCTGGCGAAAACCGTGAAGGGTTTTGGCATGGGTGAAGCCGGCGAAGGCCAGAACATCAATCACCAGTTGAAGAAGATGGGCGCCGATGCGGTGAGAGCGTTCCGCGACCGCTTCGGCCTGGAAGTGGCCGACGATCAGCTCGCCGACATACCCTACCTCAAGCCTGCCGCCGACAGCGCAGAAGCGCGCTACTTCGCTGCCCGCCGCCAAGCCCTCGGCGGCTACGTACCGGCGCGCCACAGTGCGGTGCAGCCGCTGCAAATCCCGGAACTCTCTGCGTTCGCGACTCAACTCAAGGACACCGCCGAGCGCGCGATCTCAACCACCATGGCGTTCGTGCGCATCCTCGGCACCCTGCTCAAGGACCCACACCTGGGCAAGCTGATCGTGCCCATCGTGCCGGACGAATCGCGCACCTTCGGCATGGAAAGCCTGTTCCGCCAGATTGGTATCCATTCCGCCGTCGGCCAGCTCTATACCCCACAGGACGCAGGGCAACTGAGCTACTACAAGGAAAGCAAGGACGGACAGATCATGCAGGAAGGCCTGAATGAATCCGGCGCCATTTCCTCATGGATCGCGGCAAGCACGTCCTACAGCAACCACGGCCTGATGACCGTGCCGTTCTATATCTTTTATTCGATGTTCGGCTTCCAGCGGGTCGGCGACCTCGCCTGGGCGGCGGGTGACGCACGAGCGCGCGGATTCCTGCTGGGCGCCACGGCCGGTCGCACCACATTGATGGGCGAAGGCTTGCAGCATGACGACGGCCACAGCCATATCCTGTCGTCGGTGATTCCGTGCTGCGTGTCCTACGACCCGACGTTTGCCTACGAGCTGGCGGTAATCATTCGCGAGGGCATGCGGCGCATGTATGTCGAACAAGAGGACATTTACTACTACATCACCCTGCTGAACGAAAACTACCCGCACCCGGCGATGCCCGAAGGCGTGGACGAGGGGATTCTCAAGGGCATGTATCGACTGAGCACGAGCAAGCACGCGCAAGTCCAACTGATGGGCAGTGGCGCGATCCTGCGGGAAGTGATGGCTGCCGCTGAACTGCTGGAGAAGGACTTCGGCCTGCACAGCGACATATGGAGCGCCACCAGCCTCACTGAGTTGCGCCGTGACGGTCATGAGGCCGAGCGATGGAACCTGCTGCACCCGCAGGACGAGCCACGGACCAGCTATGTGGAGCAACGCCTGGCGGGCCAACCGGGGCCGCTGGTGGTGGCGACGGACTACATGAAGCTCTTCGCCGACCAGATCCGCCCATTCGTGACAGGCCGTCGCTTCGTGGCGCTGGGCACCGACGGCTTCGGGCAATCGGATACCCGGGAAACCCTACGCGCGTTCTTTGAAGTGGACCGGCACTTCATCGCACTGGCGGCCTTGAAGGCACTGGCCGATGACGGTGTGATCGGACGCGACAAGGTCAGCGAGGCGATCAGCCGCTACGGGATCAACGTCGACAAGGCGAACCCCGTAGCGGTCTGAGTTACTGCGCAGGCGTCGGCAGGGGCGGAATCGCTTCTGTCGGCGGCGCCAATTCCGGGTTTGTGGCTGGCGGAGCGGGCTCTGCTTGCGGAGCAATCGGCGCAGCTTCGGCAGGTGGCGTGACCGGTTGTGCAGCGTCGGGTACCGCCGGCTCTTCCTTCGGCGGCTCGATCTTCTCGGCAGCCGGGGCAGCCTTGGGTTCCGGAACGCCCAGGTCAGCCTTGGGCTTCTCAGGGATATTTTCGGCCTTCTTCACCTCTTGCGGCAGGAACACATCCACCAACGCGAAGTAACGATCGTAGAATTTCGGCGCCGAAACGGTCTCGCTGGCCACCTTCACCATCGAGTCGTCGGTGGAACCGATCGGCATCGATACCGAACCCAGTACCCCGACACCCAGGCTCGCGGAGTTGTTGACCTTCTTCAGCGCATAACGGTCCTGCAAGGCGTTGGCAAACATCGTCGAATGGTTGGTGCCTTTGCCATCATCGGCACACACGACGTTGAAGCTGATTTGCAGGTGGGACTCACCGGTCTGCTGGAAGCTCTTGTTACCCACGACCAGCTTTGGATCGCTGCTGGTGATGATGTAGCCCTGGCTCAGCAAGGCACGCCGCGCGGCCTCGCACGCCGCGACGTCAGTCACCGGGTAATCGCGCGAAAACGTGCCGGAGTCGTCGAAATTCTCGTGTTCATAAATAGCGGTCTTGGGTGACGAGCAGCCCGCGGCGCCCGCCAACACCAGCGCCAGCCCGAGGCTACGCAAGTGAAATGATGTCGACATTGAAAATCCTGAGGAAAACGGTCCGGGCGGTATTGTGCAACAGAACGAGGCCTTGGCGCGCGCATTCCTGTCGGTAAAACGTCACAGCCTCAGGCGACAGGGCCTGCAGGAAAAAGCCCTGCGCACATGTGATCAATAAACACGCGCAGTTTGGCCGAGGCATGGCGACTTGACGGCCACAACATCCAGAAACTGCCCCGGTGTTCCATGTAGTCATCCAGCACCCTCTGCAGGCGCCCTTCGTGCACGGCCTGGTTGACCATATAGTCCGGCAGGCAGGCGATGCCCAGCCCTTCGTGCACCACATGATTGAGGGACTCGATAGTGGTGCTGACCAGCGGAGTACGCAACGTAGGCTCCGCGGCGCCGGGTACCCGCCGTAGCGGCCATGGCTCCAGTTTGCCGGTGGCGCAGAACTTGTGCCGCAGGCAAGCGTGATCGCTCAATTGCTGAGGTTGCTGCGGGGTACCGTACTGCTGGAAGTAGCCGGGTGTTCCCACCAGCACCAATTGGTAGTGCCCCAGATGGCGGGCCATCAAGCGCGAATCTTCCGGCTTGCCCGTGCGAATCACCGCGTCGAAGCCTTCCTCGATGACATCCACCATTCGGTCGGAAAAATCCACGTCCAACTCAACAGCCGGATAGACGCGCATAAACTCGCTGAGCACCGGCATCAACAAGCCACGCACCTGCGGCACGCTGATACGCAACTTGCCACAGGGCATAGCGCTGGCCTCGGTCAGCTCCAGCTCCGCGGCCTCGACTTCGGCCAGAATCCGGCGGGAGCGCTCAAGCAACAGCGCGCCCTCGCTGGTCAGCGTGATGCTGCGGGTGCTGCGATGAAACAAGCGCACGCCCAGGCGCTGTTCCATCCGCGCGATGCTTTTGCCCACGGCCGAAGACGATACGCCCAGCACGCGACCGGCGGCGGTGAAACTGCGGGTGTCCGCCACCTGCACGAACACCGAAAGGCTGCCCAGACTGTCCATGATCATGCCCTGCTGATTACGGACGCCTGTGTCCGTTATGTTCGGCACCTTAGCCTCTTTTTCCGCCGGCCACAGCCCCCTACCCTGCCTGCTTGACCTTTGTATGGAAGAGCGCGATGACCTCCCTCACCGATACCTCACTCAAAGCGCGGCCTGAAACACTGCCACTGGGTGGCTTGCTGGCCCTGGCCAGTGCCGGCTTTATCACTATCCTCACCGAAGCCATGCCCGCCGGGCTCCTGCCGCAGATGAGCGACGGCCTGGGTGTGTCGCCCGCGTTGGTCGGCCAGTTGGTCACGCTTTACGCCCTCGGGTCACTGCTGGCAGCCATCCCGCTGACGCTGCTCACCCGAAGCTGGCGCCGTCGCCCCCTGTTACTGGTCGCCATCGGCGGCTTTGCGCTGGTCAACAGCGTGACCGCGCTTTCCAGCCATTATGGGCTGACCCTGGTGGCGCGCTTCTTCGCCGGCGTATTCGCCGGGCTGCTCTGGGCACTGCTGGCCGGTTATGCCAGCCGGATGGTTGCGCCACACTTGCAAGGGCGGGCGATTGCGGTGGCCATGCTGGGCGCGCCGTTGGCACTGTCATTGGGTGTGCCTGCAGGCACCTTCCTGGGTGCGGCGGTTGGCTGGCGCCTGAGTTTCGCGATCATGACCGGGCTGACGCTGGTGCTGCTGATCTGGGCGCGCTGGCAGCTTGCGGACTTCCCGGGTGAACCCGCCGGAAAACGCCTCGGGTTGCGGCAAGTGCTGCGCTTGCCGGGCATTCGTCCGGTGCTGTGGGTGACCTTCACCTACGTGCTGGCCCACAACATTCTCTACACCTATATCGCACCGCTGCTGGTGCCGGCGGGCATTGCTGTCGATGTCGACCAGGTCCTGCTGGTGTTCGGCCTCGCCGCCCTGTTGAGCATCTGGCTGGCCGGCGTGCTGATTGATCGCTGGTTGCGCGCACTGCTGCTGATCAGTTGCGCGCTGTTTGGCCTGGTCGCCTTGGCGCTGGCGTTCTGGACCAGCCTGCCGGTGGTCATCTACCTGGCGGTGGCTGTGTGGGGGCTGGCCTTCGGCGGGCTGCCTGCGCTGCTGCAAACGGCGCTGGCCAAATCGGCGGGCGTGTCGGCGGACGCTGCGCAATCAATGCTGGTGACGGTCTGGAATCTGGGCATAGCGGGCGGCGGCCTGGCGGGTGGTGTGTTGCTGCAGGGTTGGGGCGTCAGCGCGTTTGCCTGGGCGGTCGCGCTGCTGATGCTACTGGCGCTGGCCGGCGCGTTACAGATTGCGCCCCAGCAACTGGCACGGCCAGCCTTCCAGGTCGAAGGTTGAAAGGCGCTCATACCCACAGGACTCGTAAAAACGCACCAGATCCCCCGTGCCGCCGGCGTAGCAGTCCACGCGCAGGCGCGTCACCCCGGCGGCGCGGGCGCGCTCATCGGCGAAGGCCAACAGCCGCCGACCAAGGCCGCGTGCACGCGCCTCTCGCGCAGCGATCAGCAATCGCACATAGACTTCCGGCCCGGTCGCTGCCGGCACGTAAGGCATAGGCTCGCCCAGCACGAGTGCCGCCAGGATCCGACCTTCCGGTGCCTCGACTACCCATGCATCCGGCATCGCGCAGGCATCCGTCACCTGCGCGACCCGCCGAGGCAAAGCCGACCAGGGCTGCGTGCCCCATTGAGCGTTATTGCCCATGCCGACGAACCAAGCGATCACCCCGTCAAACACCTGCAACACCGCAGGGGCATCCGCCACGGTGGCGCGACGGATCACCCAACCCTCCATGCCTGGATCGAACACGCGTGAGACTCCTTTATCGGCGACAGTGAATGCCCAGTCTAGCGCAACAAAAAAGCCCCCGGGCTTTTCAGACCGAGGGCTTTTTTGTTCAGACCGACATCAGTACTTCTTGATGTCAGCCTTGGTTTCCAACTGCTTGCGGTAGGCCGCGAAATCCTGCTGGCCGATACGGGAAGCGAGGAAGCGGCGGTATTGCGCCTTTTCTTCGTCCGTCGGGGCAGCGGCTTCATTGACACCGTTCAAGCGCACGATCACCAGGCTGCCGTCAGCCAGGGTCACGGTGGTGAAGGTCGGCTTGTCCTTGGCCGCAGGCTTGGGCATGCGGAACAGGGCTTGCAACACGGCAGGGTCGATCGCTTCCTGGCTACGGGTAGCCGCTTCAGTGACCTTCCACGCCTGACCGTCTACCGGCTGGTTCAGCGGGGTCTTGCCATCACGCAGGCTGGCGATCAACTCGTCGGCGTGGGTCTTGGCAGCTGCGCTGGCGCGTTCCTTGGCCATCTGCGTGCGAATCGCCGCGGACACGCTCTCCAGCGGCAGTTGCGCAGGTTTGCGGTGCTCTTTGGCACGCAGCACGATGATGGTTTCCGGGTCCAACTCGATGGCGCTGCTGTTGGCACCCTCATTGAGCACTTCCGGGCTGAACGCTGCAGTGACCACGGCACGGTTGGCTGCAACACCTTCGCCACCTTCACGGCCAAACGGCGCGGAGGTGTGCACGGTCAGCTTCAGGTCGGAGGCCGGCTGGGCCAGGTCGGACGCTTCGAATGCCGCATCTTCCAATTGCTTGGTCGCTTCGACAAAACGCTGCTCGACCTGCTGGGTCTTGAGCTCCTTGGTCAGCTTGTCCTTCAGGCTGGCGAACGTCGGCACTTGCGGTGCTTCAACGCCCAACAGCTTGATCAGATGCCAACCGAAGGTGCTGCGCACCGGCGCCGAAACCTGGTCCTTGTTCAACGCGTACAAGGCGGTTTCGAAGTCCGGGTCGTACACGCCAGGGCCGGCAAAGCCCAGATCGCCGCCCGTGTTGGCCGAACCTGGATCCTGGGAGAATTCCTTGGCCAGGGCTTCGAACTTCTCGCCCTTGGCCAGGCGCGCCTGGATTTCTTCGATCTTGGCCTTGGCTTGCGCGTCGCTGACCTTGTCGTTGACTTCGATCAGGATGTGCGCCGCGCGACGCTGTTCAGCGAGGTTGGCGGTTTCTTTCTGATAGGCAGCCTGCAGCTCCTCGTCCTTGACGCTGACCTGGTCGAAGAAGGACGACTTCTTCAGTTCCAGGTAGTCGATGACCACTTGATCAGGGGTCATGAACTCTTGGGCGTGCTGGTCGTAGTAAGCCTTGACCTCGTCGTCGGTGAGTTTCACCGCCGCAGGGTTGGCCTTGATGTTGACCGTGGCGAAATCGCGGGTCTGCTTTTCCAGACGGGCGAATGCCAGTACTTCGGCGTCGGTCACGAAACCGCTGCCGGCGATGCCTGCGCGAACCTGGCCTATCAGCATTTCCTGGGTCAGCATCTGACGGAATTGCAGACGGCTATAGCCCAGTTGACGAATCACCTGGTCAAAGCGTTCGGCGTTGAATTTGCCTTCCACCTGGAATTCCGGCGTCTGCAGGATCACCTGGTCCAGCGCGGCTTCAGAGAAGCCAAACTTGGAATCGGTGGCACCTTGCAGCAGCAGCTTGCGATCGATCAGGCTTTTGAGGGCCGCCTCGCGCAGCAGTTTTTCGTCCAGCAGGGAAGCATCGAAATCCTTGCCCAGCTGTTGCATCAACTGGCGACGTTGCATGTCGACAGCCTGGCTCAGTTCGGTCTGGGTGATTGCCTCACCATTGACCTTGGCCACGTCCTGCTTACTGTTACCCGAAGCCTGGAAAATGGCTTCGATACCGGTGAACGCCATCAATGCGACGATGATCCCGATGATGGTCTTGGCAATCCAGCCTTGTGAATTGTCCCTGATATTTTGCAGCATGCGTCCCCCAGAAACGGTTGAACTTCAAAAATAGGCAACCGTGGAGCGTGGGTAGAGTCCGGATAGAAGAAAGGCGCATCCGAGGATGCGCCTTCTCGTAACTGGCGGAGCGGACGGGGGTTTGAACCCACACCCCCGGCGTGGCGACCCGATGGATACATGGGTCGGCTGCCGCTCCGCTGCCAGGCCGAACCTGCGTTCGACCCGGGTAGGTAAAGGCTTGATCGGAGCTTAGTTAACGGCTTCTTTCAGGGCTTTGCCGGCTTTGAAACCTGGTTTCTTGGCAGCAGCGATTTGCAATGCTTTGCCAGTCTGTGGGTTACGGCCAGTGCGAGCTGGGCGATCAGTCACAGAGAACGTACCGAAGCCTACCAGTACCACGGAGTCGCCGGCCTTCAGAGCGCCAGTGACGGATTCGATTACTGCATCCAGCGCACGGCCGGCAGCAGCTTTCGGGATATCAGCGGATGCAGCGATAGCATCAATCAGTTCCGACTTGTTCACTCTAAGTCCCCTTATATATCTATTGAGTATAATTCTAAGTTTTTTGGTAAAAGCAAAAACCAGTGCTGAATGGCCTACAGACACTTAAGAGCCGCTTTATAACAAGGGCTCTAAAAAGCTGTCAAGGAAGCCCCCAGGCTTATTCGCATTAATGCGTGCTAATTCTTTCCTTGGAATCAGACTCGCGTTTTTCATCTTTCGCGACAATCTCCGGAGCCACATCCGGCAAGGGCTCCGGCGCGTATTGCAGCGCAATTTGCAGGACCTCGTCAATCCATTTAACCGGTTTAATCTGAAGATCCTGCTTGATATTGTCAGGAATTTCCTTCAAGTCGCGAACATTCTCTTCCGGAATGATCACCGTCTTGATACCGCCACGGTGTGCGGCGAGCAATTTCTCTTTCAGGCCACCGATCGCCAATACCTGACCACGCAGGGTAATTTCCCCGGTCATTGCGACATCGGCGCGCACCGGAATGCCGGTCAATGCCGACACCAGGGCCGTGCACATGCCCACGCCGGCGCTGGGGCCGTCTTTGGGCGTCGCGCCTTCCGGCATATGGATGTGGGTGTCGTGCTTCTCGTGGAAGTCCAGGGGAATCCCCAGGCTCCGGGCGCGGCTGCGCACCACGGTCTGCGCGGCGGTGATGGATTCGACCATCACGTCACCCAACGAACCGGTCTTGATCAGTTGGCCTTTGCCTGGGATGACTGCGGCTTCGATGGTCAGCAATTCGCCACCCACCTGAGTCCACGCCAGCCCTGTCACCTGCCCGACCTGATCCTGCTGTTCGGCCAGCCCGTAGCGGAATTTCTTCACGCCCAGGAAGTGCTCAAGGGAGTCGGCAACCACCTTCACCGAGAAGCGTTTTTCCAGTGAATGCTCCTTGACCGCTTTGCGGCAGATCTTCGCGATCTGGCGCTCCAGGCCCCGAACACCGGCCTCGCGGGTGTAGTAACGGACGATGTCGCGGATCGCTTCGACGTCAATTTCGATCTCGCCCTTCTTCAGACCGTTGGCCGAAATCTGCTTGGGCGCGAGGTATTTGACGGCGATATTGATCTTCTCGTCTTCGGTGTAACCCGGCAGACGAATCACTTCCATCCGGTCCAGCAACGCAGGCGGGATGTTCATGGAGTTGGAGGTGCACAGGAACATTACATCGGACAGGTCGTAGTCGACTTCCAGGTAATGGTCGTTGAAATTGTGGTTCTGCTCCGGATCGAGCACTTCGAGCAAGGCCGATGCCGGATCGCCCCGCATGTCGCTGCCCATTTTGTCGATTTCATCGAGCAGGAACAGCGGGTTGCGCACGCCGACTTTGGTCATCTTTTGAATCAATCTTCCTGGCATCGAACCGATGTACGTCCGGCGATGACCACGAATTTCCGCCTCGTCACGCACGCCACCCAGGGCCATGCGCACAAACTTGCGGTTGGTTGCACTGGCAATCGACTCGGCCAGGGAGGTTTTACCAACGCCAGGCGGACCGACCAGGCACAACACCGGACCGCGAATCTTCTTCACGCGCTTTTGCACGGCGAGGTATTCGAGGATGCGTTCCTTGACCTCTTCAAGACCATAATGGTCGGCATCGAGGATTTCTTCGGCACGGGCCAGGTCCAGGCGCACTTTGGTCTGAGCCTTCCACGGCACCTGCACCAGCCAGTCGATGTAGGAGCGCACCACGGTGGCTTCGGCCGACATCGGCGACATTTGCTTGAGCTTGTTCAGCTCGGCGGTGGCTTTGGCCAGGGCGTCTTTGGGCAGGCCGGCAGCATCGATGCGCTTTTTCAGCTCTTCGATCTCGTTGTGGCCTTCCTCGCTGTCGCCGAGTTCCTTCTGAATGGCCTTCATCTGCTCGTTCAGGTAGTACTCGCGCTGGCTGCGCTCCATTTGTTTCTTCACCCGGCCACGGATGCGCTTTTCGACCTGCAACAGGTCAATTTCCGCATCCAGCAGCGCCAGCACATGTTCAACACGGGCCGACAGGTCGATGATTTCGAGGATGTCTTGCTTCTGCTCGATTTTCAGCGCCATGTGCGCCGCCATGGTATCAACCAGGCGACCAGGCTCATCAATGCTGTTGAGGGAAGACAGGACTTCAGCCGGGACCTTCTTGCCCAACTGCACATACTGCTCGAACTGCGAGAGCAGGCTGCGTACAAAGACTTCGGACTCGCGCTCAGGGGCTTCGACTTCGTCGATCAGCGCCACTTCGGCGCGCAGGTGGCCATCCACCTCCATGAAGCGCTCGACCGCACCGCGTTGCTCGCCTTCCACCAGCACCTTGACGGTGCCATCAGGCAGCTTGAGCAGTTGCAGCACGGTGGCAACGGTACCGACGCGATACAGGGCATCTTCGCCTGGATCATCGTCAGCAGGATTTCTCTGGGCCAACAGCAGGATTTGCTTGTCGCCCGTCATCGCGGCCTCGAGGGCTTCGATAGACTTCTCGCGCCCCACGAACAGCGGGATAACCATGTGCGGATAGACGACGACATCACGCAACGGCAGGAGAGGCAATTCAATGGTTGTCTTCATGATTTCGCCTCTATGACAGTTGAAAAATAAACATGAAACCAAGATGGGGGCTGCTTGCGAAAAAAACAAGCTTATTGCCAGCAGTTAAACGCAGTAAACACTCGGGCGTAAAAAACGCCGAAAAAACAAAGGGGCCCTGAAGGCCCCTTGTTTATACCGAACCTGCGAAACGCTTACGCGTCTGGCGCAGCCTTGGCAGCCGGCTCACTGTTTTCGTAGATATACAGTGGCTTGGACTTACCTTCTATGACGCTTTCGTCGATCACCACTTTACTCACCTCGGACTGCGAGGGGATTTCGTACATGGTGTCGAGCAACACGCCTTCAAGGATCGAACGCAGGCCACGTGCACCGGTCTTGCGCTCCAGTGCCCGCTTGGCCACTGACTTGAGTGCGTCGGTACGGAACTCGAGGTCCACGCCTTCCATCTCGAACAGCTTGGCGTATTGCTTGGTCAGGGCGTTTTTCGGCTCGGTGAGGATCTGGATCAAAGCCGCCTCATCCAACTCGTCCAACGTGGCCAGGACCGGCAGACGACCGACGAATTCCGGGATCAGACCGAACTTGACCAGATCGTCAGGCTCGACTTCACGCAGGGACTCGCCCACCTTCTTGCCTTCTTCCTTGCTGCGCACTTCCGCACTGAAACCAATGCCGCCGCGCGTCGAGCGCTGCTGGATAACTTTCTCCAGACCGGAGAAGGCGCCACCACAGATAAACAGGATGTTGCGCGTATCGACCTGCAGGAATTCCTGCTGCGGGTGCTTACGGCCGCCTTGTGGCGGTACGGAAGCCACCGTGCCTTCGATCAGCTTCAACAGGGCTTGCTGCACGCCTTCACCGGAAACGTCCCGGGTGATCGACGGGTTGTCCGACTTGCGCGAGATCTTGTCGATTTCATCGATGTAGACAATACCCATCTGGGCCTTCTCTACGTCGTAGTCGCACTTTTGCAGCAGTTTCTGAATGATGTTCTCGACATCCTCGCCCACGTAGCCAGCCTCGGTGAGGGTGGTGGCGTCGGCGATGGTGAAGGGAACGTTCAGCAGGCGAGCGAGGGTTTCTGCAAGCAGGGTTTTACCCGAGCCTGTAGGACCGATCAGCAAGATGTTGCTCTTGCCGAGTTCGACTTCGTCGCCTTTCTTGTCACGCTGGTTCAAACGCTTGTAGTGGTTGTACACCGCTACGGCCAGAACCTTCTTTGCACGCTCTTGACCAATCACGTACTGGTCAAGGATGCCGCTGATTTCTTTAGGCGAAGGCAATTTATGCGCGCTGCTTTCGGCCTGGGCTTCCTGCACCTCCTCACGGATGATGTCATTGCACAGGTCGACGCACTCGTCGCAGATAAAGACCGAGGGGCCGGCAATCAACTTGCGTACTTCATGCTGGCTTTTGCCACAGAAGGAGCAATAAAGCAGCTTGCCGTTGTCCTCGCCGTTGCGGGTGTCAGTCATTCGTTCGATCCAAATCCGATAGGCTTGCAACACAAGATGAAGGCTTATGCGGGCTTTTTCAAGCCCGCCAGTGGTCGGACATGCCGACCAGCCCTATTTTGAGCAGCTTATATTAAGCGGGGCGCTGGCTGATTACTGCGTCGATCAACCCGTATTCACGTGCGGCTTCGGCGCTCATGAAGTTGTCGCGGTTGGTATCGCGCTCGATTTCTTCCAGGGTGTGCCCGCTGTGCTTGGCCATCAGCGTGTTGAGACGCTCGCGAATAAACAGGATTTCCTTGGCGTGGATTTCGATATCCGACGCCTGGCCCTGGAAACCGCCCAGTGGCTGGTGAATCATCACGCGCGAGTTCGGCAGGCAGTAACGCTTGCCTTCGGCACCTGCGGTCAGCAGGAACGCGCCCATGCTGCACGCCTGGCCAATGCAGGTCGTCGAAACATTGGGCTTGATGAACTGCATGGTGTCGTAGATCGACATACCCGCCGTTACCGAACCGCCTGGGGAGTTGATGTAGAGATGGATGTCCTTGTCCGGGTTTTCCGCTTCAAGGAACAGCAGCTGCGCACAGATCAGGTTGGCCATGTAGTCCTCTACCGGGCCCACCAGAAAGATCACTCGCTCCTTGAGCAGGCGGGAGTAGATGTCGTAGGCGCGTTCGCCACGAGCGGACTGCTCGACAACCATCGGGACCAGGCCGCCAGCGGCCTGGATATCAGAGTTCTGCTGAATATAGGAATTACGGAACATGCTCTGCAGTTACTCCCAAATAGTCATGTCTTGAAAACGCATAAGCCAGCGCGAGGCTGGCTTATGGTTGAATTTCCAACGAGTTGGACAATCAGTCGGCTTGTGCTGCTTCCGCCGGCTTGACTGCTTCTTCGTAAGAGACCGCTTTATCGGTCACCTTAGCCTTCTGCAGAACAGTATCCACAACTTGTTCTTCCAGCACAACCGAACGTACTTCGTTCAGCTGCTGGTCGTTCTTGTAGTACCAGGACACGACCTGCTCAGGCTCCTGGTAGGCCGAAGCCATTTCCTGGATCATTTCGCGAACGCGGTCTTCGTCAGGCTTGAGGTCGAACTGCTTGACCACTTCAGCCACGATCAGGCCCAGCACGACGCGGCGCTTGGCTTGCTCTTCGAACAGCTCGGCCGGCAGCTGGTCAGGCTTGATGTTGCCACCAAACTGCTGGACCGCTTGGACGCGCAGGCGATCCACTTCGTTGGACAGCAGGGCCTTCGGCACTTCGATCGGGTTGGCGGCCAGCAGACCGTCCATGACCTGGTTCTTGACCTTGGACTTGATGGCCTGGCGCAGCTCGCGCTCCATGTTCTTGCGAACTTCGGTGCGGAAGCCTTCGATCCCGGTTTCCTTGATACCGAATTGAGCGAAGAATTCTTCGTTCAGCTCAGGCAGCTTAGGCTCGGAAACACTGTTGACGGTCACGGTGAACTCGGCGGCTTTGCCGGCCAGGTCCAGGTTCTGGTAGTCAGCCGGGAATTCCAGGTTCAGAACGCGCTCTTCACCGGCCTTGGCGCCAACCAGGCCGTCTTCGAAGCCTGGGATCATGCGGTTGGAACCCAGCACCAGTTGAGTGCCCTTGGCGGAGCCGCCAGCGAATACTTCGCCGTCAACCTTGCCCACGAAATCGATGTTCAGCTGGTCTTCGTTCTGGGCGGCACGCTCGGCCACTTCGAAACGGGTGTTCTGCTTGCGCAGGATTTCCAGCATATTGTCCAGGTCCGAATCAGCGACTTCGGCGCTCAGGCGCTCGATTTCGATGCCTTCAAAACCGGCCACTTCAAACTCGGGGAACACTTCGAAGGTTGCAACGTATTCCAGGTCCTTGCCCGCTTCCAGGGACTTGGGCTCGATCGACGGCGAACCAGCCGGGTTCAGCTTTTGCTCAACCACTGCTTCGTAGAAAGAAGCCTGGATCACGTCGCCGACAGCTTCCTGGCGCGCATCGGCACCAAAACGACGCTTGATTTCGCTCATCGGCACTTTGCCTGGACGGAAACCAGCGATCTTGGCCTTCTGGGCAGTCTGCTGCAGACGCTTGTTGACCGCAGTCTCGATACGCTCAGCCGGCACGGTGATGCTCAGGCGGCGCTCGAGAGCAGTAGTATTTTCAACAGAAACTTGCATGGATATTCCTCGTTGCACAGACGTTAGCCGGCCATTTCCGACCCCAATCAAGGGCATGCATTCTAGTGGGTCAAACTCAAGAAGTCACCCTACTGAAAATACGCCCGGAAACCGCCGGCAATTTATCGGTACGAAGGCACGGATGCACCTCGCCCCGGTGACAAATACTGCCAAGTACGCCAGGGCTCTGCGCCGCCCCTCCCTAATATGGAAGAAGTCGTCATCCAGCACCCTGGCAGCCAGCCCCCGAACAGGGCCGGCAGGCAACGCGGCATCATCGAGACACATAAATACGACGAAGCGCCCTGCCGTTGCGGCCCAATCACTGCAGCCGCTGGATATTCGAACCGCTGAAACCAAAAAAGGCGCCAGACTGTTAAATCTGGCGCCTTTCGAATATGGGGTGGACGAAGGGGATCGAACCCTCGACAACGGGAGTCACAATCCCGTGCTCTACCAACTGAGCTACGCCCACCATATTGCGTTAACAAAGAAACCAAACCACTTCTTTGTCGAGCCCGGCCCTGCCTTTCGACGGGGCCAAGCTTTATTTGGTGCGGATGAAGAGACTCGAACTCTTACGCCTCGCGGCGCTGGAACCTAAATCCAGTGTGTCTACCAATTCCACCACATCCGCGCTTGAAGCTCTTAAAGCAAAGGCGCCAGACGGTTAATCTGGCGCCTTTCAAATATGGGGTGGACGAAGGGGATCGAACCCTCGACAACGGGAGTCACAATCCCGTGCTCTACCAACTGAGCTACGCCCACCATCTAACGCTACTTGTGCCAAAGCTGCCTAATGGCGCACCCGGCAGGACTCGAACCTGCGACCATCCGCTTAGAAGGCGGATGCTCTATCCAGCTGAGCTACGGGCGCCTTATTAATCTGTACTCTTGGAGGATTACAAACTAAGTGCTTCCAGCCTTGCAGAACAACATTCTATTCTGCTTGACCTTCTCAACCAGTGCTAGGCTGTGCCCGACAAGTGCGACGAATAGTATAGACGCCCTCGAAACCCGTCAAATCTTTTTTAAAAAAAACTGATTTTATTTAAGGGCTTAGGGCAATTTGCGGACCAAGCGCCTTTGCCCTCACGTCCTGGCATGCGAGAATGCGCGCACTTTTCTTCCCCCTCTCGATGGTTAATCACGCGTAATGACTGCACAACTTATCGACGGCAAATCAATCGCCGCCAGCCTGCGCCAGCAGATCGCCAAACGAGTCACCGAGCGCAGCCGGCAAGGCCTGCGCACGCCTGGCCTCGCGGTGATCCTGGTCGGCAGCGATCCTGCCTCTCAGGTTTATGTCTCGCACAAGCGTAAAGACTGTGAAGAGGTCGGCTTTATTTCCAAGGCCTACGACTTGCCTGCCGAGACTACCCAGCAGGCGCTTACCGACCTGATCGACAGCCTCAATGACGACCCGGCGATGGACGGCATTCTGCTGCAACTGCCACTGCCCGAGCACCTGGACGCCTCCAAACTGCTGGAGCGCATCCGTCCCGACAAGGATGTCGACGGTTTCCACCCTTATAACGTCGGCCGCCTGGCCCAGCGTATCCCGTTGCTGCGCCCGTGCACCCCGAAAGGCATCATGACCCTACTGGAAAGCACCGGCGTCGATTTGTATGGCCTCGATGCGGTGGTGGTCGGCGCATCCAATATCGTCGGCCGCCCGATGGCGATGGAACTGCTGCTGGCCGGCTGCACCGTGACCGTCACCCACCGCTTCACCAAGGACCTTGCCGGGCACGTTGGCCGCGCTGACCTGGTGGTGGTCGCCGCCGGCAAGCCGGGGCTGGTCAAGGGTGAGTGGATCAAGGAAGGCGCCATCGTCATCGACGTTGGGATCAACCGCCAGGACGACGGCAAACTGGTGGGCGACGTGGTGTACGACACCGCCCTGCCCCGCGCCGGTTGGATCACCCCCGTGCCAGGCGGCGTCGGCCCGATGACCCGCGCCTGCCTGCTGGAAAACACCTTATACGCCGCAGAGACCCTGCACGGTTAATAACCAGGCGTACTGAAAAAGCCCTGCCTTATCGCAGGGCTTTTTATTGTCGACAATAAAACCTTTTTTCTTAGTTTTTAGTCACTTTCATCGGGTTCCAGAAGAACATTCGACAGTTTCTGATCCATACTCCTAAAATGTAACGGCATTTATCAAAAAACCGTTTCCCAACGGCACTCATTACTTTTTAGCGAGTTCATCCGCGTGAAAATTCGTCTTTCTATTGTCAGCCTGTTTTTTGCTCTCACAGGCACCTTCGCGCACGCCGCCGAAACCATCCAGGCCCCGCGTGACACCTCCAAACTGCAGATCGCTTCCGGCAGCGCCATGCTGGTGGACCTGCAGACCAACAAAGTCATCTATTCCAGCAACCCTGACGTGGTGGTGCCCATCGCTTCGGTGAGCAAATTGATGACCGGCCTCATCGTGCTCGAGGCCAAGCAGAATATGGACGAATACATCGACATCAACATCAGCGACACGCCGGAGATGAAGGGTGTGTTCTCGCGCGTGAAGATCGGCAGCCAGATGCCGCGCAAGGAAATGCTGCTGATCGCCCTGATGTCTTCGGAGAACCGCGCCGCCGCAAGCCTGGCGCATCACTACCCAGGTGGCTACGCGGCCTTTATCGCGGCAATGAACGCCAAGGCCAAGGCGCTGGGCATGACCAGCACCCACTACGTCGAGCCCACCGGCCTGTCGATCCACAACGTGTCCACCGCCCGCGACCTGAGCAAACTGCTGGCCGCCGCGCGCCACTATCCGCTGCTCAGCCAACTGAGCACCACGAAGGAGAAGACCGTGTCGTTCCGCAAGCCCAACTACACCCTGGGCTTCTCCAACACCGATCACCTGATCAACCGCGCCAACTGGGACATCAAGCTGACCAAGACCGGTTTCACCAACCAGGCCGGCCACTGCCTCGTGCTGGTGACCAGCATGGGTAACCGCCCGGTGTCGTTGGTGATCCTCGATGCCTTCGGCAAATTCACCCACTTTGCCGATGCCAGCCGTATCCGCAATTGGGTCGAAACCGGCAAAAGCGGCTCGGTGCCGGACGTGGCGTTGCGCTACAAGGCCGACAAAAACCTGAAGAACCGCGCGAACGCTGCAGAAGTTCGTCGCTAAACACACAATATTATGTGGGAGCGAGCTTGTGTGGGAGCTGGCTTGCCTGCGATAGCATCATCGCGATATCACTGAAACACCTCGGTGCCTGCATCGCGGGCAAGCCCGGCTCCCACATTGGATCAGCGCTGTTTCAGCATTTACTTGCGCTCTTCCAACACCTTGAGTGCCTGCGCCGCCGCGCGCTCCTGCCCCGCCTGGGCAGTGGCATTGGCCGAATCGCGCCAGCGTTGCGCATCCACATTGGCCGGTAACTGGCTTGGGCGCTGGGTGAGGATCCCCCAACTCCCGGCGCTTTTCCATTTCGACTCAAAGTCGCTGAAACTCATCTGCAGGCGGCGGTCCATGCCCGAGCGCAGCAACACGGTGCTTTTCTGCTGATTGAACCCCAGCACGACCACGTAGCGCGCGTCAGACCACATCCCGCCGCCGATCCGCGCCATCACCGGGTAACCCGCCGCCACTTGCGCCAGCACCGCAGTCAGCTTGGCATCCAGCGGATACACCATCAGCCCGTACTCGCGCGCCAGCACTTGCATGTTGCGCTCAAGGTCAGCCTCGGCGCCCGGCAAATGCAGCGGTTTATCCAGCAGCCCCGGTGTCATGACAATGCCTTGTTGCGACAGCATGCTGGCTAAAGACGCGGGACCGCCCTGGTAAGCCTCGCCGCGAAAGGTCGGCACGCCATTGAGTTCGACACGCTCGGGCAAGCCCGCCAGCCTTGATGGGGTGGCGGAACAGGCTGCGAGCCCCAAGGCACAGGCCAGCAATACGGATGTTTTAAGGTTCGACCGTAACCGCAATTTTCTACTCTCTTGATCAACTGCCGGTAAAGGCCTTGATCATAGGGCGCCCCGACATGCGGGTATAGCCTGCAGGCTTACTAAAGGGCGCGGATAGAGCAAAGAAGTTGGACCGACACGACCATTGGTCAATAGCAGGCAACCGCCGGCTGGCTAGACTGTCCATTGAGAAGACTGTGTGTGCCCCCTGCGGGGCGAAAGGAGGCCCGGATGAGCCTTGCAACAACGATTTTCCTGTTGGTCTGCGGTTGGCTGTCGGTTGCCGGCGCCATGTTGTGGGGGGTGCTGCGTATTACCCGCCGGCACCACCACCCCCACGTCAAACCCGCTTCGCCCGCCAAGCCCCACAAGGCGGCGGTGCATCACGCCTAGCCAGGCATGCAATTGAAGTCCTGGGTGGCCGCGACTTCCTTGCCGTGGCCATCCTCCAGGGACGCGCGCACGGTGGTACCCAGACTGGACTCCACCAAGGTGTAATGCTCGCCCGCCTTGAAATGCTTGTACTCGACCCGGCCCTGGCAGTCCTGTTGGTTGTCGTCACCGGGTTCCTCCTCGAATAACGTCACATCCAGGCGATGGTCCCCCGGCGTTACTTCAAAAAAACGTCCGTCATCGACGCGTTTTCCGTCTACCCGCTCAGCCATCAGATCGTTCGGGGCTTCTTCCTTCAAACCAATCCACGCTTCGCTCGGGTCCGCCTTGGGGATGGGGCCGGCGCACGCCGATAACAGCAGCGCAGCACCGAGGGCGGGAATCAACAACAAGGGTTTGAGTGACATGGCAGGGCTCCAAAAAAGACGATGTGTGCGATGGGCTGCAAGCTTGGTGAGCGAACCGGTGCAGCACAAATGAATCCTTGTGAAACGATCTTCAGGCCCTGCCTAAATGTTCCTTCACCTGGCTGAAAGGTGCGTGTTAGGTGGGTCGCGCAAGACTGCCGGGGTTTGCAACCCTGCACCAAGGAGGTTCACGCATGCTCGGGCTGGTAAAGACCGCACTGCACAAGCCGTACACGTTTATCGTGTTGGCCATCTTCATCTGCATCATCGGGCCGATGGCGGCCCTGCGTACCCCCACTGACGTGTTCCCGGATATCGGCATCCCCGTGGTCGCCGTGGTGTGGCAATACAACGGCCTGTCGCCGGACGCCATGGCCGGTCGGGTGATCTACACCTACGAACGCTCCCTGAGCACCACCGTCAACGACATCGAACACATCGAGTCGCAATCGCTGCCCGGCATGGGCATTGTCAAGATCTTCTTCCAGCCCGGCGTGGATATCCGCACCGCCAACGCCCAAGTCACGGCGGTGTCACAGACCGTGCTCAAGCAGATGCCGCCGGGCATCACGCCGCCGCTGATCCTCAACTACAGCGCCTCCACGGTACCGATCCTGCAAATGGCGTTTTCCAGCCCGAGCCTGTCGGAAGCCAGGATTCGCGACCTGGTGCAGAACAACATCCGCCTGCCGTTGAGCGCCCTGCCCGGCCTGGCCATGCCGACCCCCATGGGCGGCAAGCAACGCCAGATCACCCTCGACCTCGACCCGCAGGCACTGGCCGCCAAAGGCCTGTCGGCGCAGGATGTGGGCAACGCCCTGGCGCTGCAGAACCAGATCATCCCGGTGGGCACCGCCAAACTCGGTCGCAACGAATACACGATACTGCTCAATAACAGCCCCAAGGCGATCGATGAGCTCAACGACCTGCCGATCAAGACCGTCGACGGTGCGCTGATTACCATCGGCCAAGTCGCCCACGTGCGCGACGGCTCGCCGCCGCAGACCAACATCGTGCGCGTCGACGGCCACCGCGCGGTGCTGATGCCTGCGTTGAAAAACGGCAGCATCAGCACCCTGTCGATTATCGACGGCATCCGCGGGATGTTGCCGCGCATCAACGAAACCCTGCCACCCTCGCTGAAGACCTCGCTGCTGGGCGATGCCTCGGTGTTCGTCAAGCAATCGGTGGGCAGTGTGGCCCAGGAAGGCATTATTGCCGCGCTGCTGACCAGTGCGATGATCCTGCTGTTCCTCGGCAGTTGGCGCTCGACCCTGATCATCGCCGCATCGATCCCCCTGGCCGTACTCGCGGCCATCGCGTTGCTGGCGGTGTCCGGGCAAACCCTCAACGTGATGACTCTCGGCGGGCTGGCCTTGGCCGTGGGGATCCTGGTGGACGATGCCACGGTGACCATCGAGAACATCAATTGGCACTTGGAACAAGGCAAGGCGGTGAAGACCGCGATCCTCGACGGCGCCGCGCAAATTGTCGGCCCGGCGTTCGTCTCGTTGCTGTGCATCTGCATCGTGTTCGTGCCGATGTTCCTGCTGCAAGGCATCGCCGGCTACCTGTTCCGGCCAATGGCCCTGGCGGTGATCTTTGCCATGGCCAGTTCGTTTGTCCTGTCGCGCACGCTGGTGCCGACCCTGGCGATGTTCCTGCTCAAGCCGCATACGCCGGAGCAAGGCGCCGGGCATCACCCGGAAGATCAATTCATCAATCATCACGAAGGTGAACAGCACCGGAAACCGCGCAACGCCGCACTGCAATCATTGTTGAATTTCCAGCAGGGTTTCGAACGCCGTTTCTCGGCTATCCGCGATACCTATTACGGTCTGCTGAGCTTGGCGCTGGGTAATCGCAAGCGCTTTATCCTGGGATTTCTTGCCTGCGTACTCGCCTCATTCCTGCTGCTGCCGAGCCTGGGGCAGGATTTTTTCCCGCCCACCGACGCCGGCGCCCTGGCCCTGCATGTGCGCTTGCCGCTGGGTACGCGCATCGAGGAAAGCGCCGCCGCCTTCGACCGCATCGAAGCGCGCATTCGTGAAGTGATTCCCGCCGAAGAGCTCGACACCATCGTCGACAATATCGGCATCCCGCTGAGCGGCATTGACATGGCCTACAGCAGCAGCGGCACCATCGGTCCGCAGGATGGCGATATTCAGGTCAGCCTGAAAAAGCACCACGCGCCCACCGCCGACTATGTGAAAAAACTGCGCGAAGCCTTGCCGCAAAGCTTCCCCGGCAGCCACTTTGCGTTCCTGCCCGCTGACATCAGCAGCCAGATCCTCAACTTCGGCGCCCCTGCCCCGCTGGACGTGAAGATCTCCGGGCGCAGCGATGAAGAGAACCGCGCCTATGCGGCGGAACTCGAACGCCGCTTGCGACACGTAGCGGGCATCGCCGATCTGCGTCTCCAGCAGTCCACCGGCTACCCTTCGTTACAGGTCAACGTCGACCGCATGCGCGCCAATGGCCTGGGCATAACCGAGCGCGACGTGACCAACAGCATGGTTGCCTCACTCGCTGGCAGTTCGCAGACCGCGCCGACGTTCTGGCTCAATCCGGCCAACGGCGTGTCGTACTCCATCGTCGCCGCCACCCCGCAATACCGCCTCGACAGCTTGCCCTCGCTGGAAGCCCTGCCGGTGACCGGCGCCGACGGCCAATCGCAGATCCTTGGCGGCCTGGCCAGCATTTCCCGCGTGCAAAGCCCGGCGGTGGTGACCCACTACAACATCGAACCGACCCTGGACCTGTACGCCAACGTACAAGGCCGCGACCTCGGCGGCGTGGCGCGCGATGTGCAAAAAGTATTGGATGACAGCGCGTCGCTGCGCCCCAAAGGCGCGGTGATCAGCCTGCACGGGCAGATCGATGCGTTGCATGAAGCGTTCAGTGGCTTGAGCCTGGGCCTGCTCGGCGCGGTGGTGCTCATCTATCTGCTGATCGTGGTCAATTTCCAATCCTGGGCCGACCCGTTTGTGATCATCACCGCGCTACCGGCGGCGCTGGCGGGAATCGTGTGGATGCTGTTCCTCAGCGGTACCTCGTTGTCGGTACCGGCGCTGACCGGGGCCATCCTGTGCATGGGCGTGGCCACCGCCAACTCGATCCTGGTGGTGAGTTTCTGCCGAGAACGCCTGGCCGACCATGGCGATGCGTTGAAGGCTGCGCTCGAAGCCGGCTACACGCGCTTTCGCCCGGTGTGCATGACCGCGCTGGCGATGATCATCGGCATGCTGCCCCTGGCGATTTCCGAGGAGCAGAACGCCCCCCTCGGGCGAGCCGTGATCGGTGGTTTGATCTTCGCCACCCTCGCCACGTTGTTGTTTGTTCCCGTGGTCTTCAGCCTGGTCCACGGTCGTCACCCTACTCGCGCAACTGCTGGAGAAACGCCTCATGTCGCCTGATCACAAACCCTCGCGCAAGCGTCTGATGCTCATGGGGGCGGGTGGCCTGACCCTGGCCGCCCTATTGGTCGCCAACGGCCTGCACGCCCGCACGCTGCACGAACGATCGGTGAGCGCCTGGACCGAAACCGCCGCCGTCGCGCAAGTGATGGTGTTTGAACCGCAACAGAACGTTGCCGGCGATACCCTGCGCTTGCCCGCGCACCTGGAAGCGTGGAGCAAGGCACCGATCCACGCCAGGGTCAGTGGCTATCTGAAGGAGTGGAAGGCCGACATCGGCAGCCAGGTCAAGGCCGGACAGATTCTCGCCGAGATCGACAGCCCCGACCTCGACCAGCAACTGGCCCAGACCCACGCCCGCCTGGAACAGGAGCAAGCCAATGCACGCCTGGCGGAAACCACCGCCACGCGCTGGCAGCACCTGCTGGCCAGCCACTCGGTGTCGCGTCAGGAGGCCGACGAAAAAACCTCCAATGCCGCCGCTGCCAAGGCCAATGCCGAAGCCGCCGCTGCCGACTACGCCAGGCTCACCGCGCTGGAAAGCTACAAGACCCTGCGCGCGCCGTTTGCCGGCACCATCACCGCGCGCAATACCGATATCGGCCAGTTGATCAAGGCCGACAGCGACAGCGATCCAGAGCTGTTCGACCTGGCCGACACCCACCAATTGCGCCTGTATGTACCGGTGCCGCAGAACTACGCCGGTGTCATCCGGCCTGGCCTTGAAGCCGAGCTGAGCGTGCCCGAACATCCCGGCGAACACTTCAAGGCGCGCCTGATCGGCGACTCTACCGCCATCGACCGGCGCTCCGGCACGCTGCTCGCGCAGTTCGTGGCAGACAACCCCAACGGCCAATTGCTGCCCGGCGATTACGCCGAAGCCACCTTGCCGATTCCAGCGGACACCCATGGGGTGAGCATCCCGGCCAGCGCGTTGATCTTCCGCGCCCAAGGCACCCAAGTGGCGTTGCTGGACGCGCAGAACCATGTGCACCTGCAGGGCATCCACATCGGCCTGGACCTGGGCGAGCGCCTGGTGGTCGACCAGGGCCTGAAACCCACCGACCGCGTGGTCGACAACCCGCCCGACGCCCTGCGTGAAGGTGACCCAGTGCAACTGGCCAACGCCTCGGGAGGCACGCATGCGCCCGCGGCTTAAACCCATCGCAGCCTTGATGCTGCTGGCGTTGCAAGGCTGCTCACTGGCGCCCGCTTACAAGGCGCCGACGATTGACCTGCCCACCCACTATCGCGAACAGACCGGCGATGGCCCTTGGCACAGCGCGCAACCGTGCGACCTACTGGCGCCCGAGTGGTGGAAACTCTACAACGACCCGCGCCTGGATGACCTGCAACAGCGACTGCTCAAGGCCAACCCGGACCTGGCAGCGGCACTGGCGCACTTCGATGCGTCCCAGGCGTACGCCAGCCAATTGCGGGCCGGGTTGTTCCCGCAGATCTCCGCCAGCGCGCAACCCCTGCGCCAGCGCCAATCAGACTCACGGCCACTGCGCGGGAGTACGCAACCGTCGGTGTACAAGAGCGACACCGCCGGTTTTTCGCTGAGCTACGACCTCGACCTGTGGGGCAAAGTCCGCAACCAGGTGGCCGCCGGCAATGCCCAGGCGCAAGCGTCTGGCGACGACTTGGCCGCTGCGCGCCTGAGCCTGCAGCATCAGTTGGCAACCTTGTACGTGCAGCTCAATGGCCTGGACGCACAGGCGCGGATTCTCAACAGTTCGCTGCAGGATTTCAGCCAGGCGCTGCAACTGACCCGCAGCCGCTATGAAGGCCAGATTGCATCGGAGCTGGACCTTACTCGTGCGCAAAACCAGTTGGCCCAAGCCAAGGCGCAATGGGATGACGTGCGCGGCCAACGCAACCTTACCGAGCATGCCATCGGAGAATTGGTGGGTGTGGCCGCCAGTGATTTCACATTGGCGCCGAGCCAAGGGTTAATGAAACTGCCGAAGATGCCTGCGCAATTGCCAAGCCACCTGCTGCAACGGCGCCCGGACATCGCGGCGGCGGAACGCCGGGTGTTTGCCGCCAATGCCAATATCGGCGTGGCCAAGGCGGCGTGGTATCCGGATTTCAGCCTGACCGGGCTGATCGGCGGGCAGACGCAAGGCGTCGGCAATCTGCTGTCGGCGAGCAATCGCTACTGGGCGCTGGGGCCGCTGGTCAACATGCCGATCTTTGATGGCGGCCGACTGAGCGCCAATGAGCGCCAAGCCAACGCCGAGTTTGAAGAAGCCTCGGCGCACTACCGTAGCCAGGTACTCAAAGCGGTGCGGGAGGTGGAAGACAACCTGGCGCAACTGCGGGACTTGCAGCAGCAAGCGCAGGATGAACAGGCGGCGGCGGATGCCGCGCAGCACACGCAGTCATTGGCGATGAACAGCTATCAAGCCGGGGCAGTGAGTTACCTGGATGTGGTGACCGCGCAGACAGCGGCATTGCAGGCACAGCGGACATTGCAGGCTGTGCAGACGCGGCAGTTGCAGGCGAGCGTGGGGCTGGTGACTGCCTTGGGTGGCGGTTGGCGGCGCTGACTTGTCTCGATTGACTTGTGTAGTGAGCGGGCTTGTCCCGCGCTGGGTGGCGAAGCGACCCCAAACCAGGCGATTCGGTTTTAACCGGAATCTGGAGGTGTCTTTGTTGGGGCGGCTTCGCCACCCAGCGCGGGACAAGCCCGCTCACTACAAGGGGCTTGGGATTTTCTTTCCGGGCCGGGCGCCAATCAGTTTTGCCTGGCCGTCCTTCTGCTTCCCCGTGCGCGCTTCACTGATCAAGCCCGGGATCAACTTGCCCTCCGGCAGGTTCTTCCAGAAGCGGCTCGGCAAGTGCCCCTCCATCACCTTGGGGTTCAACCGCGCCGGGTTGAAGATGTGGCTGTAGTAGGTCAGCCACATCGCACTGTGCGGGTCCTCGACATTCTGCGCCAGTTGCCGCCATGCCTCGGGGCACTCGCGCTGGTGGATAAGCTGCTCACCGTCGTAATACACCCCGTCCAGCGGCGTGGCGATCATCCAGCGATGGCGCCCCATGCGCCCGACAAAATGCTGGCTGGCGGATTTCAGGATGTCGTGCGCCGGTTCGTGCCAAGCCACGTATTCCGGCAAGTCGGGGCCCGCATCCGCGGGTAAGGCGATAAAGCGCACAAACGCATGCAGGTGGTGCGCTTCACGGCTGACCTGCTTGATCCGCCGCTGCAACTCACTGCCCAGCTTGTCCCCCGCCAGCATCGCCGTGCGATCGCCATGGCTGACGCGCCACAACACTTCATACAACAGGCTCCAGCGCTGATCGCCGTGGTAACAGGCGGCCGATTCCAGCAGTTCCAGCAAGGCCTTGGGCACCCGTGTCTGGAACGGCCCCAGCCCTTCGGGAATGGGCTGGTCAGTGGCAAACAGATCGGCCACTTCGGCTTCACCCCAGCTCACCTGGCTGGGGTCGACCTGATGGCTGAGCAACCAGCGCGCCTGCTCGCGCCAGGTGCTGAACAGGTTGCCGCATTCCAGGCTGATCATCCCCACAATCCCATCTGCTGCGGCGCCGGGCGGTCGCGCAACTGTTCGCGCAGCAATACGCTGGTGCTTTCGGCCTGTTGCGGGTGGTAGTCGCTGGTGATGAAGAACGGCTTGGCCTTGGCCAGTACGCAGCGCATGCGTGCCAGGTCTTCGAAGCGGATCTTGCGTTCACGGCGCAGGTCCACCAGGCGCTGGGTGGTGCGCAGGCCAATGCCCGGAATGCGTGCGATCAAGGTGGGCTCGGCGCGGTTCAGGTCCAGGGGGAACACCTCGCGGTGTTCCAGGGCCCAGGCCAGCTTGGGGTCGATATCCAGTGCCAGGTGGCCGGGGCCCTTGAACAGCTCGTTGGCGCTGAAGCCATAGCTGCGCAACAGGAAGTCGGCCTGGTACAGGCGGTGCTCGCGCATCAAAGGCGGTGCCGCCAGGGGAACGCTCTTCGGACTGTTGGGGATGGGACTGAAGGCCGAGTAATACACGCGGCGCAGCTTGAAGTTGCCGTACAACGCCTCGGCACCATGGAGGATGGTGGCGTCGTCGGTGTCGTCGGCGCCGACGATCATCTGCGTGCTCTGCCCGGCCGGCGCGAAACGCGGCGCACGGGGTTCGTTGAGCACCGTCTGCTCGCCGGTGTAGATGGTCTGCATGGCCTGCTTGATCGAGACGATCTGTTTTTCCGGCGCCAGGGTCTGCAGGCTCGCCTCGGTGGGCAGTTCGATATTCACGCTCAGGCGGTCGGCATAACGCCCGGCTTCGGCGATCAGCGCCGGGTCCGCGTCGGGAATGGTCTTGAGGTGGATATAACCGCGAAAGTCATGCTCTTCGCGCAACAGTTTGGCGACCCGCACCAACTGCTCCATGGTGTAGTCGGACGAACGGATGATGCCGGAGCTGAGAAACAACCCGCTGACGCAATTGCGCCGGTAGAAATCCAGGGTCAGGGTGACCACCTCCTCCGGGCTGAAACGCGCGCGGGGCACGTCGCTGGAGCGGCGGTTGACGCAGTATTGGCAGTCGTAGAGACAGAAGTTGGTGAGCAGCACCTTGAGCAACGACACGCAGCGCCCGTCCGGCGTGTAGCTGTGGCAGATGCCCATGCCATCGGTGGAACCCAGCCCCGCCTTGCCCTCGGAGCTGCGCTTGGGCGCGCCGCTGCTGGCGCACGAGGCGTCGTACTTGGCGGCGTCGGCGAGGATGCTGAGTTTTTCGATCAACTGCATGGAAGGTTACCGATACTGGTTTTTTGTACAGTATCGGCCAACCCTCCTGCTCACAAGCGCAGCTGGTCAGCTCGCGGTAGCCAGCAACAAGTCCTGCACCGAGCGGCCCTGGCCACGCCCACGGTCCAGTGCATACAACGACGCCGCAATTTCATCCGCCCGGATCGGCAGCACCGACAGCAAGGTATCGCTCAAGCCGTGGCTGGCCTGGCTGAAACCCTGGATATAGATGCCGGCGTTGCAACGCTCATCGGTGACGATGCGGTAGTCGCGCGCCACTTCAAAGTCGCCCAGGTAGGCTTCCAGCGGCGCCAGCAAGGCGCGGTGCGTCTGGCGCTCGTAGCCGGTCGCCAGGATCACCGCATCGTAGTGATTGACGCTGGTTTCACCGCTGGCGTTGTTACGCAGCGCCAGTTCGATGCCCAGCGGGCCGGCGGTGGCCTTTTCGACCACGGTCATGGTACGGAACGCCTGGCGGGCGATGCCGGAGACTTTCTGACGGTAGAAGATGCCGTAGATACGCTCGATCAGATCCAGGTCAACCACCGAATAGTTGGTGTTCTGGTACTCGGCGACCAGGCGCTCGCGCTCGGCGCCCTCCTGCTGGAACACCAGGTCGGTAAAGGCCGGCGAGAACACTTCGTTGACGAACGGGCTGTCATCGGCGGGCTTGAGCGCCGACCCGCGCAGGATCATGTCGACCTGCACCGACGGGAAGCTGTCGTTGAGGTCGATAAACGCCTCGGCCGCGCTCTGGCCTCCACCGATGATGGCGATACGCATGGCCTTGCCCTCGACGCACGGCTGCGAGGCCAGGCGCTCCAGGTATTGCGAATGGTGGAACACGCGGTTATCGCCCTTGAGCGCCTTGAACGCCTCGGGAATGCGTGGCGTGCCGCCGGCGCTGACCACCACCGAACGGGTGGTACGCACATGCTGCTCGCCCAGCGCATCGCGGGAAATCACGCGCAGCGCTTCAACCTGCTGCTGATGCAGGATCGGCTCGATGGCCAGCACTTCCTCGCCATAGCGCGCCTGGGCCTGGAACTGCCCCGCCACCCAGCGCAGGTAGTCGTTGTACTCCATGCGGCACGGGTAGAAGGTGCCCAGGTTGATGAAGTCCACCAGGCGGTCGTGGGCCTTGAGGTAATTGACGAAGGAATACGGGCTGGTGGGGTTGCGCAGGGTCACCAGGTCCTTGAGGAACGAAATCTGCAGTTCGCTCTGGGTCACCAGGGTATTGCCGTGCCAGCGGTAGTCGGCCTGTTTGTCGAGAAACAGCACGTCGAGTTTGCCCTGGGCCTTTTCGCGCTCCTGCAGGGCGATGGCCAGCGCCAGGTTCGAAGGGCCGAAACCGATACCGATCAGGTCGTGAACCGCGGGCGAAGCAATTGCCTGTGTCATTCCAGTGTCCTCTGGATAAGCCCCTTGGCGGTGGGGCGGAATACCTTCAAGACCTGCACAACAGGTCATGTGTTGATAGGAAACGAGGACAGTGAAATAAAATTTAACTAACAGCGGGTCAGCAGGCTTCCCACTCGCGCATCCGCACCCGGCAGTGCTTCATGGCGTTGACGATGTGTTTCTCCACCAGCGCGCGGGAAATACACAGGCGCTGCGCGATCTGCAGGTGAGTCAGGCCCTCGAGCTTGCGCAGCAGAAAGCTGTCGCGACAGGCCGGCGACAGCTCGGCCAAGGCACGTTCGAGCAGTTCCAGGCGCTGGCCATGGTCGTGCTGGGTGTGCGGCGAGCTGGTGGCGAAGCGTTCTTCGGCGTCAAGCACATCCAGCGGTTCGACCTGACGCAAGGCGTTGCGGCGGTGACCGTCGATCACCAAATTGAGGGCGGTGCGGTACAAAAAGGCGCGGGGTTGTTCGATGGGGACCTGGCTGGAACGTTCCAGCACCCGGACATAAGCGTCATGCACCACATCTTCGGCCACCTGACGGTTGCCCAGCTTGGCGTTGAGGAAACACACCAGCTCGCGATAGTAGTTTTCCAACATGACTCCCGACCGCCGGGTGGCGGCATTAGGCCCTTGGGTGCGAAAGAAGACAGCGTTTGTAGGAGCGAGCTTGCTCGCGAAGGTCGTAAACGATAACGCGCACATTCAGGAAGAACGCATAGCCTGGGTGCTCTTCGCGAGCAAGCTCGCTCCTACAAGAAATCAAGCCACTCAGTAATGGCAGATTGGCTACGTGCAATTTATAGTAATTCTCATCTACTTTTAAGCACACTTGCCTCAATGGACGATAATTTTCTTCGAGGGAGCTGTAACCGCTTGTGTAACCGCCTAAATCTGCGTGCAATTCCCTCGTTTACTTGTCAGCTCCCCGCAACCGCGGTCCGAACTTTCCTGGCTGGAACCAAAGCATGAAACGCCCTCGACCTGCCCGACGCGCCTTGCTGGCTATCGCGTGCCTGCTCCCCATCATCGCCATCGCGGCCTGGCAGGTGCTGCCGCCGGGGCGTGACGCGCTCACCACCGTGACCGTCAGCCGCGGCAACATCGAAAACAGCGTGACCGCCCTGGGCACCCTGCAACCACGCCGCTACGTGGACGTCGGCGCCCAGGCATCCGGGCAGATTCGCAAAATCCACGTCGAGGCCGGCGACCAGGTCCAGGAAGGCCAACTGCTGGTGGAGATCGACCCGTCCACGCAACAGGCCAAGCTCGATGCCAGCCGCTACGCCATCGAAAACCTCAACGCCCAGTTGCAGGAGCAGAGGGCCCAGCACGAGCTGGCGCGCCAGAAATACCAGCGCCAGCAACGCTTGGCCGCTGGCAACGCCACCCGTGAAGAAGACGTACAAACCGCCAGCGCGGAACTCAAGGCCACCCAGGCCCGGATCGACATGTACCAGGCCCAGATCCGCCAGGCCCGGGCCAGCCTGCGCAGCGACGAGGCGGAACTGGGCTACACGCGCATCTACGCGCCCATGGCCGGCACCGTCGTGGCGGTGGACGCACGGGTCGGCCAGACCCTCAATGCGCAGCAGCAGACGCCGCTGATCCTGCGCATCGCCAAATTGTCGCCGATGACCGTGTGGGCAGAAGTCTCCGAGGCCGATATCGGTCACGTCAAACCCGGCATGACCGCGTATTTCACCACCCTCAGCGGCGGCAACCGACGCTGGACCAGCACCGTGCGGCAGATCCTGCCGATCCCGCCCAAGCCGTTGAACGAAACCCAGGGCAGCGGCAGCCCCAACAGTTCCAATAAAAGCGGCAGTGGCCGCGTGGTGCTGTACACCGTGTTGCTGGACGTGGACAACAGCGACAACGCACTGATGGCGGAGATGACCACCCAGGTGTTTTTCGTCGCCAGCCAGGTCAAGGACGCCCTCACCGCACCCGTTGCCGCGTTGCAAGGCACTTCCAGCGCCGACCGACAGATCGCGCGGGTCGTGTTGAAAAACGGCCGTATCGAAGAACGCCACGTGCAGCTGGGCATCAGCGACCGCCTGCGCGTCCAGGTGCTCGACGGCCTGGACGAAGGCGATCAACTGCTGATCGGCCCGGCCGACGGCAGCGGGGGTTGAGTTGACCACGCCCCTGATCGAACTCAAGAACATCCGCAAATCCTACGGCGGCGGCGATAGCCCGCAGGTTGACGTATTGCGCGGCATCGACCTGTCGATCCATGCCGGGGAGTTCGTCGCCATCGTCGGGGCCTCGGGCTCGGGCAAGTCGACCTTGATGAATATCCTCGGCTGCCTTGACCGCCCCAGCATGGGCGACTACCTGTTCGCCGGGGAAAACGTCGCCCACCTGGACAGCGATGAGTTGGCCTGGCTGCGCCGCGAAGCCTTCGGCTTTGTGTTCCAGGGCTACCACCTGATCCCCTCGGGGTCGGCCCAGGAAAACGTCGAAATGCCCGCGATCTATGCCGGCATCAGCGCCGCCGAGCGCCACGCCCGCGCCAGCGCCCTGCTCACGCGCCTTGGCCTGGCCGAACGCACCGGCAACCGTCCGCACCAGCTTTCCGGTGGCCAGCAGCAGCGGGTGTCCATCGCGCGCGCGTTGATGAACGGCGGTCATATCATCCTGGCCGACGAACCCACCGGCGCCCTCGACAGCCACAGCGGCGCCGAGGTCATGAGCCTGCTGGACGAACTGGCCGGCCAGGGCCATGTGGTGATCCTGATCACCCACGACCGCGAAGTGGCGGCGCGGGCCAACCGCATCATCGAGATTCGCGACGGCTTGATCATCAGCGACTCGGCCGATGGCAGCGATGTCGCACCGACACTGGCGAACGGTGCGTTGCAAGCCGTGGACCTGCGCCAACGCCTGGCCGACGGCGCCGAACACAATGGCGCGTGGAAAGCCGAACTGGTCGACGCGGTACAGGCCGCCTGGCGCGTGATGTGGATCAATCGCTTTCGCACCGCGCTGACCCTGCTGGGCATCATCATTGGCGTGGCGTCGGTGGTGGTGATGCTGGCAGTGGGCGAAGGCAGCAAGCGCCAGGTCATGGCGCAGATGGGCGCGTTCGGTTCCAACATCATCTACCTCAGTGGCTCGTCGCCCAACCCGCGTACGCCGCCGGGTATCGTCACCCTCGAGGACGTCCACGCACTGGCGGCGCTGCCCCAGGTGCAGCGCATCATGCCGGTCAACGGCAGCGAGGCCGGGGTGCGGTTCGGCAATGTCGACTACATGGCCTACGTGGGCGGCAATGACACCAACTTCCCGCTAATTTTCAACTGGCCGGTGGTCGAGGGCAATTACTTCACGGCCGAGGACGAGCGCGCCGCGGCCACGGTGGCGGTGATCGGGCATCGAGTGCGCGAGAAGCTGTTCAAGGGCGAGGTCGACCCCATCGGCCAATACATCCTGATCGAGAACGTGCCATTCCAAGTGATCGGCGTGCTGGCGGAAAAAGGCGCCAGTTCCGGCAACAAGGACAGCGACGACCGCATTGCCATCCCCTACACCGCCGCCAGCGTGCGCCTGTTCGGCAGCTACAACCCCGAATACGTGGTGATCGCGGCGGCCGATGCGCGCAAGGTCCGCGAGGCCGAGCTGGCCATCGACCAGCTTATGCAAAGGTTGCACAACGGCAAGCGTGATTACGAGCTGACCAACAATGCGGCAATGATCCAGGCCGAAGCGCGCACGCAGAACACGCTGTCATTGATGCTCGGTTCGATTGCGGCGATTTCTCTGTTGGTGGGCGGTATCGGCGTGATGAATATCATGCTGATGACCGTGCGCGAGCGGACCCGTGAAATCGGCATCCGCATGGCCACCGGGGCGCGCCAGCGCGACATCCTGCGCCAATTCCTGACGGAAGCGGTGATGCTGTCGGTGGTCGGCGGCCTGTGCGGCATTGCCCTGGCCCTGCTGGTGGGCGGCGTGCTGGTGCTGGCAGAGGTGGCGGTACAGTTTTCCCTGGTGGCGGTACTGGGCGCATTTGGTTGTGCCCTGGTCACCGGTGTCGTATTCGGCTTCATGCCGGCCCGTAAAGCTGCCCGGCTCGATCCGGTTAAGGCGTTGACCAGTGAATAAACGATCCCTCTACGTGCCCGGTCTGTGTGTGCTGCTCGGCGCCTGCGCCGGCAACCCGCCCGCTATCGACAGCGGCATCGCACCGCCGGCCGCCTGGCAATATGCCGAGCACGACGCCGCCCAGGCCACCAACCGGCAGTGGTGGACGCAATTCGGCAGCCCGCAGTTGAACCGTCTGGTCGACCTGGCCCGTCGCGACAGTTTCGATGTGGCCGCGGCCACCGCCCGCGTGCGTCAAGCCCAAGCCAGTGCAGTGATCGCCGGCGCGCCATTGTTGCCGGAGGTCAAGTTCAACCTCACCACCAGCCATCAGAAATTGCTCAGCGGCCCGGGGGGACCGGATCTGGATGCCTCACAAAGCGACGAAGCCGTCGACAACTTCGGCGCCAATCTCACTGCCAGCTATGAAGTGGATTTCTGGGGTGGTCGCGCCGCTGCGCGCGACAGCGCCCTGCATAGCCTGCGCGCCAGCGAGTTCGACCAGGCGACCGTGGAACTGACCCTGCTCGGCAGCGTGGCCGACCGCTACGCGCAAACCCTGGCCGCCCAGCAGCGCGAGCAGATCGCCGCGCTGAACCTGGCCAACGCGCGCAACGTGCTCGACCTGGTGCAGACCCGCTATGACGCAGGCTCCGCCACCGCCCTGGAGCTGGCCCAGCAAAAAAGCCTGGTGGCCGGCCAGCAGCGCCAACTGCCGCTGATCAAGCAACTGGCCGAAGAGTCGCGGATCACCCTGGCCGCCCTCCTCGGCCAGCCGGTGCAGGCCCTGCAACTCGGTGCCGAGCCCTTCGCGGAGCTGACCTGGCCGACCATCGGCGCCGGCGTGCCCAGCCAGTTGCTCAGCCGCCGGCCCGATATCGCCAAGGCCGAGGCGCAACTGGCGGCCGCACAAGCCGACGTCACCGTGGCCCGGGCGGCCATGCTGCCCGCCATCACCCTTGGCGCAACCCTGGGTTCCGACGCCTACAAGGTCGCGGATGTCCTGCGCAGCCCCTACTACACGCTGACCGCCGGCCTGGTCGGCCCTATCTTCAACAACGGTCGTTTAAGCGCTGAACGCGACAAGGCCCGCGCACGCCAGGATGAGCTGCTGCAAACTTATCGCGGCGCGATCATCAACGGCTTTGCCGATGTGGAAAAAGCCCTCAGCAGCATTACCCGCCTCGACGAGCAACGCCAATGGCAAAGTGAAGAACTGCAACAGGCCCAGAGCGCTTTCAAGATCGCCGAAAGCCGCTACCAGGCAGGCGCCGCAGACCTGCTCACCGTGCTGGAAACCCAACGTACCCTGTACGCGGCCCAGGACCAGAATGTGCAATTGCGCCTGTCACGCCTGCAGGCGAGCATCGCGCTGTACAAGGCGCTGGGTGGCGGTTGGCAGACGCAGATCCGATAAACAAAACTCCAGTTTCGTACGTCAGCTGTCTTCTCAACCTACATTAATCGACCAAAGGTCCTTGGTAAAAAAGCCGCTCTCACCCGGCCGCCCAGGACCTCTCGATGACTGTTGCAAAATACCTGACGTGCGCCTGCCTCTGGGTGACGGCCAGCGCAGCCCAACCGCTGATCCCACCTACCGCCATCGACTGGCTGCTGGACTGCCCCCTGCCCGGCGCGGAACGCCTGGACCCCGAAGTGCTGCAACGCACCCAATGCGGCATCGTCACCGTGCCGCGCAACCACGCCGCCCCCCGACTAGGCAGCCTGCGCCTGTACCTGACCCGCGTCGGCGCCCGTGACCCGCTGAACCGAGAAGGTGTGGTATTTGCCCAGGCCGGCGACGCCGTTAAAAAGAACCAGGCCGGCACCTTTGTCATTCATCTGACCAGCCTCTGGGGCGCCTACTCCAACCCGGCCTATCGCACGCTGGTCAACCGTTACGACGTCATTGAACTGAGCTCTCGCGACCTCAGCAACGAAAACGGCATCGAGCAGGCCGCCCAGGACATGGAGTTCGTCCGTACCCAACTCGGCGACGCCCAACTGCTCTACCTGGGTAACGCCGACGCCGCCCGCCTGGGCAACCATTACGCGGCGCTGTTCCCGGAGCGGGTTGTACGCATGGTGCTGGTCAACACGCAACAAGCTGAAACGGCGGCGCCCCATGTGGCGCAACTGCGCCTGAAAGAGCCGGACAAACAGGACGCCAGCGGTTGTATCAACCGCTGGGCCGGCGACTTCCTGGTGTTCGGCAAACAACCACCGCCGTCCACGCGTTGCCTTGATTCAGGCAACGGGGAGTAGCCATCCGTTTGCGACCTTCTGCCATTGAAAACGACACCCAACGTTGACGCTGCGTCGCGATCGTTATTAAGTGCTATTTATCCGCATTAATACGATAAATCGAACCCATGCTAAGCCGCCCGCTGCGACGCAAACGCCAGAAGCTGTCCGATGTGATCGTCGAGTCGGTCAAGCGCTCCATCGTCACCGATGCGTTGAAGCCCGGCGACCGTCTGCCCACCGAACGTGAGCTGATGGAAAGCTTCCAGTGCTCCAAGGGCTCGGCCCGCGAAGCGCTCAAGGCGCTGGAAGTGGAAGGCCTGGTGAGCACGCGCACCGGGCCCAGCGGCGGTGCCTACCTGAACCAGGCCGGCACCGAGCCGGCCAGCCGCGCGTTGCGCAACTACCTGCACTTCCAGCATCTGGATGGCGAACAGGTGTACCAACTGCGCAAAGTCATTGAAGTGGAGCTGGCGGTGTCGGTGCTCGGACGCCTGAGCGAAGACGACTACCAGGCCTTGCAAGACAACGTGGACTTTTGCAGCGCACCGGAAGACAGCGAGGCCGGCCAGCGTGAGCAGCGCCTGGCGGAACTGGAGTTCCACAACCTGCTGGCCAAGGCCTGCCCCAACCCGCTGCTGAGTTTCATGGCGCAGTTTCTCAACGACCTGCTGCGCGACCTGGTGGTGCTGAAGAAGGCCTACAAGCCCAAGCGCAAACAGTTCGACGCGGCCAACCTGGACTACCACAAGCAACTGCTGATCGCGTTTCGCGCCGGGGATGAAAGCGCGGTGCGCAGCTTGATGCATGAGCACATGTGCGATGCCGAACACCATATGACTGCACTGGAAGGCCAGGTCAGCCCGCATTTTTTGCTGGAGTTCGATCATCGTCCCTGAACACACCAGAGTTTCCCATTTGGAAACCCAACTTGTAGTGAGCGGGCTTGGCGAATCGTCGCACCGCCCGCGCTGGGCTGCGAAGCGGCCCCAAACCAGGCGAATTGGGTTTTTCTGAAACTGCGCGGTGTCTTTATTGGGGCAGCTTCGCAGCCCAGCGCGGGACGAGCCCGCTCACTACAGGGAGATTTGTCAGCCTTTGAAAGATGTGTCGATACCTATGCGCATCGCAGGCAAGCCAGCTCCCACAGTTGACCGAGTTGACCTGATAAACCGCATCACCCAATAACAGGCCTGCCCACAGGCCCTTGCTCCACCGTATCGCCATTGCCACTCCTGCCAATAACTAAACCAGGGAGTCACCCCATGCAGCGTCGTACGTTGTTGAAAGCCAGCCTCACCGCAGCAGCAGCCCTCAGCCTTCCACTGGGCATACGCTCTGCATTCGCCGCCGAGCCTTTTACCTTTTACGGCCTCAAGTCCATGTCCGGCGCCTTTGCCAGCTATGGCAAGTTTGCCGACATGGGTTCGCGCCTAGCGGTGGAACAGCACCCCGGGATTCTCGGCCGCCCGCTCAACTACAAGGTCATTGACACAGAAGGAAACGCCGGCAAGGCGGTGCGCAAGGTCCAGGAAGCCATCCAGCAGGACGGCGCACGCTTCTTCCAGGGCTGCACGTTGTCGTCATCGGCCCTGGCGGTGGCCAAGGAAGTCGACAAGGTCGGCGGCGTATTCATGACCCCGGTGGGTGCCGATGAAGTCACCGGCAAGGACTGCAACCCCGCCACTTTCCGCTGGTCGGTGCCCACCTACGGCGCGATCCGCGAAACCATGGTGCCGCTGATCAAGCTGCTGCCGCAGGCCAAGCGCTGGTACACCATCACCCCGCAATACGTGTTTGGCGAAGCGCTGCTCGAAGGCGCAAAAACCGTGCTCAAGGACAACGGCCTGGAACACGTCGGCAACAGCTACCACTCGTTGCAGGAGCAGGAATTCTCCGGCTATCTCACCAACGCCATCGCCGCCAAACCCGACGTGCTGGTGCTGCTCAACTTCGGCAGCCAGTCGTCCAACACCCTGCGCCAGGCGGTGAACTTCGGCATCAAGGAGCGCATGAAAGTGCTGCTGGTGTGGTCCGCCGGCCTTGATCAATTCCAGGAGCTGGGCAGTGACCTGCTTGAAGGCGTGTACCTCGGCGCGCAGTACTGGCACCAGGTCGACACCCCGCTCAACCGTGAACTGGTCAAGCTGACCCAGGCCAAATACGGCATCAACCCCACCTACCCGCTGGCCGCTGACTACATCAGCACCAAGGTCATGCTCGAAACCATCGTCTCAACCGGCAGCTTCGACGGGAAAACCGTGGCCAAGGCCATGCAGGGCCTGAGTTTCGAAGGCCCCACCGGCAAGGAATCGATCCGCGCCGGCGACCACCAGGTGATCAAGGATTACTACCTGCTGATCGGCAAGGCCAGCGGCGACATGGCCGACAAGGATGACCTGGCCAAAGTGCTCAGCGCCGGCCAGTCGTTCCCGCCGGTGGATGTCACGGGCTGCACGCTGGCCTGATCCTGACCCGTTGCATACGACAGGGTCGCCCGCGCGGCCGCCTGTTCGAGGATTCCTGCATGCTTAATCTGTACCTGTTCCAGATACTCAACGGCCTTGGGCTGGGGATGATCTACTTCCTGATCGCGGTCGGGCTGACGATCATTTTCGGCCTGCTCAACTTCGTCAACTTCGCCCACGGCGCGTTCTTCCTGCTGGGTGCCTACATCTGCTACACCGCCGTGAGCCTCACCGGCAACTTCTGGCTGGCGCTGCTGATTGCGCCGCTGGTGGTGGCCGCGCTGGCCTGGGCCATCGAGCGATTATTGATCCAGCGAATTTACCACTTGCCGCACATGTTCCAGATCCTGGTGACCTTAGGCATAGCGCTGATCATCCAGGAAGCCAGCGTGATGATCTGGGGCCCGGTGGGCAAAAGCGTCGCGGTGCCGGAACTGCTGCGCGGCGTGCTGGTGGTGGGCGACTTCGTCTACCCGTACTACCGCCTGTTCCTCATCGTGTTTTCCGGGCTGGTGGGCCTGGGCCTGTGGCTGCTGCTGGAACGCACACGCTTCGGCGCCCTGGTGCGCGCCGGCAGTGAAAGCACCGAAACCGTGTCGTTGCTGGGCACGAATATCTTCCGTTTGTTTTCGATGACCTTCGCCCTCGGCGTGGCCCTGGCCGGTGTCGCCGGCGTGCTGTTCGCACCATTGCGCGGCGCCCAGCCTTTTGTCGGCCCGGAGATCCTCGGCATTGCCTTCGTGGTGGTGGTGATCGGCGGCATGGGCTCGTTCAGCGGCGCGCTGGTCGGCGGTTTGCTGGTGGGCGTGGTGCAAAGCCTGATGACCACACTCTGGCCCCAGGGCGCGAGCCTGATGATCTACGGCGCAATGGCCGTGGTGATTCTGGTTCGTCCCTACGGCCTGTTCGGGAGAGCCTGACATGAGCGAGAAAAACCCCCTGCCGTTTGCCAAGACTCAATCGCGCGCGATGTTGCTGTGGGTCCTGGCGGTGCTGATCGGCCTGCCGTTGATACTGCCTTCGGCGACGCTGGCCACCGAGATCCTGATCTTTGCCATGGCGGCGCTGGCGTGCAACCTGCTGCTGGGCTACACCGGACTGTTGTCGTTCGGCCAAGGCATCTTCTTTGGCGCCGGCGCGTATTGCGCGGCGCTGCTGATGATCCACCTGCAAATGGGCCTGTTCACCGCGTTGCTCGGCGCCGCCGTCGCGGGCGGTTTCCTGGCGTTGCTGGTGGGCGCCCTGGCGATCCGCCGCACCGGTATTTACTTCGTGATGCTGACCCTGGCGTTCAGCCAGATGGCCTATTTCGTCGCCTACACCCTCAGCGACTGGACCGGCGGCGACAACGGCCTGCTCAGCGTGCCGCGCCCGGAGATCCGTATCGGTGACACCGTGCTGCTGTCGCTGGTCGACGCCCGCGCCTTCTACGGTTTTGTCGCGGTGCTGTTCCTGCTCATCTTCATCGGTGCACGCCGGGTGATCGCCTCGCCGTTCGGCAGCACCTTGATGGCGATCCGCGAAAACGAAACCCGCGCCTCGGCCATCGGCTACGACACACGGCACTTCAAGATCCTGGTGTTCGTGCTGTCCGGCGCCGTCACCGGCATCGCCGGCGCGTTGTACGCCATGCTGCTGCATTTTGTGCCGCTGTCGAACATTGACCTGGCGATGTCCGAGCACATCCTGATCATGACCATCGTCGGCGGCACCGGCTCGCTGTTCGGCTCATTGCTGGGCGCCGGTTCCATCGTGCTGCTCGGGGATTTTCTCTCCGACCTGTGGCCGCGCTGGCTGATGCTGCTGGGGGTGATTCTGATCCTGGTGGTGATCTTCATGCGCGGCGGTTTGTGGGGCGGCCTGGCGTCGCTGTTCGACAAGGTGCGCGGCAGCCGCAAAACCGCTGTCGTCGCCAAGGAGCAAGGGCTATGAGCATCCTGCTGGAAACCAAAGACCTGGAACTGGCCTACGGTGCCTTCCATGCGGTGAACGGCGTGAACCTCAAGGTCGAAGCCGGCACCATCCACACCATCATCGGGCCCAACGGCGCGGGCAAGACCAGCCTGTTCCACTGCCTCACCGGTGAACGCCAGGCCACCGCCGGGGCGATTCACTTCGACGGCAAGAGCCTGATGCGCAAGCCCGCCCACGCCCGCGTCGGCCTGGGCATGGCGCGCTCGTTCCAACTCACCAGCCTGTTCCAGAACCTCAGCGTGCGTGAAAACCTGCGCCTGGCCGCACAGGGCCGTGACGGTGCGCGCGCGCTGAATTTCTGGCGCCGCGTCGACAGCAAACGCGAACACCTGGAGATGGCCGACCAGGTGCTGGAGCGCCTGCAACTCAGCGCCCGCGCCGACACCCTGGCCGGCGAGTTGTCCCACGGCCAGCAGCGGGTGCTGGAGGTGGGCATGTCGATCTGCTCCAAGCCCAAACTGTTGATGCTCGACGAGCCCACCTCGGGCATGGGCATCGACGACATTCCGATCATGACCCAACTGATCAGCGACCTCGGCCGCGATCACACGGTGCTGTTGATCGAGCACAACATGAGCATTGTCATGTCCATCAGCCAACGCATCACGGTGATGAGCCATGGGCGGATCCTGGTGGAAGGCACGCCGGAATTCGTGCGCGCCGATGAACGTGTGCGCACCGCTTACCTGGGGGAGGCTGCCTGATGCTGATCGTCGAGAATATTCATTCCTACTACGACAAGAGCCACGTGCTCGAAGGCGTGTCGCTGACGGTCAACCCGGGCGAACTGGTGACGCTGCTCGGCCGCAACGGTGCCGGCAAGACCACGACCCTGCGCAGCATCCTCGGGATTATTTGCCCGCGCCAGGGCCAGATCCACTTCAATGGCCAGGCCCTGGTGGGGCGGAAAATCTTTGAGATCGCGCGCCAGGGCCTGGCGCTGGTGCCGGAGAATCGCGGGATTTTCCGCCTGCTCACGGTCGAGGAAAACCTGCGCATCGCCGCACGCAAGACCAGCCGCTGGCAGCTTGAAGACGTCTACGGCATGTTCCCGCGCCTCAAGGAACGGCGCAAAAACGCCGGCCACGCACTTTCCGGCGGCGAGCAGCAAATGCTCGCCATCGCCCGCGCGCTGCTCAACGACCCCAAGCTGCTGATCCTTGATGAGCCCACCGAAGGCCTCGCCCCGGTGATCGTCGACGAGTTGGTGAAGATCCTGCGCAAGGTCAAGGACGACGGCCTGCCGGTGCTGCTGGTGGAACAGAACCTGATGGTCTGCGACAAGCTCGCCGACCGCCATTACGTGCTCGAACAAGGCCGCGTGGTCTACGAGGGCAGCGCCGCTGACTTTCGTGCCGACCCGAGCATCAAGAACCGCTATTTGGCCCTGAGTGCCTGATCGGAGAACGCTGATGAATAGTTTTGCGCAAGCGCTTCAGAGCAACGCCCCGCTGATCAACCGCGACCGCCTGTGGCAATCGCTGATGGACTTGGCGCAACTGGGCGCCACCGCCAAGGGCGGCGTGTGCCGCCTGGCCCTCACGGACCTGGACCGCCAGGCCCGCGACCTGTTTGTGCAGTGGTGCGAAGCCGCCGGGTGCAGCGTCAGTGTCGACGCCATCGGCAATATCTTCGCGCGCCGCGCCGGGCGCAATCCCGCCCTGCCCCCGGTGATGACCGGCAGCCATATCGACACCCAACCCACCGGCGGCAAGTTCGACGGTTGCTACGGCGTGATGGCCGGGCTGGAAGTGATCCGCACGCTCAACGATTTGAACATCGAAACCCAGGCGCCGATTGAGGTGGTGGTGTGGACCAACGAAGAAGGTTCGCGCTTCCCGCCGTGCATGATGGGCTCCGGGGTGTTTGCCGGTCAGTTCGATCTGCAGGAGACCCTCGACAAACTTGACGACCAGGGCCTGTCGGTGGGCGCCGAATTGCAGCGCATCGGCTATGCCGGCCCGCGCGCGGTGCTGGGCCACCCGGTCGGTGCGTATTTCGAGGCGCATATCGAGCAAGGTCCGGTGCTTGAAGACCAGGCCACCACCCTTGGCGTGGTGATGGGCTGCCTGGGCCAGAAATGGTTCGACCTGACCCTCACCGGCGTCGAAGCCCACGCCGGCCCGACGCCGATGCACCTGCGCAAGGACGCCCTGGTGGGCGCCGCCGAAGTCGTCAGCGCGGTCAACCGCATCGCCCATCAGCAGCAGCCCCACGCGTGTGGCACGGTCGGTTGCCTGAGCCTGCATCCGGGGTCGCGTAACGTGATCCCAGGCCGAGTGCAGATGACAATCGACTTGCGCCATCTGCATGCCGACAGGCTGCAAGCCATGGTCGATGAAGTGCGCGGCGTGATCGAAGCCACGGCCACCCGTCACGGCTTGACCTTTGAACTGACGCCCACCGCCGATTTCCCGCCGCTGGATTTCCATCCGGCGTGCGTCAACGCCGTACGCGACGCCGCCAGCGCCTTGGGCCTGAGCCATATGGACATTGTCAGCGGCGCCGGCCACGACGCGATTTTCGTCGCCGAACTGGGCCCGGCCGGGATGATCTTTGTGCCGTGCGAGGGCGGCATCAGCCACAACGAAATCGAAAACGCCGCGCCGGATGACCTGGCGGCGGGCTGCGCGGTATTGCTGCGCGCCATGGTCAGTGCGGCGCAGGGGGATGTGGCATGAGTGAGATTAGCCAACTGACGGCGGTGCAATTGCTGCAGCGCTTTCGCGACAAATCCTTGTCGCCGGTAGAGGTCACCGAAGACGCGCTGCTGCGGATCGAGCGCTACAACCTGGTGGTCAACGCCTACTGCCATGTCGACCCGCAAGGCGCACTGCAGGCCGCACGCGCCTCGGAACAGCGCTGGTTCAAGGGCGAGCCCTGCGGTGCGCTGGACGGCGTACCAGCGTCGATCAAAGACCTGACGCTGACCATCGGCATGCCCACCCGCAAGGGCTCGCGCACCACATCCGCCGAAGGACCGTGGGACATCGACGCGCCCTTCTCCGGCTTTATGCGCAAGGCCGGCGCGGTGCTGCTGGGCAAGACCACCACGCCGGAGTTCGGCTGGAAAGGCGTCACCGACAACCCGCTCTACGGCATCACTCGCAACCCCTGGGACACCCGTACCACGGCGGGCGGCTCGTCCGGCGGCGCGGGCGCGGCGGCGGCGTTGAACCTGGGCGTGCTGCACCAGGGCAGCGATGCCGGCGGCTCGATTCGGATCCCTTGTGCGTTTACCGGCACCTTCGGGATCAAGCCGACCTTCGGTTATGTCCCGCAATGGCCGGCCAGCTCGATGACGATTCTGTCGCACCTGGGGGCGATGACCCGCACCGTGGAAGACAGCGTGCTGATGCTGCAGGCCGTGGCGCAACCGGACGCGCGGGATGGCTTGATCGGCGCACCACGCAGCACGCCGTGGCTGACGCCGGGTACTGACCTGAAAGGTTTGCGCGTCGCCTATAGCCCGAACTTCGGTTACGTGGACGTCGACCCGCAAGTGGCCAAGGTGGTCGCGCAGGCGGTGGAAGGGCTGGTGCAACTGGGCGCCCATGTCGAGCAGATCGACCCTGGGTTCAGCGACCCGTTGGAAGTCTTCAGCACCCTGTGGGCAGCCGGTGCCGCACGCCTGACCGGGAGCATGAGCGAGGCGCAAAAGCAGCTGCTCGATCCTGGTTTGCTGCGCATCGCACAACACGGCGAACGCTTGAGCCTGGATGACTTCAACGCGGCCCTCGAAGCGCGCGCAGCCCTGGTGGCGCGCATGGCCGCGTTCCATGAGCATTACGACGTGCTGGTGTCGCCGATGATGCCAATCACGGCGTTCGAGGCTGGGCACGACGTACCGCCCGGATCAGGCCTGGCGGAGTGGACCGAATGGACCCCGTTCACCTACCCCTTCAACCTCACCCAGCAACCGGCGGCATCGGTGCCGTGCGGGTTGGCGGCGAATGGCTTGCCGGTGGGGTTGCATGTGGTGGGCGCGCGGTTTGCCGATGACACGGTTTTGCGGGTTTGCCAGGTGTATGCAAAGGCTTTTCCTACCGAGCACCTCCAAACTCCCCGAACCCTCAGCTGAAATGCAATAAAACTGTGGGAGCTGGCTTGCCTGCGTTAGCGGTGTATCAGTAATCAAGTCGGTTTGATCGTTCCAACGCTCCGCGTGGGAATGCCGCCTGGGACGCTCCGCGTCCCGCCGGTCTACTCAATATGTGCAGGTGACGCAGAGCGTCACGGGATGCATTACCACGCGGAGCGTGGGAACGATCAGCCAGCTCCCACAGTGTTGACCGCATTCCACTACAATGCCCCTCATTCATCTCCCGGGGGGCTTCATGGACATCGAACTGGCACGCACCTTCCTCGAAATCACCCGCTGCGGCAGCCTGGCCGCGGCCGCCGAGAAACTGCACGTCACCCAGACCGCCATCACCGCACGGGTGAAAAACCTGGAAAACCAGCTCGGCAGTACGCTGTTCGTGCGCAACCGCGCAGGCGCCAGGCTGACCGCCGACGGCGAGGCTTTCGTGGTGTACGCCAATCAACTGCTGCAAACCTGGGAAGCCGCCAAGCGTGACCTGCCCTTGCCGGAGGGCTATCGCAATGTGCTGCACATCGGTGGCGAGGTCAGCCTGTGCAACCCGTTGATGCTCGGCTGGGCCCAGGCCCTGCGCCAGCACATCCCAGGTCATGCGCTGCGCACCGAAGTGCGGGAAGGCGACTACCTGCTGCGCCAGTTGGAACTGGGCGTGCTCGACGCTGCCCTGGTGTTCCAGCCGCAATACTGGCCGGGCTTGCAAGTGGAGCAGGTGCTGGAAGAAAAGCTGATCCTGGTGCAGTTGGTCAGCAAACCGACCCCCTATGTGTATATCGACTGGGGCCCAGGCTTTCGCCAGCAGCATGACGCCGCCCTGCCCGACAAGGCCCGCGCGGCGCTGAGTTTCAACCTCGGGCCGCTGGCGTTGCAGTACATCCTCGAGAACGGCGGCGCCGGCTATTTCCGTACCCGTGTGGTGCAGAGCTACCTGGACAGCGGCGTGATGCAGCGCGTGCCCAAGGCGCCGGAATTCAGTTTCCCCACCTACCTGGTGTATTCGCGAGCGCGGGATTCGGCGGTGTTGCAACAGGCACTGGCGTTGCTGCGCGAAGTGGTCAAGGCCGAAAGTGACTGGTCGCAGCGCTGGGACCCGTTGATTTGAATCACTCTGCGCCCGCGCGCATGCTAGCCTGCGGGTGTGTCCTTTCGCAGCCCTATCGATGAACAAGAAAAAGCCCGTCACCATCAGCGACATCGCCAAACGCGTCGGCATGACCACCATCACCGTGTCCCGGGCGCTGAGCAAACCCGACCTGGTCAAGCCCGCCACCCTGGCGCGCATCCTCGAAGTCGCACGCGAGCTCGACTACGTGCCCAACGCCTTCGCGCGCGGGCTCAAGCGCAGTGAAAGCCTGATCATCGGCGTGATCACTGCGTCCGTGGACAACCCGTTCTACAGCGAAATGATCAAGGCGATTTCCCGCGAGGCCAAGCAGCACGGCTACACCATCATGCTGGTGGACACCGATGAGCTGGAAGAGCTGGAAAGCAAGGCGGTGGACACCCTGCTGGGCTACCGCGTGGCGGGGATCATCCTGTCGCCGGTCTCCGACGAGCCGAGCTACCAACCCGACTACCTGGAACGCCTGGGCAACGGCAAAACGCCGGTGGTGCTGCTCGACCGCACGCTGCATGACAGCCCCTTCAGCCGCGTGGTGCTCGACAACTACCACAGCGGCATCCAGGCCGCCCATTACCTGTTGCGCCAGACACCCGAGCTCAAGCGCCTGCTGGTGCTGACCGGGCCCGAGCACTCGCGCATCACCGTCGAGCGCCTCAAGGGCCTGCGCGAAGTGCTGGCCGAACACCCCCAGGTGCAGGTCGAAGTGCAGGCCGGCGACTACACGCTGATGCCGTCCTACCTGCACACCCTTGACTACCTGGCGGAGCACGCGGCGCCGGACGCGATCATGGGTTTCAACCAATTGATCACTCTCGGCGCGCTGCGCGCGTTGCGCATGCACAATATCTCCCACGACAGCCTGACCATCTGCGGCATCGACCGCCTGCCCTTCGCCGATATCTTCGGCGTGCCCATCGCCTGCGTGGCCCACGATGCGTCGCTGGCCGGCAGCAGCGCGGTGCGCCTGTTGCTCGACCGCCTGCAAGATCCGCACAAACCACGGGACAAGGTGGTGATCGCCGGCCGCCTGGAAAACGGCTAGCGGCTGGTGTAGCCGCCGTCGATGGGCAGGCTGACGCCGCTGATCATGCTGGCGGCGCGGCTCAGCAGGAACAGCACCGGCAAGGCGACTTCCACGGTTTCGGCAAAACGCCCCAGCGGGATGGCCGCCAGCGCCGGGTCGCGCTTGGATGGCTCGGACCAGGCCATGGCCGCCATCGGCGTCAGCGTGACCGTGGGGTTGACGCTGTTGACGCGAATCCCGAAGCGCCCCCATTCGGCGCATTGCACGCGGGTGATCGCATCCAGCGCGGCCTTGGACGCGCAGTAGCCGAGGTGATCGTCCAGCGCCACCAGCGAGGCCTGGCTGGAAACGTTGACGATACTGCCGGCGATCTGTGCTTCGATCATCTTGGCCGCCACGCGACTGGCGACTTGCGCGGCGGCGCGGGCGTTGACATTCATCACCTGGTCGAACGCCTCGGCGCTGATCGCTGCCGCCGGCTCCAGCCGCGAAATCCCGGCGCAATTGACCAGGCCATGCAGCGGCGGCAGGTCTTGCAGGGCTGTGTCGAGGGCGGCGCTGTCGGCGATGTCCAGGCACAGGCTATGGCAGCCGAGCCCGGCCAGGGCCTGCGCGTCGCGGCCAAGGGCAAAGACCTCGGCGCCGCTGGCGATCAGTTGCAGGGCGATTTCGCGGCCAATGCCGCTGCTGGCGCCGGTGACGAGGATGCGGTGGTGGGTGAAGTCAAAAGTGGTCATGGCGACATTCTCTAAGACAATGAAGATCCCCCTGTGGGAGCGGGCTTGCTCGCGAATGCGGTGGGTCAGTCAATACATCCATGGCTGATCCACCGCATTCGCGAGCAAGCCCGCTCCCACATTTTGGATCTTGGTGAATCAGTGGGTTTGCAGGTTGTGCATGATCGGTTTCAAGGCGGGATACAGTTTCAGGTACTCGGCAAACGCCAGGTCATACGCCTCGACGTGTTGCGCCTTGGGCTCAGCCCGCAGCTGCAGCTGCACCCAGCCCTTCTCCATCGCCCCGTCGCTCACCAACCCCACGGTATGCGCAGCCAACAAGGCCGCACCCAACGCTGCTTCCACTTCCTGGACGATGGTGTACACCGGGTACCGCGTTACGTCCGCGATGATCTGCATCCACAGGTCCGAATGGCTGGCGCCGCCCACCACGATCAAACGCGGGTCCAGCGAATGCGCGCCGCGGGTGCCGGCTTCGATGTTATGCCGCAGGGCAAAACTCACCCCTTCGAGCACGGCGCGGTACAGGTGAATGCGGCTGTGGTAAAGGTTCAGCCCGACAAAGCTGCCACTGGCGCGGTCATCCCACACCGGGCTGCGTTCGCCCATCAGGTACGGCAGGAACAGCAAGCCTTCGCTACCCGCCGGGACGTTCATCGCGCTCTGCTCCAGCAGCACCAGGCTGTCCTGGCCGGTGGCCTTGGCCTGTTGCTCCTCGGCCTGGCAGAACTGTTCGCGAAACCAACTGACCGAAGCGCCGGCCGTGATCGCGCCGCCGAAGATGTACAGGTCGCGGTGGCCGTTGTAGACATGGGGCATGCTCACCAGGCCGTGATGGGCGTCCACCTGTTGGTTCAGGTAGCCCCAGCACATGCTGGTGCCGATCATCGCCACATGGTTACCCGGCTGCGTAACGCCCGCCGCCAACGTCGCCATGGCCGCATCGACGCCGCCGGCCAGGATCGGCGTGCCGGCCTGCAGGCCCAGACGCAATGCCCAGTCTTGCAACAAGCCACCGACCACTTCACCGGAATACACCAGGCGTTCAGGCATCATCGCCTGCGGTATGCCCAGTGCATCGAGCATCTCGCCGGACCAGCCGCGCGCGGCCACATCGTAGACACCGCCGATATTGCCGGCACTGCTGTGGTCCACCGCCAGCTCACCGGTAAGGCACCAGTTGATATAACTGTTGGGCGGCAGCAGGTAGCGGGTTTGCGCCCACACCTGCGGCTGGTACTGTTTAAGCCAGAGCATCTTGGTGAACCCGTAGTAGCTGTCCACCAAGTTGCCGGTGACCTCGAACAAGCGCTCCAGGTCCACGTGTTCGCGCACCCAGGCCACCTGCTCGCCGGCGCGGCGGTCCATCCAGATCAGGCACGGGTGCAGCGGTGTCATCTGCGCATCCACCGCAATCCCCGAACCGCCATACAGGCTGCTGATGCACAGCGCCTTGACCTGTTGCGCCGCCACGCCGGCCTTGGCGATGCACTGCGACACACAGGCTTCGACGGCATCCAGCCACACCTGCGGCCATTGCTCGGCCCAGCGCACTCTGGGGGTATCCACGCGATACCCCTGGCTATGCTGGGCGATGATCGCGCCGTGCGCATCGACCAGCAGTGCCTTGGTGCTCTGGGTCCCTATGTCGACACCCATCACGTAGTTCATTGTCAGGCCACCGGCTTCAACAGCACCTTGATCGACTTGGTCGAGTTGGCCAACTCGAACGCTTCGGCGTAGTCATCCAGCGGGAAGTCATGGGTGACGATGCCTTTGGACGTCACCAGGCCGCGCTCGAACAGGTCGATGGCGATCGGGTAGCAGTAAGGCCCGAGATGCGCGCCGCGCACGTCCAGTTCCTTGCGGTCGCCGATGATCGACCAGTCGACGCTGGTCTCGGCGCCGAACACGCTGAACTCCACAAAACGCCCGAGCTTGCGGATCAGATCCAGGCCCTGGGTGACGCCGGCCGGCACGCCGGTGGTTTCGATGTACACGTCACAACCGTAGTTGTCGGTCAGGCTGTTGATGATTTCGCGGGCGTTGTCGCGCGTCGGGTTGATCACCACGTCGGCGCCGAATTTCTTTGCCAGTTCCAGGCGCTCGTCGACCATGTCGATCACCACCAGTTTCTTCGGGGTCTTCAACGCGGCGACCTGGACCATGCACAGGCCCAGGGTGCCGGCACCGGCGATCACCACCACGTCGTCGAGCTGGATGTCGCCGCGGTTGACCGTGTGGATCGAGCACGCCATGGGCTCCACCAGCGCCGAGTCTTCCAGCGACACCGATTCGGGAATCTTGTGCACGATGGCCGTCTTGGGAATGCGCATGTACTGCGCCATGCCGCCTTCGGCCACCTCACGCTGGAAGCCGAAAATATTGTGCACTTCGCACATCCAGTACTTGCCGGATTTACAGAAGCGGCACTTGGCGCAGGGCACGATCTGCTCGGCGATCACCTTGTCGCCCACCGCGACCTCGAAGTGCTCTTCGGCGCCCTCGCCCACTTGCTCCACATAGCCAAAAAACTCGTGCCCCGGCACAACGGGCGCCTTGACCCACGGGTTGTCGCCGCCCCAGAACATCGCCGCGCCAGAATGGCACTTGCAGTCACTGGCGCAGATGCCACAGGCGGCGATACGGATCACCAGTTCATTGGCGCGCGCCTGGGGTTTGCCGATGCGTTCCAGGCGGTAGTCTTTGGGGCCGTGGCAGACGACGGCTTGCATTTGGGTGAGCTTGTCCATGATTTCTGACCTGTCTTGAGGAGTTTATTTGTGGCGCTGACGGCTGATAAAGATCGCCAGCAAAATGATCCCGCCCTTGATGACGCTCTGGACGTAGGGCGACACGCCGAGCATGTTCAACCCGTTGTTCAACACCCCCAGCAGCATGGCGCCGAGCAACGTGCCGACAATCACCCCGCGCCCGCCGGCAATCGATGCGCCGCCCAGCACCACGGCGGCAATCGCATCCAGTTCGAACGACACGCCGGCATTCGGCTGGCCGCTCATCAGGCGTGAGGTCAATACCAGCCCGGCAATCGCCGCCGTGAGGCCGCTGATGCCGTACACCAGCAACTTGAAGCGCGCCGCCCGCACGCCGGACAAACGCACCGCTTCTTCATTGCCGCCGATGGCGTAGATGTAGCGGCCGATGCGCGTGTGTTGCAGCAGCACATAGGCGGCCAGGTAAGTGATCAGCATGATCAGGATCGGCACCTGGATGCCGAACAGGCTTTCGCGGCCAAAGAACGCAAACCAGTCCGGCAACCCGGAAATCGGGTAGCCGTCGGTGTACATCAGGCCCAGGCCCCGGGCGATGCCCATGGTCGCCAGGGTGACGATGATCGGCGGCATGTGCAGGTAGGCCACGAACAGGCCGTTGCCAATGCCGAAGGCCACCCCGACCAGCATCCCCGCGCCAATCGCCACGCCTGGCGGCAGGCCGGCGACCATCAAGCCGGCGGTGAGCGTGCCGGACAAGGCCATCACCGGCCCCACCGACAAATCGATGCCGCCGGTGAGAATCACGCAGGTCATGCCCACCGCGATAATTGCGTTGATCGACACTTGCCGGGCGATGTTCGACAGGTTGCTGGCGGTGAGGAAGGTGTCGCTGGCCAGGATCATCACCAGCGTCACCACCACCAGCCCCACGAATGGATAGAACGCCGGCGAGCGCAGCAGCCGCGCCAGGTTCAGGCGCAGCCGGCTGTTATCGCCGCGGCTAATGGACGTATTCACTTGAGCCCCCTGTTGCATGGCGCATGACCTCTTGAGGATTGACGGCAGACGCTTCGAGTACCTTGACGATGGCGCCCTTGTGGAACACCGCGACGCGGTCGCACATGCCGATGACTTCCGGCAATTCGGACGAAATCATGATGATTGCGTAGCCCTGTTCGGTGAGGCTGCGCATCAGCGCGTAGATCTGCGCCTTGGCGCCGACATCGATGCCACGGGTGGGCTCGTCGAACACCAGCACGTCGCAGTGGTGGTTGATCCAGCGTGCGATCACGACCTTCTGCTGGTTGCCGCCGCTGAGGTTGAACACCCGGCTTTCGCTGCTGGGGGCCTTGATCGACAGCTGTTTCATCAGGCCCTCGACGCTGGCGCATTCGCGGCTTTTGTCGATCAGGCCCGAGGCGTTCTGGTATTTGGGCAGGTTGTTCAGCGAGATATTTTCGCGGATGCTGAAGTCGGTGATCAGCCCTTCGCTCTTGCGGCTTTCCGGGAGCAGGCCGATGCCGTGGGCGAGCGCTTGCGCCGGGTCGTTGAGGGTGATTTTTTCACCGCGCAGCCACACGTCTTTGCTCACCGACGGCAGCGCGCCCATCATGCCCAGGGCCAGTTCGGTTCGGCCGGAGCCGACCAGTCCGGCAAAGCCGAGGATCTCGCCCTTGTGCAATTGGAAGCTGTTGCGCGGGCCATTGCGCACCAGCTGGATGTGCTTGACCTCCAGCAACAGCGCGCCGCGCGCAGTGGTGGGCTTGGGCGGAAAACTGCATTCCAGGCGACGCCCGACCATCATCTCGACCAGGCGGTCGATGTCGCTGTCGGCCACCTCGGTGACGCCCACGTTGCCACCGTCGCGCAACACGCTGATGCGGTCGCACACCTGGAAAATCTCCTCCAGGTGATGGGAGATGAAAATCACCGCCACGCCCTGGCGCTTGAGCTCGCGCATGATCCCGAACAGCAGCTCGGCTTCGCTGGGCGTGAGGGTTGCGGTGGGTTCATCAAGCACCAGCAGCCGCGCATCCAGGGCCAGGGCCTTGGCGATTTCGACGAACTGCTGCTCGGCCACGCTCAGGTGCTTGACCGCACATTGCAGGTTAATGCTGACGCCCAGGCGCTTGAACAACGCCTCGGAGGCCGCGACCATTTCGCGCTTGCGCAACAGGCCGAAACGGTTGCTCAACTCGTGGCCGAGGAAGATGTTTTCTACCGCCGTGAGGTAGGGAATCAGGCTGAATTCCTGGAACACAATGCCGATGCCGGCGGCAATCGCGTCGCGGTAAGTCGAGAATTGCTGTACCTGGCCATCGATCAATATGCGGCCTTCGTCCTGATGCTCGACGCCGCCGAGGATCTTCATCAGGGTGGATTTGCCCGCGCCGTTTTCGCCGAGCAAGGCATGGATCTCACCGCGTTCGACCTGCAGGTTGATGGACTTGAGCGCCTGCACGCCCGGGTAACGCTTACAGATATTTTCCAGCTTCAGAAGACTGCTCATACCGCCGACCTCGTATTCAGAAGGAGACCTCAAGCCCCACGGGTTGCGTGGGGCCTGGGTGACTTACCAGCTGAAATCCTTGGCCTTGGCCTGGTCGATCAGGGTGATGTCCACCGGAACCGTGGCCGGCACGTGCGCGCCCCACTTCCTGGCCAGGGCAATGCCCAGGGCGAGGCGGATCTGATCGCGCGGGTATTGCGCCGAGGTGGCGATGAACTTGCTGCCTGGCTTCTGAATGGCCTTGATGGCCTCCGGCGCGCCGTCGACGCTGACCAGTTTCACGTCCATGCCGCTGGCTTCGATGGCCGACAGCGCGCCGAGCGAGCCGTTGTCATTCACGCTGAAAATGCCCTTGAGGGTAGGCTGGGCCTGCAGCATGTTCTCGGTGACCGTCAGCGCCTGGTCACGTTCCTGCTTACCGTTCTGGATGCTGACAATCTTCATCTCCGGATGCTTGGCCACCGCCTCTTTGCAACCGCGCACGCGCTCCAGGATCGGCACCACGGCAATGCCGTCGAGAATCGCGATATTGCCTTTGCCACCGATGTTCTTGGCCAGGTATTCACAGGCCTGGAAGCCGGCGTCGAAGTTTTTCGAACCGACAAAGGAGTCCAGCGGCCCTTCCGCCTGGGCATCGACCGCCACGACCACCACACCGGCCGCATGGGCGGATTTGACGGCCGACTGTACACCCACCGAATCGGTGGGGTTGATCAGCAGGATATCGATGCCTTTTTGCAGCATGTCTTCGACGTCACTGACCTGCTTGGACACATCATGGCGGGCGTCGGTGATGATCACTTTCGCGCCGATGCTCGCCCCGGCTTCTTCCAGGGCGTTTTTCATGGTGACGAAATAGGGGTTGTTGATTTCCTGGAAGGACGCGCCGATGCGGATCGGCTTGGCAGCGTCGGCGAAAGCGGGAGCAGCGGTGCCGAGGGTGATGCTTACAGCCAATAAACACAGGGTTTTCGGAAGCATTTTCATGGCGTGGTTCTCTGTTTTGTTTTTATTTTTAGAGCAAATGTTATCGTTAACATTTTGTCAGAAACTAGCAAGGAAATGAGGGCTGTGCAAGGGGCCGTTGGTCAGTCTAGGTTTGAGTGTGGGTGGGGGTTGGCTACCGTGGCGGCCTTCGGGCCGACCAGGCGGTGAGTTGGACCTGTGTACATATCCGTTATTTGGGTCACGGCGGCTATGGGTTCCGCTCTTACAGCGGCTCACTTTTGAAGAGCGCAAAAGTAAGCAAAACGCTCATGCCCCACCACTCGGCACCTCGCCTAGGCTCGGTGTGCCCGAACGCAGGCTGGAATCCGTGGGCCGCCGCCACGCGCCATCCATGGCGCGGGGCGGCTAACCCGGCGTCCTGCCGGGTTACCCACGGATTCAAGCCTGCGTTCGGCCAGCGTGGTTGACGGGGCGCCTGAGATCAAAATCAAAAGCCAGATCAAGAGCCAGAGCCAGAGCCAGAGCCAGAGCCAGAGCCAGAGCCAGAGCCAGAGCAGACTGAGGTCTACCTGATGTGTGTAGATCAAACTGTGGGAGCGGGCTTGCTCGCGAATGCGGTGGATCAGTAACAGATGTAGTCACTGGCACACCGCATTCGCGAGCAAGCCCGCTCCCACAGTTTTAACCGAGTACACCAGCCCCATCACCGGTCGGCTCTAAGGCCGCCGCGCTCTTGCTTTTGATCTCGGATCGCCCCGTCAACCACGCTGGCCGGAATTCGACAGTGATTTGGGGGGTAAACCGGCAGGGATGCCGGTTTAGCCGCCCACGCGCCATGGATGGCGCGTGGGCGGCGGCCCCCCAAATCAGTGTCGGATTACGGGCATGCCGAGCCCAGGCGAGGCACCGAGTGGTGGGGCGAGGACCTTTTGGTTACTTTTTGCTGGGCCGGCATTCCGGTCCTTCCAAAAGTGACCCGCTGTAAGAGCGGAACCCTAAGCCGCCGTTACCGCAGCAACGGATATGTACACCGTCAAACCCAACCAGCCTGGTCGGCCCAAAGGCCGCCACGGCAGATACCCATCTCACTTTCCCAGCAAAAAGGGGACAGCCCTGTCAGGCTGCCCCCCGGTTTATTTACACCATTGAATCAATGGATGATGTCTTGGGTGCAGATATGCCCAAAGGTCACGTAAGACACGTTATCGCCCCCCACGCCAACACCCGGAAACTCTTCCAGCTCAATACGCCAGCCACCGAAGTTGAAGGTAGTGTCCCAGTTGTAGGAAACGCCCGTGCTGCTATCCGCGAACTGCACACGGTTTTCGCCGAAGCACTCACCGAGACCGGCGGTGGCCTTGGACGTGCCCGAACTGTCGGTGGTGGCCTTGAAGTCGGTCCAATTGAAATCGGCCCCTTCGAAGTGCTTGTCGACACGCAACACCGGCGTGACACCCAGCAGCGGTGTACCCGTGGAGTCGGACCAGTTGGTGGACCAGGTCAAGGTCCGTGCAGCCTGGGTCGCCATCCAGTATATCGATGCCGGCACCCGCACGATGTTGTCCCCCTTCACGTCCGAGGTGTTCAAACGCGGCGTGGAACCCAGGCTCAGCTGATAGGCCTTGGTCGGGTCCTGTGCCACGCCAGGATTGGCCCGCACACGCACTTTCACGGTAGTGCCCGGCGTAACGCTTGGGTAAGTCGAGGTGGAACCGGCCGGCACGGTGACCCAGTTGGCGCCATCGAAACGGTCGAAAATCCACTGCTCACGGCTGCCGTTCTCGTCGCCGGCCAGGTACATGCTCACACTTTGGCCGCGCACCGCCTTGAAGTCGAAGTAATCGACATCGTTCGCGCTGTCGAGGTTGCCAGTGACCTTGTTCATCGAATCCGGCAGCACAAAGGCTGTCTGCGCCGTGTCGTTGGGCTCGTAGGCATCGATGTTGGCGTCTACCGCCACGCCAAAGCTGAACTGCGAGCTGCTCGCCACCTTGGCCACCATGTACCAGTAGTAATCACCGGCCGGCAACACACCGTCGAGGTATTCATCGGCAGTGCCCGCGGCGTCCGATGAGCCCACGACACTGAGGTTACCCTGGCCGTCGTCCTGGAACAGCATCAGCGACATATCGGTGCCCGCGCTCTGATTGACCAACTGCACCTGGATCCGCGCGTTCTGCGGCAGGTTGAAGTGATAGGCGAACTCCTCACCCTGCCCTACGCCGTCAATGGTGTAGAGGGTGTTGATGTCCAGGGTGGGGAACAGCGGCTCGAAGGCAGCGACGGCAGCACTTTTCGGCGCGACCTGGCTCGGTTTTTTCAGCTCGCCGATCACGGTGTTGAAGGGTGCAGTCTTGACCGTCTGGGTGGCAGCCTTGGACTGGCCGGTCTTGGCCGCCTGCAGTTTTTGCTTGAGGCTGGCCGGCACCTTCGCCGCGTCCAGCTTGCCACCGGATTTGAGCGCTTTATCCACGGCCTGCCTGACCGCTTCTGCGCTGAGTGTTTGAGGGGTTTGCTCTGCCAGGGCAAAGGCCGAAACGAAGCAGGAGGCCGCCAGGGCCGCGCCCAGCATAAAGGCTTTTTTCGATTTCATTTTTTATCCATCCATAGTTAAAAACTGAAGGTCAGGTGACATCCGGTCACCTGGGATGGAATGTAGGATACAACTGGATGCATGTACAGTATTTTTTTGATAATCCAAGAAATAAAGCCTACAGAAACCGCCCTAATACCCGGTCATCTCCAGATACCCCACCCCACCTTCGAACTGCACCGGCCCCTCCCAGTACGGAATACTCAGGTTCATCCAGGCGTTCGGGTTGACGGCACGGGTAATGATATCCAGCTGTTTGCCCGGAATTTTCAGTGACCAGCGTGTGGGAATCTTGCGGCCGTCGATGTCGGTGGTTTCCAGCGGCGTCAGCTGGATGTCGGCGTTGTGCAGGGTTTGGGTACGGCCCTCGCGATCGATCCAGGTGCCGGTCAGGTAGGCCGCCCCGTCGGTTTGCCGCACGCGGAACAGCATCACCTGCTCGCCACGGTCCAGGTGCAGGGAGAACCAGTCCCAACCGGTCTGGCTGGCGGTCAGCGGTTGGCTGCTCCATTCGCGGTCGAGCCAGGCCGGGCCGGTGACCTGATAGACCTTGCCGTCAATGCTGACGCTGCCCTTGGCGTTGAAAAACGGCTGGCTGTAGTAATACGACGCCTGGCCCTGGTCGGATTTGCGGCTGTAGCCGTTGTCGCCCTGCAGTACCAACGGGCGTGTGGAAGTCAGGTGCAGGTCGTAGGCGAACTGCGCGCCGCCGGCCTTGAGTTGCATGTCCGACAATGGGCTGGCGGCGCCGGGGCGGGTGGCGAACGTCCAGTCGTCGATCCAGGCGTCGAACGGCACCGCCTGGGCGCCGGCCTGGCCGACGCCACCTCGGGCGAAGCGTTCGGCTGCGTAGTGGCGGGTGGCGGACGTGACGGCAGCGTGGCCAAGCCAGAGGGTTGAATCGCGCCAGCCTGCCTGGGTCGGTCCGGCCTTGAGGGCGTTTCGAAACAGCGTCCATTGCACGCCGAACAGATCGCCCTGCGCATCCTTGAGGTTGGCGGTGACGTACCACCACTCAATGCGATAACCGGCATGAGGGCCATGGTCTTCGGGGAAGCTGAACACTTTGCCGGGCACGACCTGGACGAAGTCCGCCGCATCGCTGCCCAGGCCGGCGAAGCTTTCCTGGGGCGCCGGGGCTTTGTCGCAAGCGGCCAATAACAACACAAACGCCCACAGCAGGCCCTTAGTCTTCATTGGCAAACGTCCTCAACAAATCCGCCGGACGGCTGCGGTACAACTGCCACAACGGCCAGGCCGAGGCCAGCAAAGTCGCGAGCAGCGCCAGCCCCAGCAATTGCGCGAGCTGCCACGGGAACACCTGCAACGGCAGGCGCCAACCGAACGCCTGCACATTGATCACCGCATCCAGGCACCAGGCCAACAACAGGCCGAGGGGCAAGGCCAGCATCAGCGTCAGTACCGCCAGCAGCCAGGTCTGGCCCAGATTGAGCAGCATCAATTGCCGTCGGGTAACGCCCAGCGCCCACAGCGGAGCGAGTTGGCCCAGGCGGCTCTGGCTCTGGGTCAACAGGCTGATAAACAGCGCTACGCCGGCCACCCCCAAGGTCAGACTATTGAGCGCGGCCGTGGCGGCGAAGGTGCGTTCGAACACCTGGCTCGACCAGCCCTTGAGTTGTTGTTGATCGATGATGCGGCTGTCTTGCAGGGCGAACTCGCGTTGCACCTCACGTATCAACGGCGCCACATCCGACGGTGCCACGCGCAGGTTGAAACGCGCCGGCGACAGCCCCGGCCAGTGCGCCAGCAAGTGGTCGGCATTGACCAGGACGTGGCCCTTGGGGTTGCCGTAATCGGCGTAGATGCCCACCAACCTGGGCGCCCATACGCCCTGGGGCGTCGGTATGCTCACGGTATCGCCGAGCTGCACGTCGAGCCTGCGCGCCAGTTGCTCGCTGAGCATCAACGTGTCGCCTTGCTGCAGCTGGTCCCAGGGGTCGCCTGTCGCCTCGAGCAACGGCCAATGCTGGCGATAGGTCGGGTCGTCGACCACCCCAAACAGGTCTGCCGGCCAGCCCTTCAACTGTACCGAGACCTGCCAGGTGGGCAGCACAGTCCGCACCAACGGTTGCTGCGCCAGCCAGCCGCCGAGCTGCTGTGCCTGCGCCGGGTCTTGCGGGTTGAGGTAAAGCTCGGCGGTGAGACGTTGCTCCAGCCAATTGTTGAAGGTGTGACGAAACCCCGAGGTCATGGAGCCCGCGCCGATATTCGCGGCCAGGGCCAAGAGCAACGCCATCAGAGCCAGGCTCAGGGCCGGCAGTTGCTGGCGGCAGTCGGCGAGAAACCATTGGCCAAGCACCGAACGGCTGCGTCCCAATACCGCCTTGAGCAGGCCATTGAGCACCACCGGCAAACCCAGGGCGGCACCCAGCAGCAACGCGGCCATCAGCACAAAACCGGCGGCCAGGCTGTCACCCAGCCACAGCGCCAGCACGGCGATCAACAGCGCTGCACCGGCCACCCAACCTTGACGCCGCAACCAGCGCCCATGCGCCTCATGCCAGGCCTGGGCATTGGCCAGGGCCAGCAACGGCAAGCGGGCCGCCCGCCATAGGCTGCTGGCACCGGCCAGCAACGCACCGAGCAGGCTCAAGCCAAGCCCCGCCGCCCACCACCACGGGCTCAGATTCAATTGCCCCGGCAACTCGGCGCCATACAGGCCACGCAGGCTGGCGGCCACATCCGGCAGCAGCAGGCTGGCCAGCAGGTAGCCGCTGGCCACGCCGAGCACGCCCCCCAGCAGGGACAACATACCGAGTTCTACGCTGAGACTGAGGATCAACATCCGCACACTGACCCCGCAGGCGCGCAACGTACGCAGCAGCCCGCGGCGTTGTTCCAGGGCCAGGCCGATGGCGGCGTGCACGATAAACAACCCCACCAAAAAGGACAGGAAGCCCAGTGCATCAAGGTTAAGGTGAAAGCTCTCGGTGAGGCGCGCCAGGTTATTGTCCTCGCCCTGTTTGAGTTGCAACCCGGCGGGCGGCGTGGGCTGGCCGGCGGCGAAGGCGTTGTCCAGCAGCAGGCGCGACAGGCGCTCGGGCATGTCCAGCACGGGTTGGGCAAAACCGATGTCGGTGAGCAACAGGCCGGGCGCCATCTGCGCCTGGGCTTGCAGCGGCGGCAGCGAGTGGCCACTCAGGGTGGTCGGCTGCTGGCCCTCGTGCAGGCCCAAGGACTGCAAGGTCTGCGGCGCAATCCAGGTGCGCCCCGGCGGGTCAAAAAATGCCAGCATCTGCGCCTGGCTCAAGCGCTGCCCCGCCACCGCGCCACTGCCGGGCAACGACAGCGGGTCGATGCCCATCAATTGCAGCCGTACGTCTTCCATCCCCTTGAGCTGCACCCGCCCCTGCACCACCGGGGACACCGGCCACCCGGCGCGGCGCAACTGGGCAAACAGCGCCTGGGGGAAACTGGCACCGTCCGGCGCGCTGAGGCTGGCCTGGGGTTCACCACCGATCAACTGGCTGGCGCGGGCGTAGCTGTCGCGCGCCTGGCTGTTGAGGGCTTGCACGCCGATCAGCAGCGCGGTGGCCAGCCACAAGCCGGTGAGTACGCTGAAAAACTGCACGGGGTGGCGGCGCCAATGGCTGAGCAGCGCGCGCAAGGTCCAATGGAACACCGCCATCTCAAGCGCCGCTCGCGGGGACGACACGGCCGCGGTGCAGCACCACCTGCCGGTCCAGCCGCGCGGCAATGCGTGGGCTGTGGGTGACCATCAACAGGCTGGTGGGGCTGTCGCGCAGCAGGTCCAGCAGCAGCTGCAGCACCTCGTCGCTGGTGGCTTCGTCAAGGTTGCCGGTGGGCTCGTCGGCCAATAACAGGCCCGGTCGCGACGCCAACGCGCGGCCCACGGCCACCCGTTGCTGCTGGCCACCGGAGAGTTGCTCCGGGTAGCGCTTGAGCAGATCGCCCAGGCCCAGGCGCTCCACCAACTGCGCCTGCCATTGCCGGTCAAACCGGCCCGCCAGCCGCGCCTGGAACGCCAGGTTGTCCTCGACCCGCAAACTGCCGATCAGGTTGAACTGCTGGAACACCAGGCCGATTTGCGTACGCCGCCAATGGGCCAGTTGCGCCTCGCTGAGTTGGTCGAGGCGTTGCTCACCGACCTGGATGCTGCCGCCATCCACCCGATCCAGCCCCGCCACCAGGTGTAACAGGGTGCTCTTGCCGCTGCCCGACTCGCCCATCAACGCCAGGCTGCGGCGCTCGGCCAGGTGCAGATCCACACCCGCCAACACCGCCAACGGGCCCTGGGGAGTGGCGTAGCTTTTAAACACACCGTGCACCTGCAACATGACAACACTCGCTTGATGGGTGGCTATCGAGAATAACGGCTGTCGCTCAACGCCACGCAAATTTTTCACATGGATTTCACCGGCTGCCCACCCGGCCCACTCTACAGTGCCGGCCATGGTCATCCGCCGGCAACTTCCGGTCATTACGCTTGACCACTTTCAACCGCAACCTGTTCAGCGAAAAGACAGCCCCCCTGTGCCAGCTTCCGGCTCCACTACAGGCATTCGCCAACAGGTTGCGACTCACTGACACGACACTGCCCATGGTGATGATGTGGTTAACCTTACCTTGACCAAACCGCGTCCGCGACGGGCCTTTATCAAGCGCCTGCAACCGCTGTGGCTGGGGACCGCGGTGGTGGGTGTGCTGCTCGCCGGCAACCTGCTCTGGCACGCTTCGCCAACAAACCTGGGCATCGGCAACCGCCTGCTGGCATCCGACGTGCTGCCCCTGTGGCGTGACGGCGATCTGATCGTGCTGGTGCGTCATGAAGAGCGCTGCGACCGCTCGGCCAACCCCTGCCTGGGTCCTGTCGAAGGCCTGACGATCAACGGCAGCCAGCAGGCGCAAAACCTGGGGAAAGCTTTCAGAACATTGGGTATGGACAGTAGCGACGTACTCGCCAGCCCGGCCATTCGCACCGCCCAGACCTTGCGTTTCATGTTCGGCAAAAACGAGCTGACCTCCGGCCAGCAAGCCGTCTGCGGCTCGGCCATGCGCGAAGAACTGCTGAGCCACAAAACCCCGGGGCGCAACCTGGTTTTCGTCACCCACAGCGGCTGCATTGCCGACTTCGAAAGCACCCTTGGCTTTCCCCACGCCACGTTTCCCCAATACGGCAGCGCGCTGTTCGTGCAGGTGTTGCCCAACGGCACATTCAAGCCCTTGGGTATCGTCAACAACCCGGATTGGCCCGCCGCATTGAAGCAACTCTAGCCACGTTCCCGCCGGCCTGTTCAGTAAAAAGACAGCGCTGTTCTGGCATGTTGAGTTGCGCCCTTTATTCAAGGCCGTCATGAATTTTTTCCGTAACCCAGTGAATGCTGTGACCTCTTCTTCCATCAGTTCATTACTTCAACAACCCACCACTAAACGTCAGGGAGCGACGTCTGCATGACTCGATTGAAACCCCTGCCAATCCTGTTGCTGGCCTTTGCCGCGTTTTACCTGCTGCCCCTGGGCTTGCACGGTTTATGGACGCCCGATGAAACCCGCTACGCCCAGATCAGCCAGGAAATGCTCCAGAGCGGCAACTGGATAGCGCCGCATTTCATGGGTATCCGCTACTTCGAAAAACCCGCCGGCGGCTACTGGTTGATCGCCTTGGGCCAGGCGGTGTTCGGCCAGAACCTGTTCGGTGTGCGCATCGCCTCGGCCGTGACAAGCGGCCTGAGCGTGCTGCTCGCCTACCTGATTGCCCGCCGGTTGTGGAATGACCCACGCAAAAGTTTTGCCTGCGCCCTGCTCTACCTGAGCTTCGGGCTGGTTGCGGGGCAAGCGGGCTATTCCAATCTCGATCCGCCATTCACCCTGTGGGTCAACCTGAGCCTGGTGGCCCTGTGGTTTGCACTCGACAGCGCCACACTGCGTGGCCGTCTAGGGGCCTGGGCGGTCGTGGGCCTGGCCTGCGCCATGGGTTTGCTGACCAAGGGCTTCCTGGCCTGGGTGCTGCCGGTGTTGGTTGCCGTGCCTTACATGCTCTGGCAACGCCGGCTGGGCGAATTGCTGCGCCATGGCCCGTTGGCCATGCTGGTGGCGGTGCTGGTAAGCCTGCCGTGGATGCTGGCGGTGCATTTGCAGGAACCGGACTTCTGGCGCTTCTTTTTCTGGAATGAACACATTCGCCGTTTCAGCGCCGACAACGCGCAACACGTGCGGCCCTGGTGGTTCTTCCTGCCGATCATCGCGGTGTCGTGCCTGCCTTGGGCAGGACTGCTCCCCGCCACCTTGCGCAAGGCCTGGCAGGAAAAGCGCCACCCCGCGATCCTCTTCCTGGCCTTGTGGCTGCTATTGCCCCTGGGTTTGTTCAGCCTGAGCAACGGCAAACTGCCGACCTACATCATGCCGTGCCTGCTGCCCCTGGCATTGCTGATGGGGCATACCCTGGTCGACCTGATCAGCAGCGGCCGCGCCCGCACAATTTGCCTCAACGGCCTGCTCAACTTTGTGATCGGCATGGTCGCCATGATCGGCCTGATCTACCTGCAAATCGCAAGGCCGCTGTACAGCAACAGCCACGCCGAGATGTTCAGCCTGTCCCTGGCCTTTATCGTCTTGCTGGGGTGGGTCCTCAGCAACCTGCTGCAAGCCTTTCGCCCGCTGACGTTGTGGGCAATGCCGGCCCTGGGCATTGGCCTGTTGGTGATACTGCTGCCGGCGAGCATGCCGGGGTGGATCGCCAACAACGAAATGCCCGACCAGTTTGTGCTTGAACACCTGCAGGAACTGCAGCAGACCAACGCCCTGCTGAGCAACGAACTCGACAGCGCCAGCGCCCTGGCCTGGCGCCTGCAGCGTCCCGAAGTCGCGCTGTACGACACCGAGGGTGAGTTGCGCTACGGCCTGCAATACGCCGGCGCGGTGCAACGCAAAGTGGAATTGGAACAGGTCCAGACCTGGCTCAACGACGCGCGCCAGCACGGCTCCGTAGGGGTGCTGATGCGGGTCAGCAGTACCAGTGAAATGCGCGAGGCAGGGCAACTGCCGCCTGGCGGCAAGCGATACTACAAAGGCTGTCTGGAACTGATCCTGTACCCGCAGTTACCCGCTACTCACGCAGGCTCGCCGCCTGAATAAAAGCTTCATCCAGGCTCTTGGCACCGTACGCACTCATAAAGCCTGGCGCGTCGTTGAAGCGATTGAAGCGGCGCTGGCTGAGCATGTAGAAATCATCGCAGTGCGCGACGATCTCATCGACGTTGTGCGATGAAACCAGCACCGCCACACCCTCCGCCGCCGCCCCCTCCAGGCATCGCCAGATGTGATAGCGAAACTCAGGATCGACACCCGCGGTGGGCTCATCGAGTATCACAAGGTCAGCGTTGGCGCAGAGCAGCGACAAGGTGAAAAACCAGCGCTTTTCGCCGTAGCTGCAGAGCGAGGATTTTTTGTTCCAGATTTCACAGTAACGCTGCGCAATGCCAGGGCTCCATTGCTCGATTTTATCCAGCGCATGTGCTCGGGTGACCTGGGTGTCGGCGCAAAAAAGCATGGTCATTTTGAAGATGTCGAACATACGCAATACCGCCGGCGTGCTGATGACTTGCGAGAGATAAAGCAGCTTCGAAAAAGAGTTGGTTATCTCGCCGCCATCCATTTTCTTCAGGCCACAAATCACGTCAAAAAAGGTGGTTTTACCGGAGCCGTTAGGGCCCAGCAGACCGGAGATCGAACCCGCCTTAACTTCGAGCGAGGCATTATCGAACAACGTATGGGATGCATATCTGACATCAAGCGAACTTACGATTAGCCGCGCCATCAATAACGACTCCAGACAGGGTTAACCCGTAGAAAGCGAACCATTAGTAGAAATGTAATCGCAAATAAAACACCCACTATCAGGACAACCCATCCGTGTTCCGCCACCCCAGCCAACATAATATTGTTTGCCCATTCCATCGGATTAAAAAATCGAATGACGGTAAGTGTGGGGTGTGAAGAACTGATACTTACGATGCCGAGTGCCAACATTGCCAAGGATAAAATTGAATAAATCGTGCTGGCGTTCTGAAAACCTACGGGAACCAGCGTCAATAAAAGCGAAGGGATGGAGAAGAGGAGGAAACAAATATAGAACCGTCCGATGATGACGAGGTATTCGGCGACTTGAACAGAGGGCTGCCGCGTCAATACGTAGAAAACGGAGCAATACAGTATTGAAACGACCGAATAGGCAAAAAACTGCCCGGCAAGGAAGATGATTTTCGTACGAGGGGTATAGACGAAAGACCGTAGAAAGCCGCTTTCTCTGCGGCCTACGATGTAAAACGCCAAACCGAAGAACGCCACACTTGAAGACACGAAAGCGTAAAACCAGGAAGTGCTGGACATGTAATCGTCGTACGCGCCACTCGCTGGCGCCCTCGTGTACGTGATCAGATAGTACGTCACTACCGGAGAAATGACTGTCCAAAACAATGCGACAGGCTCTTTCAATTGTTCTTTGATGAACAATAGCGCTAACAGAATGGGTTTAGACATAGAGTGCAGAGTCATTACTCACCTCATGGAAACGGAACCATTTTTTCTGACCGAGAGCTCAGTATTGAAGACTTAAACCCTTTAGAGTATTTATTTACTGAATTAAAGTTTTTTGAGTTATTCATATGAAGAAATAGATCAGGAGAAACGTATTTAACAAAAACCCCTCCTTTTCCGTCAACCCGTTCAATTTTTGAATAAAAATAGCCAAAAACATCCAGTTGCCTTAATACATCTAACAATCGCGGCAGTGTGAAATCCTGCGAGGGTCTGGAATTTCCACACTCCAAAACATCCGTAATATCCTGATAGGTCTCGTAAGTATTGCAACTTAGAAAATAGCGTATGTAAGAATCTTCGAGCATTTCTTCTCTAGAATCAGTTGCAACAAATAAATTCATAAAACGAAAAGTCTGCCATAACTCAAGCAAGGACTTCTCCATTGCCACAGACATATCCAATGCATAAGCCATCCCTGCACAATATTTAACGTGATGACTAACATTGCTTTGCCCAAATACAACCAGCATACAAACCCCGGGGAATCTAACGTCGGAGATATCTAAAAATATAATTTCTCCTGAAGCTGCAAGAGCGTTATATAAATGCCGAACCTCTTGCCTCTTCAACAACTCTTTGGCATGCATTGCGGAAATCCGAGTACAGCATTTTTTCGTGAGCCAGAACCTGATAAGAAACTGGCGTTCTAGATACTCCTTCACGGCCCCAAAAAAGGCGATATTTGGGTTCCAATGAAAGCTGCATCCGCATGTATCTCGGAGAGGATAGAATAAGCTGTCTTTACCTAATCTATACGATGAAAGCGAAATACAGGCGGTTGGGATAAAACATTTTGAAAAGTCAGAGGCTCTAACAACTTCACTCAAGAAAAACTCATACCCTTCAATCTCCGCACACGACGTTTTTTTTGATGCCGTTTGTACAAGTGCTTTCGAAAAACTACAAATTTCATGGTCTGCTAAAGTTTCGCCGAGACATCCGCGCTTTATTGAAACGACCTCCCTGTAAAAATGACGACGCTCAAAATATTCACCTAAGGCGGTTTTGATCGAGTTGGAACCACCCCCAATCCCCGATCCATTTACTGAAAAGGCGTCTGAAACTTCAACAGAGTGAGGTAGAGTGAGAATGCACGCAGGCTGAAAAAGCACTGTTCCCGGCAAATCCGGCTTATTCATTGCATTAATAAGTTTCATGCTGCTTGCCTATAAAATGAACGCACATTGGAAAGAACAGGGCTGGATTTATTCCTAAAGCCTTACAAAGCATGGAGTCTGTGTATGCGGACCAAAGCCGACACGCCAACCCCAAGGATTTAGCTTGAAGTTCGACAAGCATGTAAATTGAACCAACTTCCATCAGTGCCATCCGGTACCCACGATACCGATATTTGAACAAGTTTTTAGGCATATAAACTGCGTAAATTAGCGCTAGGCTGGGCATTCCAATGTCATGAGATAAGGGCAGCAGCGCTGCTTTCAACTCTTCGATATCCGTCCCAATCTGCATCACTTCGAATTTTCTGGATCCGGGAAGCAAATGGAGGATTTTTCCTACGCAGGGCCAATTAGAATTTTCCTCAGTCAGCGAGCAGAGGAAAATTTCTGCAGGGTAAAGCGCTCCCCCGCTAGGATATCCTCTTTTATATGAGTCACTACTCCGTGAAAGTAGTGGCCACATCAGCTTTTCAACATCCGAGAAATTTAAAGGCAGAGGTGAAAAATGTTTACACGACTCATTTCTGTACGACGACTTCTCTCTGTCCTCTTGGGACAGCGTCATTTCCACCGTTAGATTCATATCGGGATAAAAAGTCAGTTCATTCCCGGTCAGTTGGGCAAGATGCTTTTCATCCAAACGATGAAGGCACGTACGTTCTTTAATCGCGTTATGAAAGGTAAAATTCCCCTTACAATGAAAATCAAGCACATCCTCATATACCGAAGGATCTATGAATCTAAAATAGTAATCAAGGGGAATATTTTTCATCCGTCCGCCCTCAAGCAATCACACATATACCAGTGCGAATTAGACTCTTCAAAAACCTGGCCATCAACCAATTGAAGGTATGAACTGTGCAGGACATTATCTTGGTACTTAAACCCGTCACTATGCTCGGTGAAAAATCTTATTTTTTTGCTAACCGCACCGACAATAATCATTTCCTGATATAGACTTAGTGTATTAGCAGGAACGCCTACTTGTCGATTCCTACAGAACGACAGAATGCTTGACCAGTTGTTCTTTGCTGGCATTATCGCCTCATTATTAATAAGTCTATCAACGGCACAGAAATGACAAGGGTTTCCTATTTCTGGTATATAAGGTTGCCCTATGCAAAAAACGCTACCCATTTGCCAGCAAACGCATATAGCGCTTTTAGGTGACGCACGCGCCAGATCAAAATATAGATTCTTGACGCTTTCATAGTCATACGAATAGCACAACAAGACGATAAAAAATCTGAACGTCTTATCCGAGTCAACCAGCCCACTTTTGAACGATTTAAATTCCAAACAGCCAGACAGCTCGCCCCTGAATAACTCTTCAACGTCAACCTTACCTTTCCAATCATGGATAATGATCGTTTTTTCAAAATACATTTCTTCAACACATTTGAATGGAATGATTTTTTCCAAAAACTCGAATGCGTCATTTTGAACTAATCCATTTTCCGCGAGTACTTCATCCAACTCTACCTTAGTCATTACATTCGATAATTTTAATTTTCTAAGCACATTGAGCAGAGGCTCTGAATGGATTTTAGAAATTCCGACGTCAGACACGACAAGACTTTCTTTGTCAAGATTCAGAATTTCATAATTGGGTATTATTATATTCATGGCGCTATATCCCGTAGAGGTTTTCTGGCAAGCCAGAAAACCTCAGTAGGTGAGTGAATACTGAGTCTACTCATCCGCAGCTGGGGGCTCCGTTATCGAATTATGGCAACCGCCACTTCCTCCATTACATCCGCCGCCGCCGCCACATCCTCCGCTACCACCGCACCCGCCTTGGCTCCCAGACGCACCGGCGTTACCTGCATACGGGTTGAATCCAGACTCACTATCAAAACTAAAAACAAACTCTCCAAACTTTTCATTGTTCATTTCGATTCTCCACTTTAGGTACAACATTCACTTTTCGCCGCTTAGCAACAAGCGACAAAAATAAATCTAGCCTTTTCGGAAAAAATCGCAATTTATAAAAAAAGGCAATGTAGGAAAGTTACCTACTATCATTAGGAATTTTCACTCACTAATATCGGACGTTCAACAGTTGCGAGATAACATTAAAACTGCTCCGCACCTTGCTTAACAAACTCGTTTTTTTATTAAATTAATGCCTTACGAACGTATTCGCCTATAAGAAGCAGTAAGGTCCAACGCAGAGGTTTTTTGCAGGACAATCGCAATTCCCACAAAGATATAGAAAACAATCCGACAAGTGGCACTGTATGGTCCGTTCTCCAATGTTTTTTGAACCTGACTGGACTGCGCTTCGTCGCCAAGCAACGCGTCCGAATTATTGGTTGGCATCCCTGCAGCACCTTCCTCTCCTCCCGGCTGCGAATAGGGCCTGCACGAGTAAGAAACGGCACGGTAGCCTGGATTGCAGGCAAAATCGCGGGCAAGGACCAGGGCCAGCAGAGCTAACGTTATGGGTTAGGGCAGTCTGGGAATCCAACATATGGCACCATTTCAATGGTGCACCAACAACCGTCGGACCGCTCTTACACAACTTTCGGGTTGCGTCTGATGAGACTCGCCGCTAACCTTCGCGGGTCGCTGCAAATTCAGCGAATGGGTGTGGTAGCCCAGTTTTTTCATAGACCCCAAAACGCTCAAGGGCGTTTTTTTGTGCGGGCTGCTTTGTGGCGGCTGTGCATGGGAGGCTTCGGCCTGCCGGGTTTCTATGACCGGTCTACCACCCCGTGTACAGTCGCCTCCTGACTTCGTGTGGTAGCGAAATGGAGGTGCTCATTCATAGGAGCTTCGCCATGAAAAAGGTCACACCTAATCCCCCGACGTCCACATCGGACGACAATCCGCAAACACCTCCCGATGTCATCTTCACCGTTCGTCCCGGTCTCAGTACTGAAGCTGCGTTGAGCAATGCCAGCGAGATGCTTGAGTCAGCCACCGTCTGCGCCTACGACTGCGCCGAGCGCCTTGATAGGCAAAGCCGCAAGCAGGTGCTTGCAGTGGTGCAGATGATCGAGATTGCGCAGTTGTTGGTCGATGAGGCGCTAAACCGGGAATGCCCGGTGGCCTGAACTCAAGAACATAGCCCCTCGAACGAAGCGGAACGCTGTGGGAGTTATCGAGCGTTGGCGCGGCTGTGATGAGCCTAGTCAGACGGTCAATTCGTCGGCTGACAGGACGCCTTCGCAGCCTCGCCAAGGCTCGACAGCTCCCACATGGCATTGCGGAGCCTGTGGTATCACCAGCCGAGCACTTTCTGCCCATTCACACCGATCAAATGTGGGCGCTGGCTTGCCTGCGAAAGCGGTGTATCAGGTCCCATTTCTTCCAGCAGTGCCGCCGCCTTCGCAGCCTCGCTAAAGCTCGACAGCCCCCACATTTGATCCCACAGGCTGCGCGAAATGTTGCGTGGCTACCAATGCCCCATCCCCAGACTGAACGGCGAAAATTCCGCAAGCACCCACCTCAACGCCAACGCCGCCGGGCGCCGGACCGTGTGCTCCACGGTTACCGTCCACACGCGTTGGGCGCCCTCGTACAGCGCCACTTGCGGGCCGTCGAGGACCAACGATGTGCGTCCGGACAGTTGCAGCACATCGCCCGATGCAAAATCGATGAACAACAACCCCGCCACCGGGTTCACCTGCAGATTACCCAGGGTATTAAAGAACAGGTTGCCGGCGAAGTCGGGGATGGTCAGTACGTTGCCTTCAACCCGCACAAAGCCGGTGTTGCCGCCACGGTGGGAAACGTCCACCGAGCGTTGGCCGTGCGCCTCGATGTAGCTGGCGACGAAGAAGGTGTCGGCGTTGCGGATCAAGGCCTGTGCCGCTTCGTCGAGCCCGTTCAGGCGTTCGACCAGGGTGCCGGGTTTGCGGGCGACGGCGTCGACTGGCCGCAGTTGGATGTACTTGGGGCAGTTGCCGAAGGCCTGCACCACGTCGACCGAAAAGCCCTCATGATCGACCGCGCCGACACGCCCGTTCATGCGGTTGCGGCGGCGGGTGTTGAGGTCGATGCCCAGCAAGCCTACCGATGCGCCGGGCTGCAGTGCGTTACGCGCCGGATCGCCCACGGACGGCAGGCTGTCGATCTGCAACGTCAGTGGGTCCGGCGAGTGGGCGAAACCTGGTGCACCTTCAATCATCGTGGCCCAGGGAATGCCCTGTTCGTCCACCACACCCAGCATCAGGTACGGCAACAAGGGATAGAAATCCCGATGTTGTTCCGGCAAGTGATCGCGAATTACCTTGGGCCCGATCATCGCCATCCGGTCGGCCACGCCAACTGCTGCTTGCATCTGCCGTTCGCCGGCATGCCAGGGAGTTTGTTCGATCGGGTTCATGGCACGCACCAGTGGAATCACCAGAATCAACAATCCAGCATTTCACCGGATGAAGCAATCCGGTCGGCGCGTTGGTGAGACAGCCGCACGAAGTTTTCACGAAAAAATTCAAACTATCGCCACCCCTGTCGTTCACACTTTCACGTGCAATGCAAAGTAGGAGGCGACATGCAATACCGACAACTGGGCCATTCCGGCCTGCTGGTGTCCGAAATCATCCTGGGCACCGTGCCCTTTGGCGGTCGCGCCGAATTTGAACAATGCGGATCGGTGGACGTGCCCCAAGCCAAGCGCATGTTCGACATCGCGTTCGACGCGGGTGTGAACATGGTCGACACCGCCGACCTTTATTCCCACGGGTTGGCGGAAGAAGTGGTCGCAAAGGCCCTGGGCGACAAGCGCAACGAGATCCTGCTGGCCACCAAAGGCCGCAGCCCCGTGGACAAGAATCCGAACAATTCCGGCTCATCGCGCTACCACTTGATTCGTGCGTGCGAAGCCAGCTTGAAACGCTTGGGCACCGACCATATCGACCTGTACCAATTGCACAATTGGGACGGCATGACGCCCATCGAGGAAACCCTCGAAGCGCTGCGGCTGCTGGTGGGCTCGGGCAAAATCCGCTATTTCGGCACCAGTAATTTCACCGCCTGGCAAATGATGAAAACCCTGGGCAAGGCCGAGCTGCACGGCATGCTCAAACCCATCACCCAGCAGATCTACTACACCCCGGAATCCCGCGAGGCCGAGTATGAGCTGCTGCCGCTGGCGCTGGACCAGCACGTGGGCACCCTGGTGTGGGGGCCGATGGGCGAAGGCTTGTTGACCGGTTCGACCCGGCGCGGGCACAAGCCGCCCGCCAATACCCGCCAGGGCAGCGGCTGGCCGGAACCCTATGTGCATGACCAGGAGCGCGCGCTGGACATCATCGAGACCCTCGCCGCCGTCGGCGATGAGCACGGTGTCTCGGTTGCGCGCACGTGCCTGGCCTGGCTCAAGGATCGACCGGGCATCACCTCGCTGATCATCGGCGCCCGCACCGAAGCGCACCTGCGCGACAACCTGGCGGCCACCGAACTGAAGCTGACCGAGGAACAATCCTCGCGCATTGAAGCGGTGACGCGTCGCCAGCCGTTGTATCCGTATTGGCATCGGTTTACCGCCGGGATCGACCGCTTTGACCCGGCGGAGCAGCCGTTTCTGGCGGAGCATCAGAAGACCATGGATGCGCGTAAGGACAAGTAGCGCAGACACACAACAGACCAAAACCTGTGGGAGCGGCAGTGCGACGATTCGCCTTGCTCGCTCCCACATTTGCTCGGTGTGAACCCCTGTAATTTGCAATCGAACACGACACCTCCTATATTTTCCGCCTGGCGCTCTCTACGCCACCTTCCGCGGAAAGGGCTGCGCCCAAGACCTTGCAACACTCTCTTTGTCTACGACTCCCCACCTTGAAGCGGAAAAGGTTTGTGCAAGGAGATCGTATGTCCCGTCACTTCAACACCAATGGCCGCCTCAACCTGGAGCAGCAGCGCAAGCGCGCCAAGGAACTGTTGCCGCGCCTCAAAGCCCAGGACCCGAAGGCCACCCTGTCCCAGGCTCAATGGGAGATTGCCAAACAGCTGGGTTTCAGCAGTTGGCCCAAACTCAAGGCGCATGTGGATGCCATCGACTTCGCCAGCCGCCACCCCGACTTCGCAGCCAGCGATGAAGCCCGCACCACGCACTGGCGCTGCGGCAATGATATTGCGCACAGCCTGCAAGTTGCCGGGTTCAAGGGGCAATTCCAGATGCTCAGCGATCCGCTGTGCATGGGCCCGGTTCGCGACTTGCCCGACGATGAATTCCGCGCCATGCGCAGCGCCTTTATCAGCCAGGCCTTTGCCATCGACGCAGCCCAGGTAACCCGCCGCGTCGCCGACGAATACGACCAGCTCGCCACCTTGGGCACCGCCGAGCACAGCGTGCTGTGGTGCGAGGCGGATGCCTACGACCAGTTGTTCCTGATCCGCGCGCTCGCCGGCCTGGCACAGGCACCGCGTAGGCTGGAGTTGATCGAAGTCGACCGTATCCCAGGGGTCGAACGCTTTATCGGCATCGGCCAGTTGGCCCCTGATGTACTCGCCTGGCTGTGGCCGCAGCGACGGCTGATCGGTGACGACGCGGTGCAATTGGCCAGGCAGGCCTGGTCGGCGTATTGCGCACCGTCACCCGAGGCCTTGGCCAAGCTGGCCAACGGCACCCATGCCGCCCTGCCTTTGCTGGCATCCGCGCTGTTGCGCCAGTTGCAGGAATTGCCGGGTATCCGGGATGGCTTATCGCTGACCGAACGCCTGGCCCTGACCTGCATTGCCGAGGCCGGGCCAGTGCCCTTCGGCCGGGTGTTCGCCGAGTTGATGAGCCAGCGCGAGCCGCTGCCCTTCCTGGGGGACATGATGTTTCATGCGCTGTTGCGGCCGTTGATCGACGGCGAGCAGCCCTTGCTCACCGAAACCGAGACGCACCAGGACTGGCCACGACGCCCGCTGGCACTGACCCCACTGGGCCATGACGTGCTCAACGCACAGGCGTATTGGCCCGACCATGCTTCGCACGAGCGTTGGGTGGGCGGCACCTGCATCAGGCCCGGCGAACCTCATTGGACGGTGGATGCAAACAATCGTCCGGTGCGGCGTATCCAACCTTCAGTCACATAAGCAAGGGCCTATAAACCGAGGTCGCCTGCCAGGCAGGCGATTTCAATGCCGCAGCAACTTGCGCAGCGGCACGCCGTCCTTGAGCACCGGGGACTTGATCACGATATAACTGAAGTACTTGGAAATGCCGATGTTCTTGTCCAGCAGGCTTTCGACCACTTCCTGGTAGTGCTGGATGCTGCGGGTCATGAAGCGCACCAGGTAATCGTAGCCGCCGCTGATCAAGTGGCATTCGAGCACTTCATCGACCAGGCGGATGTTGGATTCGAACTTGGCGAAGTCTTCACGTTTGTGGTCGCTGAGGGTGATCTCGGTAAACACCGTGACCGAATCCGTGATCTTGGCAAGGTTCAAGTGCGCCTTGTAGCTGGAGATATAGCCTGCCGACTCCAGCCGCTTGACCCGTTGCAGGCAGGGGCTGGCGGACAGGCCCACGGCATCGGCGAGGCTGACATTGGTCATCCGGCCGTCTTTTTGCAGTTCGACCAGAATGCTGATGTCGATCCGGTCCAGCTTGACTTGCCCTTCCATTGCGTACCTCTTGACTGCCGTTTGTAAGACAATCTTCTAGCAAAATCAGCGCCGTAAAGACAGCTGATGCTGCGCCACCAGATCCGCCATGCTGTTGATGCAGTAGTCAGCCGCGCAAGGCGAGGGCTGCCGGGCGCGATGGCGGCCGATCAGGCAGCGGTCCAGCGCCACCTGCGTGCCGACCGATGGTCGGGTGATATGCAACGTCGGCTGCGCCTCGGCGCCTTGTCGGTTGAGCCATTGTGGGTCCTCGGCCAGGGAAATGAAGTCTTCCGGTGCAATCCCCAGCCGCTCGCACAACACGCCGCGGTCTTGCGCATCGCGGTCGCCGCGGACCAACAGGCGGTAGAACTTGCGCAAGTACAACATCGCGCCCGGCGCATCCTCGAACAATGACCAGTTGCCTGCCGAACGGGCAAAGCTCATGCCCTCCTCCCAACTGGCGTGCTGCCCCCACGTCTCGGCGAGTTGGCGATGGGCGAAACACAACACGCCACTGAAGCCCAGCTCGGCGAAGCGCGGGTAGAGCGTGGCCACCACGTCGTTGAATTCGGCCAGCACCTGTTCCCTGGACGGCTGCCCGCCACGGTTGTCGAGCAGCGGTTGCAAGGCCGCCCACACCCCCGAGTCGCGGTCCACCAGCACTTCATCGCAATCGATCAGTAACGCTCGATAATCTGTCAGCCCCATGGTGGGTCACGCCTCCTTGATGCTTTTATCCCGTAGCGGGCACAGCCTCAGTTCAAGACCCGTGCCAAGGCCGCGTCGAGAATCTGCAACGCTTCGTCAACCTGAGCCTCAGTGGTCACCAGCGGCGCGAGGAAGCGCAGCACGTTGCGGTACACACCGCATTTGATCACCAGCAAGCCACCGGCACGGGCGGCATCGATCACCCGTTGGTTGAGGTCGGCATCCGGGGTGCGCGCCGGGTCATTCTTGATCAGCTCGATGGCCAGCATGAAGCCGGTTCCGCGTACATCGCCGATAACCGGATAGCGCGCCTGCAAACCAAGCAGGCCCTGGCGCAGGCGTTCGCCCAGGACCTGGCTGCGCGCCAGCAATTGCTCTTGTTCGAACGCATCGATCACCGCCAGCGCCGCCGCGCAGGCCAAGGCATTGCCGCCATAGGTGCCACCGAGACCGCCGGGCAGCGGTGCGTCCATGATCTGCGCCTTGCCGACCACCCCGGACAACGGCAAGCCGCCGGCCAGGCTCTTGGCCACGGTGACCAGGTCGGGCTGGATACCGGCGTGCTCGAAACCGAACCAGGTACCGGTGCGGCCGAAGCCGGTCTGGATCTCGTCGAGGATCAACACGATGCCGTGCTTGTCAGCTAACGTGCGCAGCGCCTGGAGAAACTCCGACGGCGCGGCGAGGAAACCGCCATCGCCCTGCACCGGCTCGATGAGGATCGCCGCCACGCGTTCCGGCGCCACTTGGGTCGCCAGCAATTCATCGAGGGCCTTGAGTGCGAGATCGCTGGTCACGCCGCGATACGCGTTCGGGTAAGGCGTGTGGAACACTTCCGGCGCAAACGGCCCGAAGTTCTGTTTGTAGGGCTGGCTCATGCCGGTGAGCGTGGTGCCCAGCAAGGTACGGCCGTGGAACCCGCCGCGAAAGGCGATGACCGCCGAACGATTGGTGTGGGCGCGGGCGATTTTCACCGCATTTTCCACCGCCTCGGCACCCGAGGTGAAGAACGCCGCTTTATAGGCCTCCTGCCCGCCGATCATTTCACACAGGCGCTGGGCCAGGTCGAGGTAAGGCTGGTAGGCCACCACCTGGAAACAGGCGTGGGACACCTTCTGCAACTGGGCTTGCACGGCAGCCACCACCTTGGGGTGGTTGTGGCCGATATTGAGCACGCCAATGCCGCCGACGAAATCCAGATAACGCTTGCCATCCACATCCCACAACTCGGCACCCTGCGCGCGGTCGATCACCAGCGGGTGCGCGGTGACCAGCCCACGCGGCACGAACTGCTCGCGCTGACGGAGCAAATGAGGGGTTTCGTCGACTTTGCTGTTCATGGCATTTCCCATCGTGAGTCCGGCAACCGGGAGGTGGTTGCGATGCTCTCCAGATTACGGTGTGCGGGCAACGCACTACGCCGAACTTGCCCCGCAGGACATTCGTATCGACTGTTTTGCCCCCGCGTTTCAACAGATCCTGCGCCGGGCTTTGGGCGATGATGATCGCTACCCTCATCGCGCAGGAAACCTCCATGGCCTTGCTCTATAAAGCCGACCCGGTACGTGGCCAACACTGGCAGGCGCTCTTTGCCGAACAGGCGCCGGATATTGCCTGGCGCGCCTGGCCGGACCTCGGCAACCCCGCAGACATCGAATACCTCGCCGCCTGGACGGCACCGGACGACGTGGCGCAATTGCTGCCCAACCTGAAAGTGTTGTTTGCGCTGTCGGCCGGGGTCGACCAGCTCGACCTTTCGCGTTTGCCGCCTGATTTGCCCGTGGTGCGCCTGCTGGACCCCGGCATTACCCGTGGCATGTGCGAATACGCCAGTTGGGCGGTGCTCAGCCTGCACCGGGATATGTTGCGCTATCGCCAGCAACAGGTTGCGCGGTGCTGGCAGGCGCACCTGTTGCAGCCGGCGGCGAACCGCCGCGTGGGCGTGATGGGCTTGGGCGCCCAGGCGCAGCAGATTCTGGCGACACTGGCGCCGCTGGGGTTTGCCTTGTCGGGCTGGGCGCGCAGTGCGCATCAGATCGCGGGGGTGGACTGCTACGCCGGTGAGCAGCAATTGCCGGCATTCCTGAGCCAGTGCGACATTCTGTTGTGTGTGCTGCCGCTGACCGAGCAGACCCAGGGGATTCTCAACCATCGCCTGTTTGACCAACTGCCCCGTGGAGCGGCATTGATCAACATGGGCCGTGGCGGGCATCTGGTGGAAGCGGATTTGCTGGCTGCGCTGGGCAGCGGGCAGTTGAGCGGCGCGGTGCTGGATGTGCTGCAGGAAGAGCCGGCACCGGCGAATCATGCGTTCTGGGATCACCCGCAGGTTGTGCTCACGCCCCACATTGCGGCGATGACCCAACCGCACAGTGCGTTTGGGGTGTTGCTGGAGAATATCCGACGGTTTGAACGCGGTGAGCCGATGGTGGGTGAGGTGGATCGATCACTGGGTTACTGATGATCAACATAGGGAGGTTGTCGACGCCGAGATTACGTTCTCAGGCACAACCCAACTCCACCTGGCGCAGCCGAGCCCCTGTGGGAGCTGTCGAGCTTTAGCGAGGCTGCGATAGCGGTGGGTCAGGCAATGAAAATGCCAGCAGTACCGCCGCCTTCGCAGCCTCGCCGGGGCTCGACAGCTCCCACAGTTGATCTCGGTCGTTGCCGGAATTGCGCTCGCAGGCACAGCCCAACTTCACTTGACACAGCCGAGCCCTTGTGGGAGCTGTCGAGCTTTAGCGAGGCTGCGATAGCGGTGGGTCAGGCAATGAAAATGCCAGCAGTACCGCCGCCTTCGCAGCCTCGCCG
>NZ_JACCQQ010000024.1:0-107963 GCF_014268345.1 Pseudomonas sp. SWRI18
GTGCCGCCGCCTTCGCAGCCTCGCTGGGGCTCGACAGCTCCCACATTTTGAACCGAGTTCGACATCAATACCGGTCGGCTCTAAGGCCGCCAAGCAAGCTCCTCGCCACACACCGTTGAAAGTTGTGTAGATACCCATGGCCATCGCGGGCAAGCCCGCTCCCACACAAGCCCACTCGTGCAGGGGTGAAGCCCTTTCAGAGCACCGGCGCAACCGCCGCCAACTTCGGCTGGCGATACAGGTCCAGCAGCACCTGATCCAGCACCGACGAAGCGCCCCATGGCTTCGGATCGTTGAGGATCGCCACCACCGCCCAGGTGTTGCCGTTGTTGTCGCGACTGAACCCGGCGATGGCGCGCACGGTGTTCAAGGTGCCGGTCTTGACGTGGGCTTCGCCGCGCATGGCGGTGGTTTTCAGGCGTTTGCGCATGGTGCCGTCGGTGCCGGCGATGGGCATCGAGCTGATATATTCGGCGGCGTAGGGACTATGCCAGGCGGCTTGCAGCATCGCGGCCATCTCGCGGGCGCTGACCCGTTCGGCGCGTGACAAGCCCGAGCCGTTCTCCATCACCAAATGCGGCGCGGTGATCCCTTTCTTCGCCAGCCACTGGCGCACCACGCGTTGCGCTGCCTTGGCATCGTCGCCATCGGCATCGTTGCGAAACTGCGCACCCAGGCTCAGGAACAGCTGTTGGGCCATGGTGTTGTTACTGTATTTGTTGATGTCGCGGATGATCTCCGCCAGGTCCGGCGAGAACGCCCGGGCCAGCACTTTGGCGTCTTTTGGCACAGGCGCCTGCAGGTTACGGCCCTGGATGGTACCGCCCAGCTCCTGCCAGATCGCCCGGACCGCACCGGCGGTATAGGTGGCATGGTCCAGCAACGACAGATAGGTCTGCGAACTGCAGCCTTCGGCCAATTGGCCGCTGACGGTTACGGTCACGCTGCCATCGGCGGCAGTGACCGGGTTGTAGCGCACGTCACCGGTGCACTGCTTGGCGTTGGAGACCTTGACCTGGTTGTCGATGCGGATGCTGGCAATCGGCGGCTCAACCGACACCAGCACCCGGCCCGAGTCATTGCGCGTCACGAAACGCAAGGCCTTGAGGTTGACCAGCAGCGCGTCCGGCTTGACCAGGAACGGCTTGTTCTCGTCGTTGCCATCGTCGTTGAATTCGGGCAGTTGCGGTTGCATGAAGAAGCCACGGTCGAGCACCAGGTCGCCGGTGACTTGCTGCACACCATTGGCCCGCAGGTCGCGCATCAGCAGCCAGAGTTTTTCCATGTTCAGCTTGGGATCGCCGCCACCCTTGAGGTACAGGTTGCCATGCAACACGCCACCGCTGAGGGTGCCATCGGTGTAGAACTCGGTTTTCCACTGGTGGTTGGGGCCGAGCATTTCCAGGGCCGCGTAGGTGGTGACCAGCTTCATGGTGGACGCCGGGTTCACCGAGACGTCGGCATTGAATACGGTGGGCGTGCCCGGGCCATTCAACGGGATCATCACCAGGGACAGCGCAGTGTTTTGCAGTTTGGCTTTAGTGAGTGCCTGCTGCACATTCGGCGGCAAGGTGGTGTTGACGGGGGCAGCGGTGGCGGAAAAGGCCAAGGGCAGGATAAGACCGGCGAAAAATACGGAACGCAAAGATTTGATCATAAGAGGTAAAACCCTACTGCAGAGGAGGGTGAAAAAAGTGAGGGGTAAAGAAGAAAATCCCTCAATGGTCATGAAAGTGTCGGCATTATGCCCCAAGGTGGCGCCACTTGTAGCTGAACCATAGCGGGTAATCGGCGTTTTTTTTGCCGGCATGGTGCCGCCTGTCCCAGAGAGTCGGGCAATCGCCGTCTTAAACTGCTAAAGTGCCGCCCGTTATTACTTATGAGGATTGTTCCAATGGCGACTAACCGTTCCCAGCGTCTGCGCAAAAAACTGTGCGTTGATGAATTTCAAGAGCTGGGTTTCGAACTGAACCTGGACTTCAAAGAAGGCCTGAGTGAAGAAGCTATCGACGCTTTCCTCGAAGCATTCATCAAAGAAGCCATGGAAGCCAATGGCCTGGGCTACGTCGGCGGCGATGACTACGGTCTGGTTTGCCTGCAGAAGCGTGGCTCGGTCTCCGAAGAGCAGCGCGCGGCTGTTGAAGCCTGGCTGAAAACCCGTTCCGAGCTGACCAAGGCTGAAGTCAGCCCGTTGCTGGACGTGTGGTATCCGGAAAAGCCGATCAACGCGGCCAAGTGATACTGAAAAAAACGGCGACCTGAACAGGGTCGCCGTTTTTTTATGCCTTGCGTCCATTCAGAATCAGCAGCGTCAACACCCCCGCCACAATCCCCCAGAACGCCGATCCGATGGAAAACAGCGTCAAGCCAGACGCGGTGACCATGAAGGTGATCAGCGCCGCTTCCCGTTCCTTCGGTTCATTCATGGCGATGCTCAGGCCATTGATGATCGAGCCAAACAGCGCCAGGGCTGCAATCGACAGCACCAGTTCCTTGGGCAAGGCTGCGAACAAGGCCGCCAATGTCGCGCCGAATACCCCGGCAATCCCGTAGAACACCCCGCACCACACGGCGGCGGTGTAGCGCTTGTTGCGGTCCTCATGGGCATGGGGCCCGGTGCAGATCGCCGCGCTGATTGCGGCCAGGTTGATCCCGTGGGAGCCAAACGGCGACAGCACCAGCGACGCCAGGCCGGTGGCGGTGATCAGGGGCGAGGCGGGCACGCTGTAACCGTCGGCCCGCAGGACCGCGACGCCGGGCATGTTCTGCGAGGTCATCGCCACGACAAACAACGGAATGCCGATGCTGATGGTTGCCGCCAACGAGAAATGCGGCGTGGTCCAGACCGGCGTCGCCACTTCCAGGTGAAAACCGCTGAAGTCCAGCAGCCCCATCAACCCGGACAGTGCGGTGCCGATCACCAGCGCGGCCAGCACCGCATAACGCGGCGACAACCGTTTGATGATCAGGTAGGTGAAGAACATGCCCAGCACCAGGGCGGTACGGTGTTGCGCGGCGACGAAGATCTCGCTGCCGATCTTGAACAGGATCCCGGCGAGCAAGGCGGCGGCCAGTGATGCGGGAATGCGCTTGACGAGTTTTTCAAAGCTGCCGGTCAACCCGCAAATCGTCACCAGCGCCGCACAGGTGATGTAGGCCCCGATGGCCTCGCCATAACTCACACCGCCAAGGCTGGTGATCAGCAGCGCTGCGCCCGGCGTCGACCAGGCAATGGTAATCGGCGTGCGATAGCGCAGGGACAAGCCAATGCTGCACACCGCCATGCCGATGGACAGGGCCCAGATCCACGAAGAAATCTGCGCCGTGGTCAAACCCGCCGCCTGGCCTGCCTGGAACATCAGCACCAGGGAGCTGGTGTAGCCGGTCATCATGGCGATAAAACCGGCGACGACGGCCGCAAACGAAGTATCGGCCAGCGGACGCAAAGGCGTTTGGGGGGAATCGGTCATGCAGAGGTGTTCCTTTTACCTGGGTGTTAGCCGGTGACGGCGCGGATTCAAGCCTAAACTCAAACCTGACGACTCATTGCAATACAGCCGCCGGCGCAAACAGCCGTACAGTGTGTTGGCGCATGCGGTTGTGTACAATGTGCCGTGTTTTCAGGTGATACTTGCCAGCGACCCGCTGTTGCCGTATTACCGTAAAGTCACTGTATTACCGTTAATTCGCCGCCGTTCTCCAAACCCGAGTGCCCATGAACGAACAGTTGCAACCTCTCAAGAAACAACCGCGAGCCGGCAAGGCCGCTCGCAGCGGAACCCAGGACGATATCGTCTACGCGCATATCTTCGAGGCGATTCTCGAACAACGCCTGGCGCCCGGTACCAAATTGAGTGAAGAGGCGCTGGGTGAAATTTTCGGCGTCAGCCGCACCATCATTCGCCGCGCGCTGTCGCGCCTGGCCCATGAAGGCGTGGTGCTGCTACGGCCCAATCGCGGCGCGGTGGTGGCCAGCCCGAGTGTCGAGGAAGCACGCCAAGTGTTCCTTGCGCGGCGCCTGGTGGAACGGGCGATTACCGAGCTGGCGGTGCAACATGCCACTGCCGAGCAACTGGCCGAACTGCGCCAGATGGTCAACGACGAACGCGACAGTTTTTCCCGTGGCGATCGCGGTGCCGGCATCCGTCTCTCCGGCGAGTTCCACCTCAAGCTGGCCGAAGCGGCGAAAAACGCGCCGCTGATCAGTTTCCAGCGCAGCCTGGTGTCCCAGACCTCATTGATCATCGCCCAGTACGAAAGCGGCAACCGCTCGCACTGTTCCTACGATGAACACACCCAGTTGATCGATGCGATCGAAGCGCGGGACGCGACTCTGGCGGTGAATTTGATGATGCATCACATGGATCATATCGACAGCAAGCTCAACCTCGATGAGGAAAGCGCGTCGGATGATTTGCACGCGGTGTTTTCGCATTTGTTGCAGACCAAGAAGCCGGGGCGCTCTTCGGTCAAACTGTAATTTCCCAGGCTCACCCGGAATTAAAAATGTGGGAGCGGGCTTGCTCGCGAATGCGGTGCATCAGTCACCAGATTCATTGACTGATCCACCGCATTCGCGAGCAAGCCCGCTCCCACATTTGGTTTTGTGTGGTGACTAATATTAGCGCTGGTGCACCAATTGCCCCGCCGCATACGTCTGCATCACCGTTCGATCATCCCCCAGCGTCATCAATACAAACAACGTCTCGGCAATATCCTTGGCCTGCTTCAAGCGATAGCTCAGCAGCGGCGTGGCATTGTAGTCCAGCACCAAAAAGTCCGCCTCCGTCCCCGGCTGCAACGTGCCGATCTTGTCCTCCAGCCGCAGCGCCCGCGCGCCGCCCAGTGTCGCCAGATACAGCGACTTGAATGGGCTCAACCGCGCGCCCTGTAACTGCATGACCTTGTAGGCTTCGTTCAGGGTTTGCAGCAGCGAGAAACTGGTGCCGCCGCCGACGTCGGTGCCCAGGCCCACATTCAGTTTGTGCTTCTCGGCCATCGGCAGGTTGAACAAACCGCTGCCCAGGAACAGGTTTGAGGTGGGGCAGAACGCGACCGCCGAACCCGTCTCTGCCAGCCGCGCGCACTCTTCATCACACAGGTGCACGCCGTGGGCAAACACCGAGCGCTCGCCCAGCAACTTGTAATGGTCGTATACATCCAGGTAACCGTTGCGCTCCGGAAACAGCGCTTTTACCCACTCGATTTCCTGCTTGTTCTCGCTGATGTGGGTCTGCAGGTACAAATCTGGATATTCGCCCAGCAGTTGCCCGGCCAGCGCCAATTGCTCCGGCGTGCTGGTCGGCGCAAAGCGTGGCGTGACCGCGTAGTGCAGGCGGCCCTTGCCGTGCCAGCGCTCGATCAGCGCCTTGCTCTGCTGGTAGCCGGATTCGGCGGTGTCGGTCAGGTAGTCCGGCGCGTTGCGGTCCATCATCACTTTGCCGGCGATCATGCGCAGGTCGAGCTTCTCGGCCGCTTCAAAAAACGCGTTGACCGACTGCGGATGCACACTGCCGAACACCAGTGCGGTGGTGGTGCCGTTGCGCAGCAGTTCCTTGATGAAAATATCCGCGACTTCCTCGGCGTGGGCCTTGTCGGCGAACTGGCTCTCGCAGGGGAAGGTGTAGGTGTTGAGCCAGTCCAGCAACTGCTCGCCATAGGCGCCGACCATGCCGGTCTGCGGCAGGTGAATGTGGGTATCGATCAGGCCGGGCGTGATCAGCGCGTCCTGGTAATGGGTGATGTCGATATCGGCAGGCAGGGTCGGCAGCAAATCCCCGGCATGGCCGACAGCGCTGATCTGGCCGTTCTCGATCACCAGCAAACCATCTGCGAAATACTCATAGGACGCTTCGATACCCTCTTCAGCGGGGTCGGCGATGCTGTGCAGAATGGCGGCACGGTAGGCTTTGCGAGTCAAAGGCATGGTCTTCTCAATTCAGATGGCTTGGCTGCGACGCGAAGCCGGCAGCAGTTTGGCAATAGGCTCGGCGCCCGCGGTGTGCTGGCCGAAATGGGCGTTATAGGTGGCGATGATTTCGCCGGCGATGGAGATGGCGATTTCCACTGGCAATTTGCCCTTCACCTCGCCCAGGCCCATGGGGCAGCGCATGCGTTGCAATTGCGCGGCATCGAAGCCGCGATCCCGCAGGCGATGTTCGAACTTGACCCGTTTGGTTTTCGAGCCGATCAGGCCGAAGTAGGCGAAGTCATTGCGCTTGAGCAGGGCAGCGCTGAGTTCCAGGTCCAGCGCGTGATTGTGGGTCATTACGATGCAGTAACTGCCCGCCGGCAGGTCGGCAATTTCGTCGACCGGCTCTTCGCTGACGATTTTACGCACGCCCTGTGGGATATGTTCCGGAAACTCCTGTTCGCGCGAATCGATCCAGCGCACCCGGCATGGCAGGCTCGCCAGCAACGGCACCAGCGCGCGGCCGACATGGCCGGCGCCAAACACCGCGATCTGCGCCTGCATCTGGCCCATGGGTTCGAACAGCAATACGGTCACGCCACCGCAGCACTGGCCCAGGCTGGCGCCGAGGCTGAAGCGCTCCAGATGGGTGTTGCGCTGGCCACGGGCGAGCATCTCGCGGGCGATCTGCATCGCCTTGTATTCCAAGTGGCCGCCGCCGATGGTGTCGAAGGCCTGCGCGGCGCTGATCACCATCTTGGAACCGGCGTTGCGCGGCGTGGAGCCGAGTTCTTCGATGATGGTGACGAGTACGCAGGGTTCGCCGCTGTCTTGCAGCTGGGCTAGGGCACTGATCCAGTTGTTCATGTCTACCTCAACATCTCTGTTGTCAGTTCGGCCGCTATCCAGGCAAGCCAGCTCCCACACTCGGAATGCGTTCCCCTGTGGGAGCTGGCTTGCCTGCGAAGGCAGCGCCTCGGTCTAGAGCGAAGCCATCTCGGTTTCAGCCGCCTTCACCGTTTGCAACTTGCGCATCTGCTCACACCCCCACAACACCCGCTCCGGCGTCGCCGGCGCATCGATCCTGGGCTGATGACGATAGTCACCCAAACTCGCCACCGCATCCTTGATCGCGCACCACGACGCAATCCCGAGCATGAACGGCGGCTCGCCCACAGCCTTGGAATGGAACACCGTGTCTTCCGGGTTCTTGCGGTTCTCCACCAGCTTCACCCGCAGGTCCAGCGGCATGTCGGCCACGGCCGGGATCTTGTAACTGGCAGGGCCGTTGGTCATCAGCTTGCCTTTGTCATTCCACACCAGCTCTTCCATGGTCAGCCAGCCCATGCCCTGGATAAACCCGCCTTCCACCTGGCCGATGTCGATGGCCGGGTTCAGCGAGGCGCCCACGTCGTGGAGGATGTCGGTGCGCAGCATCTTGTATTCGCCGGTCAGGGTGTCGACGATCACTTCGCAGCAGGCCGCGCCGAACGCGAAGTAGTAGAACGGCCTTCCGCGCGACTGGCTGCGGTCGTAGAAGATCTTCGGGGTCTTGTAGAACCCGGTGCTCGACAACGAGACCTGGGCGAAATACGCCTGCTGGATCAGCGCCTCAAAGGTCAGGATCTGCTCACGCACGCGCACATGGCCGTTGCGGAACTGCACATCGGCTTCACTCACTTCGTACTTGCGCGCGGCGAATTCCACCAGGCGCTGCTTGATGGTTTCGGCGGCGTTCTGCGCGGCCTTGCCGTTCAGGTCGGCGCCGCTGGAGGCGGCGGTCGGCGAGGTGTTCGGGACTTTATCGGTGTTGGTCGCCGTGATCTGTACGCGGTCGATGTCCACCTGAAACACTTCGGCCACCACTTGCGCCACCTTGGTGTTCAAACCCTGGCCCATCTCGGTGCCGCCGTGGTTGAGGTGGATGCTGCCGTCGGTGTAGATGTGGATCAGCGCACCGGCCTGGTTGAGAAAGCTGGCGGTAAACGAAATGCCGAATTTGACCGGCGTCAGCGCCAGGCCTTTTTTCAGGATCGGGCTGTGGGCGTTGTACAGGCGAATCGCTTCGCGGCGCTCGGCATATTGGCTGCTGGCTTCCAGTTCGGCGGTCATCTCTTCGAGCAGGTTGTGCTCGACGGTCTGGTAGTAATGGGTGACGTTGCGCTCGGTTTTGCCATAGTAATTGGCTTTGCGCACGGCCAGCGGGTCCAGCGCCAGGTGGCGGGCGATGGCATCCATCACTTCCTCGATGGCGACCATGCCTTGCGGGCCGCCGAAGCCGCGATAGGCCGTGTTGGACGCGGTGTTGGTCTTGCAGCGATGGCCGTTCACCGTCGCATCGCCCAGGTAATACGAATTGTCGGCGTGGAACATCGCACGGTCGACAATCGAGTTGGACAGGTCCGGCGAACAGCCGCAGTTACCCGCCAGTTCCAGATTGATCCCGTGCAGGCGCCCGCTGTCGTCGAAACCCACGTCGTATTCGATATAGAAGGGGTGGCGCTTGCCGGTCATCAGCATGTCTTCCACACGCGGGAGGCGCATCTTGGTCGGCTGGCCGGTGAGGCGCGCGACTACGGCGCACAGGCACGCCGGGCTGGCGGCCTGGGTTTCCTTGCCGCCGAAACCGCCGCCCATGCGGCGCATGTCCACGACGATCTTGTTCATCGACACGTCGAGCACTTCGGCCACCAGTTTTTGTATTTCGGTGGGGTTCTGCGTGGAGCAGTAGACGATCATGCCGCCGTCTTCGGTGGGCATCACCGAGGAGATCTGGGTTTCCAGGTAGAAGTGTTCCTGGCCGCCGATGTGCAGCGTGCCCTGGATGCGATTTTTTGCCGTTGCCAACGCGCCGGCCGAATCACCGCGCTGGTGGGTGTGGCTGTCGAGCACGAAATGCTTGTTGCGGTAGGCCTGGACCACATCGAGCACCGGTTCCAGGTCTTCATATTCGATCACCGCCGCCATCGCTGCCTTGCGCGCGGTTTCCAGGTCGCGGGCAGCCACCGCCAGCACCACCTGGCCGACGAACTGCACGGTATCGATGGCCAGCAACGGATCGCCGGGCAGCAGCGGGCCGATGTCTTTCAAACCCGGTACGTCTGCGTGGGTAATCACGATGCGCACGCCGTCGAAAGCGTAGCAGGGCGCGGTGTCGATGCTGAGGATTTTCGCGTGGGCGCGGTCGGACAGGCGCGCATACAGGTGCAGCTGGTTGGGGAATTCGAGGCGGTCGTCGATGTACTGCGCCTCACCGCTGACGTGCTTGGCGGCGCTGTCATGCTTGACGCTGCGGCCGACCCCGGAGGTCAGGTCCTGGGCGAACAGCTCGGCCAGCTCGGCCTGGGTTTTTACCACGGCGTGATGGTTAGACATAAGCGGTCACCCGAGTCTCGATATGCGGCGTTTGCAGTTCGATGAAGTATTTGCGCAGCAGGTTCTGCGCGCTGAGCAGGCGGTACTCCTTGCTGGCGCGGAAGTCCGAAAGCGGGGTGAAATCCTCGGCCAGCGCGGCGCAGGCTTGCTCGACGGTGGCGGCATTCCAGGTGGCGCCAATCAATACCGTTTCGCAGTGTCTGGCGCGTTTTGGCGTGGCGGCCATGCCGCCGAAGGCGACGCGCGCCTCACGGATCACACCGTTGTCGAGCTTCAAGTTGAAAGCGGCGCAAACGGCGGAAATATCGTCGTCCAGGCGCTTGGAAACCTTGTAGGCGCGAAACAACGCGTGGCCCTTCGGCACGATGATCTTCTCGATGAACTCGCTGTCCTGGCGCGCGGTGACGCGGTAGTCGATGAAGTAGTCCTCCAGGGCCAGGGTGCGCCGGGTTTCGCCCTTGCACAGCACGATCTGCGCACCGAGGGCGATCAGCAGCGGCGGCGAATCGCCGATCGGCGAGGCGTTGCCGATATTGCCGCCGAGCGTGCCCTGGTTGCGGATCTGCAGGGAGGCGAAGCGCTGCAGCAGCTCGCCGAAGTCCGGGTAGGCTTGGTGCAGCGCGGTGTAGCAGTCGGAGAGGGCGGTGGCGGCGCCGATTTCCAGGCGGTCATCGAAATCGTCGATGCGCTTCATGTCCGCAATGTTGCCGACGTAGATCATCACCGGCAGCGTGCGGTGGAACTGGGTGACTTCCAGCGCCAGGTCGGTGCCGCCCGCCAGCAGCCGGGCTTGGGGGTAGGCGTCGTAGAGGTCGGCCAGGTCGGCGACGGTCAGGGGCACCAAGCAGCGTTTGTCGCCGCTGTTGAGTTCGCCGGTTTGCGTCGGCGCGATGGCTTTGAGGCGGGCGATGGTGTCGGCCTGGCGGCTGTCGAACTGGTCTTGCGGCTTGTTGCAGCAGGCCTGCTCGGCGGCGGCGAGGATCGGACGATAACCGGTGCAACGGCACAGGTTGCCGGCCAGGGCTTCATGGGCTTTCTGGCTATCGGGTGCGTCGCTGTTCTTTTGCAGGGCGAACAGCGACATCACAAAACCTGGGGTGCAAAAACCGCATTGCGAGCCGTGGCATTCGACCATGGCCTGTTGCACGCTGTGCAGTTGGCCCTGGTGCTTGAGGTCTTCGACGCTGATCAGTTGCTTGCCGTGCAACGACGAAACAAAGGTCAGGCACGAATTGAGGCTGCGATAACGGATCTGCTCGGCGCCCTGGGCATTGGTGTGCAGCTCGCCGACTACCACGGTGCACGCGCCGCAGTCGCCGCTGGCGCAGCCTTCTTTGGTACCGGGTTTGCCCAGGTGTTCGCGCAGATAATTGAGCACGGTCAGGTTGGGGTCCAGGGCGTGCTCGCTACGGAGTTCCTGGTTGAGTAAAAACTGGATCACGGAAGGCCTCGCAGACTCATTATTGTTGTTAACCGCTTTGCGCCGAATCTAGTCATGTCTGACTTTTCGGTCAACGATTTTCTGACCAGAAGGTCAAGAAATTGCAGTTACAACACTTTCAATTATGGTCCAGTCTTCTGAAACCGGTGTTTTTGCAGGCTGACACACGGCAAGCGTTGCTTATTCCGTGCCAAATTCGCCACCGTGGGCGTAGCGCCATCAGCGGGCCAATGCGCTACACTGCCGCGCTTGTACCGATAGAAGATTTTGAAGGGAAAACATGACGTTCAAGGCGCCGGACAGTCTCGCCGAGCAAATCGCTCACCACCTCGCCGAACGCATCATTCGCGGCGATCTCAAGCCTGGGGAGCGGATCCAGGAGCAAAAGGTCACGCTGGCACTCAATGTCAGCCGTGGTTCCGTGCGCGAAGCCCTGTTGATCCTCGAACGTCGTCACTTGATCGCGATCCTGCCGCGCCGTGGCGCCCACGTTACCGAGCTGACGGCGCACAAAGTGCAGAGCCTGTGCACCTTGATGGGCGAAATGTACATCCTGCTCGGCAATGCGGTCGCCGAAGGCTGGCAGAGCCAGGCGGACATGGCGCCGTTCCTGCAGATCCAGCAGCGCCTGCAGGTCAGCTATGAGCGCGAAGACATCCGCGCCTTCGTTGAAGAAAGCTTCAACGTGATGCGCGCCGCTTACCCCTTCGCCAACAACCCGTATCTGCAGGAGACCGTCGAGAACCTGCAGCCGGCGATGAACCGCGCCTATTACCTGGCCCTGGATCAACGCAAGGCGTCGATGAGCGAATACCTGGCGCTGTTCGAACAACTGCTCGCCGCCGTATTGGCCCGTGACCTGGTACAGATTCGCCAGGTGCTGTCGGCCTACTGCCAGCGCAGCAGCTCGCTGGTCATCGCCGCGCTGGCGGACGCCTAAACGTGCGGCTCAAGTGCATCAAACTGGCGGGGTTCAAATCCTTCGTCGATCCGACCACGGTGAACTTCCCCAGTAACATGGCGGCGGTGGTCGGGCCCAATGGCTGCGGCAAGTCGAATATCATCGACGCCGTCCGTTGGGTGATGGGCGAGAGCTCGGCAAAAAACCTGCGCGGCGAGTCGATGACCGATGTCATCTTCAACGGCTCCACCAGCCGCAAGCCGGTCAGCCAGGCCAGCATCGAACTGGTGTTCGACAACTCTGACGGCACCCTGGTCGGCGAATACGCCGCCTACGCGGAAATCTCCATCCGCCGCAAAGTCACGCGCGACAGCCAGAACAGTTACTTCCTCAACGGCACCAAGTGCCGGCGTCGCGACATCACCGATATTTTCCTCGGCACAGGCTTAGGCCCGCGCAGCTATTCGATCATCGAGCAGGGCATGATCTCCAAGCTGATCGAAGCCAAGCCCGAAGACCTGCGCAACTTTATCGAAGAAGCCGCCGGCATTTCCAAATACAAGGAGCGCCGCCGCGAGACCGAAAACCGCATCCGCCGCACCCACGAGAACCTCGCCCGCCTCACCGACCTGCGCGAAGAGCTGGAGCGCCAGTTGGAGCGCCTGCACCGCCAGGCCCAGGCCGCCGAGAAATATCAGGAATACAAGGGCGAAGAGCGCCAGCTCAAGGCGCAACTGTCGGCCCTGCGCTGGCAGGCGCTGAATGACCAGGTCGGCCAGCGCGAAGCGATCATCGGCACCCAGGAAATCAGCTTTGAAGCATTGGTGGCCGAACAGCGCAACGCCGACGCCAGCATCGAGCGCCTGCGTGACGGGCACCACGATTTGTCGGAACGCTTTAATCTGGTGCAAGGCCGGTTCTATTCGGTGGGCGGCGATATCGCCCGCGTGGAACAGAGCATCCAGCATGGCCAGCAGCGCCTGCGCCAGTTGCAGGATGACTTGAAGGAAGCCGAACGCGCACGCCTGGAGACCGAATCGCACCTGGGCCATGACCGCACCTTGCTGCTGACCCTCGGCGAAGAGCTGGACATGCTCACCCCCGAACAGGAAATCACCAGCGCCGCCGCCGAAGAGGCCGCCGCCGCCCTGGAAGAAGCCGAAACCACCATGCACGCGTGGCAGGAGCAGTGGGATGCCTTCAACCTGCAATCCGCCGAGCCACGTCGCCAGGCGGAGGTGCAGCAGTCGCGTATCCAGCAGCTGGAAACCAGCATGGAGCGCCTGGCCGAGCGCCAGCGCCGTCTGCAGGAAGAGCGCGTGTTGCTCGCCGCCGACCCGGAAGACGCGGCGATCCTGGAGCTGAGCGAGCAACTGGCCGAGAGCGAAATGACGCTCGAAGAGTTGGAAGCCAGCGAAGAGCAACAAGTGGAGCGCCTGGAGCAATTGCGTCAGCAACTGCAACAGGCGACCCAGGCGCAGCAGCAGGCCCAGGGCGATTTGCAGCGGCTCAATGGTCGCCTGGCCTCCCTTGAAGCCTTGCAGCAAGCCGCGCTCGATCCCGGCACTGGTACGGCCGAATGGCTGCGCGATCAGCACCTGGCCGAGCGCCCGCGTTTGGCCGAAGGCTTGAAGGTGGAAGCAGGTTGGGAACTGGCGGTCGAAACCGTCCTCGGCGCCGATCTGCAAGCGGTGCTGGTGGACGATTTTGGCGGCTTCGACCTGGCGGGTTTTGCCCAGGGCGACTTGCGTTTACTCAGCCCCGCCGCCGATGGCGCGCGTGTGCCGGGCAGCCTGCTGGACAAGGTCGAGGCGGCGATTGACCTGGCGCCGTGGCTGGGCCAGGTCAAGCCGGTCGAATCACTTGAGCAGGCCTTGGCCCAGCGCGGTCAACTGGGCGCCGGTGAGAGCCTGATCAGCCGCGACGGCTTCTGGGTCGGCCGCCACTTCCTGCGCGTTCGCCGCGCCAGTGAAGCCGAAAGCGGCGTATTGGCCCGTGGCCAGGAAATCGTCAACCTCAGCGCCGAACGTGAAGAGCGCGAGGCGACCCTCGAAAGCCTGGAAACCGAACTGCAAACCTTGCGCGCCACCCAGCGCCAGCAAGAGACCGGCCGCGAACACCTGCGCCGCCTGTTGCAGGACGAAGCGCGCCAGCAAGGCGAATTGAAGGCTCAGCTCTCGGCGAGCAAAGCCAAGGCCGAGCAATTGACCTTGCGCCGCACCCGTCTCGACGAAGAAGTCGCTGAAATGGGCGAGCAGCGCGCGCTGGAACACGAACAGATCGGCGAAGCGCGCCTGCAGTTGCAGGAGGCCCTCGACAGCATGGCGCTGGACACCGAGCAGCGCGAACTGCTGTTGGCCCAGCGCGACAGCCTGCGCGAGCGCCTCGACCGCGTGCGCCAGGAAGCCCGCCAGCACAAGGACCATGCGCACCAGTTGGCGGTGCGCCTCGGCTCCCTGCGTGCCCAGCACAGCTCCACGGCCCAGGCCCTCGAGCGCCTGGAGATGCAGTCCGAACGCCTCACCGAAAAACGCGAGCAACTGAGCCTCAACCTGGAAGAGGGCGAAGCGCCGCTGGAAGAGTTGCGCCTCAAGCTCGAAGAGTTGCTCGACAAACGCATGACCGTCGACGAAGAACTCAAGACCGCGCAGGTCGCCCTGGAAGACGCCGACCGCGAATTGCGTGACGCCGAAAAACGCCGGACCCAGGCCGAGCAGCAATCCCAATTGATTCGCGGCCAGCTCGAGCAACAACGCATGGAATGGCAAGCCCTGACCGTGCGCCGCAAAACCCTGCAGGACCAGTTGCTGGAAGATGGCTACGACCTGCACGGCGTGCTCAATACCTTGACCGCCGAGGCCAATGAAAAAGACGCCGAAGAAGAGCTCGAACGCATTGCCGCACGTATCCAGCGGCTTGGCGCGATCAACTTGGCGGCCATCGACGAGTACCAGCAGCAATCGGAACGCAAACGTTACCTGGATGCCCAGAACGCCGACCTGGTGGAAGCCCTGGACACCCTGGAAAACGTGATCCGCAAGATCGACAAGGAAACCCGCAACCGCTTCAAAGATACCTTTGATCAGATTAATGGCGGTTTACAGGCCTTATTCCCAAAAGTTTTCGGCGGTGGCAGCGCTTACTTGGAACTGACGGGCGAAGATCTACTCGATACAGGGGTGACGATCATGGCGCGGCCGCCGGGCAAGAAGAACAGCACCATCCATTTGTTGTCCGGCGGCGAAAAAGCCCTGACCGCATTGGCCCTGGTATTTGCCATCTTCAAGCTGAACCCGGCGCCGTTCTGCATGCTCGATGAAGTGGACGCCCCGCTGGATGACGCTAACGTTGGACGCTATGCGCGCCTGGTCAAGGAGATGTCCCAGACCGTGCAGTTCATCTATATCACCCACAACAAGATCGCCATGGAAATGGCTGATCAGTTGATGGGGGTCACGATGCATGAACCGGGCTGTTCGCGTTTGGTGGCGGTGGATGTGGAAGAAGCGATGGCGATGGTGGAGTCTTGAACCCTGCCCGCAGCGAATTTTCATAGCGTGCGGTAAGACGCTTTACCACCCCAGTGAAAGTGGCAAATGGACATATTTGTTCAAGGCATTTTGACAGACGGTGTAAAGTTATCTTTGGTCGTGCTAGTTTAATGTCAAATTTTCGTATGCGTGGGCAAAACGTCAGTCAGAACATAGAGTTGGCGCCACGTTTTAAAGCGGTTTGCACAGAGCTAAACCCCTTATTTTTCAGCATTTTTTATTAGAGGCACGGGATTACATGGAAATCGGTCTGCGCGAGTGGCTGATCGTCATCGGCATTATTGTCATTGCCGGTATTCTTTTTGATGGCTGGCGCCGCATGCGCGGTGGCAAGGGCAAGCTCAAATTCCGTCTGGACCGCAACCTGTCCAACTTGCCCGACGACGACGGCAGCGCCGAGCTGCTGGGGCCGCCCCGTGTGCTGGACACCCATAAGGAGCCGCAGTTGGACGAGCATGACTTGCCGTCCATGAGCGCGCCGTTGCGTGAAGCCCGCGAGCCGTCGTCCAAGCGTGGCAAGCGTGGCAGCACCGCTGGCGCCGAGCCGCATCAGGGCGACCTGAACCTCGACGTCGATGAAGGCCCGAGCTTCAGCAGCCGCGACGATGATTTCCCGGATGAAAACGCCGGCAAGAACGCGCCGCGCCAATCGGTCAACGATCAGCCTGCCGCCGAGGAAGTGTTGGTGATCAGCGTGATCTGCCGCGACGCCGCCGGGTTCAAGGGCCCGGCCCTGTTGCAGAACATTCTGGAAAGCGGCCTGCGTTTTGGCGAGATGGACATCTTCCACCGTCACGAAAGCATGGCCGGTAATGGCGAAGTGCTGTTTTCCATGGCCAACGCGGTCAAGCCGGGCACCTTCGACCTGGACGATATCGACCTGTTCAGCACGCCGGCAGTGAGTTTCTTCCTGGGTCTGCCCGGCCCGCGTCACCCCAAGCAGGCATTCGACGTGATGGTGGCCGCGGCGCGCAAGCTGTCCCAAGAACTCAATGGCGAGCTCAAGGACGATCAGCGCAGCGTCCTCACTGCCCAGACCATCGAACATTACCGTCAGCGCATCGTCGAGTTCGAGCGTCGCGCCCTGACACAAAAACGCTGAGGATTGCACCTCGGCGTTGTCGGATAGAATAAGCGCACTACCATTTGAGCAGCTTCGGCTGCTCTTTTGCTTTTTGAGAGAACACCATGACCGCCGCCCACACCCGCATCCTCGAACTGCGCGCTGAACTGGATCAGCACAACTACCGTTACCACGTCCTCGACGAGCCGAGCATTCCGGACGCCGAGTACGACCGGCTGTTCCACGAGCTCAAGGCCCTGGAGGCCGAGCACCCGGAACTGGTCACGCGCGATTCGCCGACGCAGCGGGTCGGCAGCGCGGCGTTGTCTGCGTTCACCCAAGTCAGGCACGAAATCCCCATGCTCAGCCTGGGCAACGCGTTTGATGAGACCACCATGCTTGAGTTTGACCGCCGGGTCACCGAAGGCCTCGACCTGCCGGTGGGCGACCTGTTTGGGGGTGGCGCGGCGGTGGAGTACAGCTGCGAACCGAAGCTGGACGGCCTGGCGGTCAGCCTGCTGTATCAGGACGGCGAGCTGGTACGCGGCGCCACCCGTGGCGACGGTACCACCGGCGAAGACATCAGCGTCAACGTGCGCACCGTGCGCAATATTCCGCTGAAGCTGCACGGCAGCGGCTGGCCGGCGACGCTCGAAGTGCGCGGCGAAGTGTTCATGTCCAAGGCTGGTTTTGAACGGCTCAACGCCTCGCAACTGGAAGTCGGCGGCAAGACCTTCGCCAACCCGCGCAACGCCGCCGCCGGCAGCCTGCGCCAGTTGGACTCGAAGATTACCGCCAGCCGCCCGCTGGAATTCTGCTGCTATGGCATCGGCCAGGTGACGGCGGATATCAGCGACACCCACATCGGCAACCTGAAGCAGTTGCAGCAGTGGGGCATGCCCATCAGCCATGAACTGAGGCTGGCCAAGGGCATTCAGGAATGCCTGGATTACTACCGCGATATCGGCGAGCGGCGTAACAGCCTGGGCTATGAAATCGACGGCGTGGTGTTCAAGGTCAACAGCATTGCCTCGCAGCGTGAACTGGGCTTTCGTGCGCGCGAACCGCGCTGGGCCATTGCGCATAAATTCCCGGCGATGGAAGAGCTGACCGAGCTGCTCGACGTGGAATTCCAGGTCGGCCGCACCGGCGCCGTCACTCCGGTGGCGCGCCTCAAGCCGGTCAAGGTCGCGGGTGTGACGGTTGCCAACGCCACCTTGCACAATATGGACGAAGTGGCGCGCCTGGGCTTGATGATCGGCGACACCGTGATCATTCGCCGTGCCGGTGATGTGATCCCGCAAGTGGTCGCCGTGGTGCCCGAGCGCCGCCCGGAAAACGCCCGTGCGGTGCAGGTCCCCGAGCGTTGCCCGGTGTGCGGTTCCCAAGTGGAACGCACGCAGCTGGTCAAACGCAGCAAGGGCAAGGAAACCGTCAGCGAAGGCGCGGTGTACCGCTGCGTCGGCCGCCTGGCCTGTGGTGCCCAGCTCAAGCAGGCGATCATCCATTTTGTCTCGCGCCGCGCCATGGACATCGACGGCCTGGGCGACAAGACCATCGAGCAACTGGTGGATGAAAAACTCATCGGCTCGCCGGCCGATCTCTACAAACTCAAGTATGAGCAGATCATCGACCTGGAAGGCTTTGCCGATATCTCCAGCAAAAAATTGATCGCCTCCATCGACAACAGCAAGACGCCGACCCTGGCGCGCTTTATCTACGCGCTGGGCATCCCCGACGTGGGCGAGGAGACCGCCAAGGTGCTGGCGCGCTCCCTGGCTTCCCTGGAGCGGGTGCAGAAGGCTTTGCCGGAGGTGCTGACCTACTTGCCTGACGTGGGCCTGGAAGTGGCGCACGAGATCCACAGTTTTTTTGAAGACAGCCATAACCAGGATGTGATCGGCGCGTTGCTGTCGCCGCAGGAATGTGGCCTGCAATTGCAGGAGCAGGGCGACCTGAGCGCGGAATTCGCCGCCAGCACCACCTTGGGCGGTCTGCTCGATAAATTGCATGTGCCGAGCGTCGGCCCGGGCGCTGCGCAGAAGCTGGCGGACAAATTCGTCACCCTCGAAGGCGTGATAGCGGCCGACTGGCTGGATATGCGCCAGGCGTTGCCCGAAAAACAGGCCAAGGCCGTGCGCGAGTTCTTCGATAATGAGGACAACGCCAACCGTGCCCTGGCCATCGAGCAGCAGCTCAAGGACTTCGGCATGCATTGGCTGAGCGAGAAAAAGGTGGTCGAAGGCTTGCCCGAGGCGGGGCACACCTGGGTACTCACCGGCTCCCTGGAACTGATGAGCCGCGACGTGGCCAAGGACAAGCTCGAAAGCCTGGGGGCCAAGGTGGCCGGCTCCGTGTCGGCAAAAACCCACTGCGTGGTGGCCGGGCCGGGGGCGGGTTCGAAACTGGCCAAGGCCAGCGAGTTGGGCGTGAAGGTGTTGGACGAAGAGGCCTTCGTGGCGTTCTTGGCCAAGCACAATATCCCCATCTGATTATCCACATGTAGTGAGCGGGCTTGCCCCGCGCTGGGTGGCGAAGCCGCCCCAAAACCAGGCCGCCTGGTTTTACCTGGCACACTGCGGCGTTCCGGTTGGGGTGGCTTCGCCACCCAGCGCGGGGCAAGCCCGCTCACTACACGTGCTCGGTCCCTATGCGCGGAGCGTGGGAACGATCTTGAGAGGGAAATGATCTAGTCTCAGTCACCCAGGGAGAGATCGCCATGTTCCGCTACTTCGAGCAACTCAGTTCGCGCATCGCTGCACCTTTCGTCGCCGGCACGTCTCGCGACAGCAAGGTGTGGCAATGCCGTTGCGGGCAGTCCCTGTTCTTTCGCAACAGCCAGTGCCTGGCCTGCCAGGCGTTGCTGGGCTACCTGCCGCAACAAAGCCGCTTGTCCTCCCTGCAGCCCGGCCCGGTCGAAGGTACTTGGCTGCAGGACGACAACCTCGACGCCGGCACCTTCCGCCGCTGCGCCAATCTTGACACCCCGGCCGCCTGCAACTGGCTGATCCCGGCCCACAGCACGGCACCGCTGTGCGTCGCGTGCAGCCTGAACCGCACCATTCCCGATCTGTCGATCGCGGAAAACCACGAGCGCTGGCGCAAGGTCGAGACCGCCAAGCGCCGCCTGGTCGCGCAGCTGGTCGCCCTGGGCCTGAACGTGGTGCCCAAGAGCGTCGACGAGAACAACGGCCTGGCCTTCGACTTCGTCGGTATCGATCTGGAAGGCAACGCCCCCATGACCGGCCACGCCAATGGCCTGATCACCCTTGATATCAAGGAAGCCGACGATGCCCACCGCGAGAAGGTCCGCGTACAGATGCGCGAACCCTATCGCACCCTGCTCGGGCATTTCCGTCATGAAGTCGGCCACTACTATTGGGACCGCCTGATCGCCAATACCCACTGGCTCGAACCGTTTCGCAGCCTGTTCGGCGACGAACGCGCCAGCTACGCCGACGCCCTCGACCAGCACTATCAGAACGGCCCGCGCCCCGACTGGCAGCAAACCTGCGTCAGCGCCTACGCCACCATGCACCCCTGGGAAGACTGGGCCGAAACCTGGGCCCATTACCTGCACATGATGGACGCCGTCGACACGGCCCTGGGCTTCGGCATGAGCGCCCGCTCGATGGACCTGGACTACCCGCCATTCCCGCTCGGCACGCTCTACGACCCCGAACACCCCGGCGGTGTCGCGTTCCTGTCGTTCGTCAACGCCTGGATCGAACTGGCCGGCATGCTCAACGAACTGTCGCGCAGCATGGGCCAACCGGACTTTTACCCCTTCGTGCTGCCACCGGCGGTCGTCGCCAAGCTGCACTTCATTCACTTGGTGATTCAGGAGGAGGGCGGCCGCGCGGATGAGGTGATACAGGCGCAGTGACCAGTACCCGGTGATCGACTGTAGTGAGCGGGCTTGCCCCGCGCTGGGGGGCGACTCGGTTTTAACTGGAGCACCCAGGTGTCTTTATTGGGGCGGCTTCGCTCCCCCGGCGCGGGGCAAGCCCGCTCACTACAGAGCCTTAACAAGTGCTTGAGCCCCCTCATATTTTTAATCCAGCGCCAACGGTTGTAACTTCCGATGAGATCGGTACAATGGCCCCGCTTGCCGAGAGGCAGGCGTCGTTATGGTGACCCCATCGGTCCCCCCGCAACGATTACCCGTGAACCTGGTCAGAGCCGGAAGGCAGCAGCCACAGCGGGAACATTGTGTGCCGGGGTGTGGCTGGTGGGGTTGCCTCCATAGCGCTCTTCCTTGCAACACCTCCTTCAAATTCAATTCACAAAATGCATTCACGCCATCTGCCATCGGGCGGTCCATAGCGGCATACTCCAGTGCCCGGCATTCGGAGACAGTACCGTGGAAAAAGTGGACGACCTCACCCGTGAAAAACTGCGCGAGTGGCAGATGCGGCGCCTGGAGATCAAGGACCGTATCCAATCGCACCCCGAACAGACCCTGGAGTTGTCGAGGGTGCTGGACCTCATGGACGACGAGCACGCCGAGATCCTCAGCCAGGCTGAGATGATCCGCGCGGCGGAGGTGAACGATGACCCCCCGCCAGGCGCCGAGCAGGCTGCGCCACCGCTCACGGGCGCCTGCACGCTGCAACTGAATGTGGCGGCGCAGAGTGTCGAAGACTTGCGCAGGCTGCTTGACATGGCCGTCTTCGAACTCCAGCAACAGATCAATGCGATGGCGCCTGGGGCTCAAGCGAGTCGCGGCGGTATGTCGGGCTCGTTGGGCGAATATCGATTCGAGCTGAACAGCCGCGATAATGCCTGACTCCCGCAACATACGTCGGCCCCTGGCTGCGAGGAACTATGCAACCGGAACATTTTGATTTAGCCAGCCCCGTCTTCCTGCCCGTCACGGATGAAACCTGCACGGCGCTGCTCGGCGAGGATGGCGCCAAGGCCCTTGTCGGTCTGACGGATCCGGAACTGGCCGCGGTACTGGTCATTCAGAACCTGGCCCAGGCTGAGGAAAAGGACCTGACCTGCGCTGGCGCCGAGCGCGTTCTGGCCAAGCTGATCGGCTGGGCGGTGGACACCGCGCCATCAGGTGCCGCGACGTTGCTGTCCGAAGCCCAGCGGCTGTTTGATCCGCGCAAGTTGTACTTCGGTTTCAATGCACTCAAAAATGTGAACCTGCGCCTGCTGTCGGCCGAAGAAGTCGCGGCGCGCGATTACCTGCTGCCTACAGGCAAATGGGATATCGGCTACAAGGTTCGCCACCTGCGCAGCAATGACCCGTTCAGTCAGCAGATGGTCACCCCACGGCACCGCGAACGCTGGCTCAGCCCGGCCCAGGACAAGTTGGTGCGCACCTTTCGCGCCAACCTCAACGAAGACCTGCATGTGCAAGGCTATGCCGGCATCGGCAAGAGCCATCTGCTGGGCGCCTTGATGGAGTGCCTGCGGCCCGCCCAGACCCTGGTGCTGGCCCGCACCGGAGCCAAGCTGGCGACGCTGCGTGAACGCATGGGCTTGGCGCAAGACAGCAAGGCCGGCTCAACCTTTGCGGCCTTCGCCAAGGCGCTGCTGCAAGGGCCACGCCAACCCGCGCCACACGCGCCGGCCCGAATGCCGGGCAAGAATGAGGTGGCGCAGGCCCTGGATATCCACGGCTGGCGAACTCACGATGGCCCGGCGACGCTGGCTATCTGCCTGAAAGTGCTCGAGCGTTATTGCCACTCCAACCATCACAGCTTGTCGGCCAGGCATTTGCCGCATTTCAAGCAACCGCTATCGAACGTGGAGGCCCAAGTGTTGCTGGAGTACTCCAGCCGCGTGTGGACTTACCTGGAGGCCAATCCGCAATGGGCTGGCCAGACTGCCTTCGCGGCGCTGCTGCTGATCAAGCGCGCGAGCCTCGAAGGCTGCGTGGTGCCGCCCCGTTACACCCACGTATTGATCGATGAAAGCCAGGACATCCCGCCGTCTTTGTTGCAGATCATCGAGCGCGGCCGCCAGGTGTTGGTCACCCTTGGTGACGAGTACCAGTTGGCCAGTGGGGTGATGGTCAGGAGAAAGCGCGAAGTCCGGCACACCGATATCAGTTATTCCGTGCGCTCAGGGCGCAACGTCGAGCGCCTGGTCAACCCGCTGATCAGCGTGCACTCGCAAAAGTGCAAGACGCCGTTCGAAGGCGCCCGGGATGCCGACGTCGGCATCGAACATTACCCCCGGGGCTTCGTGCCGCCGGAAGGCTGCGTGGTGTTGACCGCGTCGCATTGGGACACCATGAAATGGGCCATCCAGTTGCAGCAGGCCAACTGCCCGTTCGGTTTTCCCGACAGCACGGCGCAGCAGGATCTGCAGCGCTTCATGACTAGCGTCATCGCCTTGTTCAAGCCGCAGTTCTACAGCAACGAGCACAACGAAAACGGGCCACATCCGTATTTCAGCGACATGGACGACTGGCAACAGGTACGCGATGCCAACCAGTTCGACGAGTCGTTCCTATGGGTTGAAAGTGAGCTCGAAAAAGGCTTCAACGTCGCGGACATCACCCGTTTGAACCGGCTGAGCGGTGTCCCCGGCAAACGCTGTCTGCTGATGCAGGCGCAAGAGGCGGGCGGCATGGAATTCGATCGGGTGCTCCTCACACCTGAGCTGCTGACCAACGTGAAGTTCAAGGATGCCTACGCGTTCGATCAGCGGCTTTGCGCGGTGTACATCGCCATTTCCCGCGCCAGGGTACAGCTTTACCTGCCTTACGACGTGGTGGAGTGGATCGATTTCCACAAGTACCAGAAGACCCGGGAATTTCACGGTTACTGATCAAATGACCTGCCTGTTTCACATCTTTCACAGGTCGCCATGGACAACCTGAATCCACCTTGATAGTTTCCGCCAGCCGCTTGTTTCAGAGTGTAACAAGGGCAGCAAGTTGATATCTAAGTGCTATCACTTTATTAACTAACAAGGATGTCTGTGATGAAAAGCCTGCAAGGGTTGCCGCGTCTTATCAGTGCTTCGGTAGGCGCGCCTGGTAAAGCCCGCAACTTGCCCGCCGATGTGCAGTGCATCCAGTATTTATTCAATCTGATCATCCCCAAGCTGGGTTTTCCGCTGGCCGAAAACGGTAAATGCGACGGCCAGTTGGTGCAGTGCATCAGCCAGTACCAGTTCCGTCATCTCAAATACGCCCATCCCGATGGGGTGATTGACCCCACGGGCCGCACCTTCAACAGCCTGATTGAAGAGGCGGTGAAGGTGCCGGTCAAGGCTTTCCCGAGCATGCGTATCCCGAGCTTTCTGAATGCGTTCGGCAACAATTCTGGGGATGCGGTGCAGGCCACGGTCAATGTGTACCTGGACCGCATGCGCGCAATGATCGAGGCCGAGCGCCGCAATCGCCAACTGATACTCCAGGCCACGTGCGATGGGGGCATGACCCTCAGCGAGACGGACTTTCAAAATGCTGCCACTCAGTTGGGAGGCGGTATTTCGGTGAATATCATCAAGGCCTTCGCCACCGTGGAATCCGGCGGCCGTTCGGGCTTCGGACCGGCCAGGCTGCCGGTGATTGCGTTTGAAGGGCACGTGTTTCGCAAGTACACCAAGAACATCTACGACCAGGCGCACCCGCTGCTGTCTTACCCCTACAAGAAAAAGGCCGGGCCGCAGTGGCAGATCAATAACAAGGACCAGATCAAGGCCTGGGAAACCATGGCTACTGCCTTTGCCTTGGACCAGGAAGCTGCGCTGATGTCGGCGTCCTGGGGCATGTTCCAGGTCATGGGGTTCAACTACGGGTCATGCGGTTACAAGACGGTGTTCGAGTTGGTCGCGGCCTTGAAAGTGAATGCCGGCAGTCAACTAAAGGCATTCCTAGGCTTTTGCAGCAAGAGCCCGGCGTTGATGACGGCCATGAAAGCCAAGGACTTCACTTCCATGGCATTCAATTACAACGGCAAAGACTACGGCAACTATGACGTCCTTATGCAAAAAGCCTACGAGAAACTTGAAGGGAAAAAATAAGATGATGCGTTTTCTAGCGATGGGTGTGTTGTCGTTAAGCGCCGTGGCGCCCGCCTTTGCCGGTTCGCCCGAGCTGCACTCAGGCCAATACGAAGGGCTGAAGCTGGCGGTGACACCGCAGCATCAGGTCGAAGGCTACTACGCCGAAGCCATGGGCGAGGGCGTGACGCGCGGTTGCACGTTCTACCTGCAAGGCAAACCCGACGCGCTGACCACCTGGCAAGACGAAACCTACCCCGGCAGCGTGGCACCTTCGTCGGACGGCGTAACCCTGACGGTGGAACAGGGTCGCCAGCATCCCGGTTGCCTCAATGTGCTGATGCCGGAGATCGCCACCGGCCTGGACCTGACCCAGACAGCCAACAAGCCGTGGATCGGCTTGGTGAAGGTGTCCGCCGACAAGGCTTACCTGCTGAAGAACCCCAGCGCCAAGGCCACCAAGCGCCCTTATATCGTCAAGGATGACGTCGTCGGTGTGCTGGCCTTCAAGGACGGCTGGGCCCAGGTCGAGTTCATCAATGCCGAGGACCGTTCGTTTACCGGCTGGATCAGCCAGGATCAGTACAGCCGTTTGTCGGCACCCAAAAGCTGATTTTCGATAACGACGCAAGCCAGCTCCCACTTTTTGATCAGTGTTCAGCCGAAGGTCTCGCGCAACAACCCGGCAAACGCATCCCGCGCCAGATGCCGCTGGGTGTCTTTGTGCCAGAACAGTAGGTTGTCCACCGCCTGCAGTTCGTCAAACCGGTACGACGCCAGTTGGTCGGCCTGTTCATAGCGGCCCAGGATGCCTTCCGGCGCCAGCGCCACGCCAATGCCCGCGCTGACGCAACCGATGATCGTGCCCCAACTGGCATAGCTGGCCACGGCCGGCTGGAAAGCATGGGGCTTGAGCCAGTTCTCCAGCGCGGCACGGTAAGGACAGCCGGGCGGCCATACCAGCAGCGTGCGGCCTGCGAGGTCGGCGGCGCTGCGGATTGGTTCGCTGCTTGCACTTGCGATCAGCACCAGGCGTTCGCTGTAGACCACGCTGTGTTCGAGCTTCGCGCGTTTGTTGCCGGCAGCCACCAGCGCCACATCCAGACGGTGGTGTTGCAGGTCGTCGAGCAGCTCGCTCCAGGCGCCGGTCACCAGTTCCAGGCTGACATCCGGGTAGCGCCGGTGATATTCCGCCAACAGTGGCGGCAGACGGCCGCTGGCGCTGGACTCCACCGCTCCGATGCGCAGGGTGCCCCGGGGAATGGCGTCAGCGTCGACGGCGCGTTTGGACTCCTCCACCAGGGCCAGGATGCGTTCGCAATACTCCAGGAAGATCTCGCCCGCCGCGCTGATCGCCAGCCCACGCCCGGCGCGGATAAACAAGGGCGTGCCCAACTCGGCTTCCAGTTGCTTGATCCGCGTGGTGATGTTGGACGGCACACAGTGCAACCGCAGGGCGGCCTGGGCCACGCTGCCGGTTTGCGCCACGGCTCGCACCATGTTCAGTTGGGCCAGTTCCATTGCTCAGTTCCAATGATTTCAGAAGTCAGAAACGCTTAATTGTCCTACGCCTCGGGCCGGCCAAGACTGACGGCATCCTTTCTCAGTATTCGGATGCCTTCGATGAATACTCCGTCACCCCTGAAGCTTACGCTAGTCATCGCCAGCGTCATCCTCTGCTGGGCCTATTCGCCGATTGGCGTGCACATGGGGCTGCGCAGCTACAGCCCTGGCCACCTCGCGCTGCTGCGGTTCCTGATTGCCTCGCTGTTCATGGCCGCTGTGGCGCTGGTAACGGGCATTGGCCGGCCGCGCCTTGGGGATATGCCGTGGCTAATGGTGTTGAGTTTTTTCGGGGTGTTCCTGCACCACACCAGCCTTAACTACGGGCAACAGTTCGTGACGGCGGCGGCGTCCAGCGTACTGGCACAATCGGCGCCGTTGTTCAGTGTGTTGATCGCGTTTTTCTGCTTGAAGGAGCGGGTCAGCTTCTGGCGCTGGAGCTGCGTGCTGCTCGGTTTGCTTGGCGTGATGGTGGTGATCTGGGGCGACCAGGGCGTGGGCGATATCGACCCGCGTGGCTTGCTTATCCTGCTGGCGGCGGTGTCGTGGAGCCTCTACTTCGCCATCCAGAAACATTATGCCCATCGTTATAGCCCGCTGACGATGGCCTGCTACATGGTGTGGGCGGGCACCTTGATGCTCTGCGTGAACCTGCCAGGCTTGCCCGCTGCGGTGGCGCAGGCGCCGTGGGCGGACAACCTGGCGATGCTGGTGCTCGGCATTTTCCCCAGTGCCTTGGCGTACCTGGCCTGGGGCTATGTGTTGAAGCATGTCGAGGTCAGCCGTGCGTCGGTGGCGATGTACCTGATCCCGCCGGTGGCCATGGCCCTGGCGGCGACGCTGCTGGGTGAGCACATCGCTCTGCAGGTGATGCTGGGCGGTGGGATTGTGCTGGCCAGCGTGGCGGCGATCAGCCTGCAGAGGCGTTGATCTGGCTGATCTTGCCCGGCTTTTCAGCGCCAATCAGCAGCGCTTGATCAGATTAGGCGAGCGTGCCGGATGCAATTTCCCCCTTGCTCCGCTAGCATTACCGGCTTCCGCTTCCCAGTTGCGACGGTTTTCGATGAGTTATCAGGTTCTTGCACGTAAATGGCGCCCGCGCTCGTTCCGCGAAATGGTCGGCCAGACCCATGTGCTCAAGGCTCTGATCAATGCCTTGGACAGCCAACGGCTGCACCACGCCTACCTGTTTACCGGTACGCGGGGGGTGGGCAAGACCACCATTGCACGCATCATCGCCAAATGCCTGAACTGTGAAACCGGCATCACGTCAACGCCGTGCGGTACCTGCTCGGTGTGCAAGGAAATTGACGAAGGGCGTTTCGTCGACCTCATCGAGATCGACGCCGCGAGCCGCACCAAGGTCGAAGACACCCGCGAGCTGCTCGACAACGTGCAGTACGCGCCCAGCCGTGGTCGCTTCAAGGTCTACCTGATCGACGAAGTGCACATGCTGTCCAGCCATTCCTTCAACGCACTGTTGAAAACCTTGGAAGAGCCGCCGCCCTACGTCAAATTCATCCTGGCCACCACCGACCCGCAGAAACTCCCTGCAACGATTCTGTCGCGGTGCCTGCAGTTCTCCCTGAAAAACATGACCCCCGAGCGGGTGGTCGAGCATTTGACCCACGTGTTGGGCGTCGAGAACGTACCGTTCGAAGACGACGCGCTCTGGCTGCTCGGCCGCGCCGCCGATGGTTCGATGCGTGACGCCATGAGCCTTACCGACCAGGCCATCTCCTTTGGTGAAGGCAAGGTCATGGCTGCCGATGTGCGCGCCATGCTCGGTACCCTGGACCATGGCCAGGTGTTCGACGTGTTGCACGCGCTGATCGAAGGTGACGCCAAGGCGTTGCTCGAAGCGGTGCGCCACCTGTCGGAGCAGGGCCCGGACTGGAACGGCGTGCTCTCGGAAATCCTCAATGTGCTGCACCGCGTCGCCATCGCCCAGGCCTTGCCCGAGGGTGTCGACAACGGCCATGGCGACCGTGACCGTGTGCTGGCACTGGCCCAGGCGTTGCCGGCCGAAGATGTGCAGTTCTACTACCAGATGGGCCTGATCGGCCGCCGCGACCTGCCCTTGGCCCCGGACCCGCGCGGCGGCTTTGAAATGGTGCTGCTGCGGATGCTGGCCTTCCGGCCCGCCGATTCGGCCGACGCGCCGAGACAGCCGCTAAAGCCAGTGGGGATCAGCCAGGCCACAGTTGATTCCGCCAAACCAGTGGCTGGCGCGGCGGTGACTGCGCCAGTGGTCGCTGCGCCGTCTCGTGAGCCTGAGCCGCCCGCACCGGTGCCGGAGCCCGTGGTCGCAGCGCCCGTGGTCGAGCCCGAACCGGTCAAGGAACCTGAGCCGGTCGTTGACCTGCCATGGAATGCTCCGCAAGACACCCAGGCCGACGTCGAGCAGGTGCCTGCCGTGGAGCCGGTGCTGGAAACCAGCGGCGAGCAGCCCGAGCTGACGCCGATGCCCACGCCGACTCCGGACAGCGTGGTGCCCGATGCCCCCGAGTGGACCTCTGCGCCTATCCCGGAGCCCACCGTGGCCCAGGTAGAGGCCGCCACCCCGGGCATCGACCTCGACGACGAACCGCCGCTGGACGAAGACTACATCGAGCCGGACATGGACTCGGCCTACAGTTACCTGGACGAACTGGCCAGCGAACACACCGCCGAGCCAGCCCCCGAGCCCGAGGCGGAACCCGCGGCGGCCCCGGCCACCGGGCTGGCCCTGCAATGGCTGGAATTGTTCCCGAAACTGCCGATTTCCGGCATGACCGGCAGCATCGCCGCCAACTGTACCTTGATCTCCATCGAGGGCGATCACTGGCTGCTGCACCTGGACCCGGCCCACAGTGCGCTGTTCAACGCCACCCAGCAACGCCGCCTGAACGATGCGCTGAACCAGTACCATGGGCGCACGCTCACCATCACCATCGAGCTGACCAAGCCCGAACAGGAAACCCCGGCCCAGGCCGCGACGCGCCGGCGTATCAATCGCCAGCGCGAGGCCGAGGATTCGATCCAGGGTGATCCGCTCATCCAGCAAATGATGCAACAGTTCGGTGCGGTCGTCCGTCACGATACTATTGAACCTGTCGACGTCCCGGTGCCCCAGGCATCATGAAACCGGGCTACTAAACTGATCCACGTACTTTTGAGGTGATTCCCATGATGAAAGGTGGCATGGCCGGCCTGATGAAGCAGGCGCAGCAGATGCAGGAAAAAATGGCCAAGATGCAGGAAGAACTGGCCAACGCCGAAGTCACCGGTAAAGCCGGTGGCGATATGGTCAGTGTGGTGATGACTGGTCGTCACGACATCAAGCGTGTGAGCATCGATCCAAGCCTGCTCGAAGGCGTCAGCGATGACGACCGCGAAGTGCTGGAAGACTTGTTCGCCGCCGCGGTCAACGACGCCGTGCGCAAGATCGAAGCCAGCAGCCAGGAAAAAATGGGCGGCGTGACCGCCGGCATGCAACTGCCGCCAGGCATGAAGCTGCCGTTCTGATCGGCTAGCTGAACTCAAATGCCAGGCTCGATGCCTGGCATTTTTTTGAGCGTGGCAGAGCAACTGTGGGAGCTGGCTTGCCTGCGATGCGGACAACTCGGTGTTGATCGTTCCCACGCTATCGATCTGAACCCCAACCGCATGCAGAGGGTCTGCACCCTATACCGCTGCATTCGCTAAAGGAGTTCCTCATGTCTCAAGAACCCACACTGAACCAGCGCATCGTCCTGGTCTCACGCCCTCAAGGCGCACCGACCCCGGAAAACTTCCGCCTGGAGCGTGTGAATCTGCCGGAGCTGGCTGACGGCCAGGTCCTGCTCAAGACGCTCTACCTGTCCCTCGATCCCTATATGCGTGGACGCATGAGCGACGCACCGTCCTACGCAGCTCCGGTGGAAATCGATGAAGTGATGACCGGTGGCGCTGTCAGCCGTATCGAGCAGTCGCGTAATCCGAAATTCGAAGTGGGCGACCTGGTGGTCGGCTCCACAGGGTGGCAGAGCCACAGCATTTCCGACGGGCGCAACTTGATGCCGGTGCCCAAGGGCTTGGCCAGTCCGTCGATGGCCTTGGGCGTGCTGGGCATGCCGGGCATGACCGCCTACATGGGCCTGATGGACATCGGCCAGCCCAAGGCCGGCGAAACCCTGGTGGTGGCGGCTGCGTCGGGTGCAGTGGGCTCGGTGGTGGGGCAAGTGGCCAAGCTCAAGGGCCTGCGGGTGGTCGGTATCGCGGGTGGCGCCGACAAGTGCCGCTACGTGGTGGACGAATTGGGCTTTGATGCTTGTATTGACCACAAGAGCGCCGAGTTTGCCGATCAGTTGACCCAGGCGTGCTCCGAGGGCATAGACATCTATTTCGAAAACGTCGGCGGCAAAGTGTTCGACGCCGTGGTGCCCTTGCTCAACCCCAAGGCGCGCATTCCACTGTGCGGGCTGATCGCCGGCTATAACGCTCATGAAGCGCCCGAGGGGCCTGACCGGTTGCCCGCGCTGCAGCGCACCTTGCTGACCAAGCGCGTGCGTATCCAGGGCTTTATCGTGTTCGATGACTACGGTGATCGCCAGCCTGAGTTCCTCAGCGCCATGGCGCCGTGGGTGCGCGACGGCAAGATCAAATTCCGCGAGGATGTGGTTGACGGCCTGGAGCAGGCGCCCGAAGCCTTTATCGGTTTGCTGGAAGGACGCAACTTCGGCAAGTTGGTGGTGCGGGTCGCACAGGATTGAGCATTTGACGCTAATCCGAGGCGCGGGTATAAACCGCGTCTCGTTGTTTTGTCGGACCCTTCGCCCATGAGCTTCAGCCCCCTGATTCGCCAACTGATCGACGCCCTGCGCACTTTGCCGGGCGTGGGCCAGAAAACCGCCCAGCGCATGGCGCTGCAACTGCTTGAGCGCGATCGCAGCGGCGGCACCCGGTTGGCCCAGGCCCTGAGCCAGGCCATGACCGGAGTAGGCCACTGCCGCCAGTGCCGCACGCTTACCGAAGAAGAACTCTGCCCGCAATGCGCCGACCCGCGTCGCGACGATACGCTGCTGTGCGTCGTGGAAGGGCCGATGGATGTGTACGCGGTGGAACAGACCGGCTATCGCGGGCGCTACTTCGTGCTCAAGGGCCATCTGTCGCCGTTGGACGGCCTGGGCCCGGAAGCCATCGGTATCCCGCAACTGGTGGCGCGCATCGAAGCGCAGGGCACCTTTACCGAAGTGATCCTGGCCACCAACCCGACGGTGGAAGGTGAGGCGACCGCGCACTACATCGCCCAATTGCTGACCAACAAAGGCCTGATCACCTCGCGCATCGCCCATGGCGTGCCGTTGGGCGGCGAGCTGGAGTTGGTGGATGGCGGGACGTTGGCGCATTCGTTTGCCGGCCGCAAGCCGATCGCGCTCTAAAGACCTGAACAATCCCACAGTGGAATGCATTCCCCTGTGGGAGCCGGGCTTGCCCGCGATGAAGTCGGCTCGGTTAACCGTTAACGCTCGGTCAACGCAAACTGCGTCAGGCAAAACGTGGGAATCCCCATATCTTCCAAGCGCTGCGACCCACCCAGCTCCGGCAAATCGATAATCGCCGCCGCTTCGAAAATCTTCGCGCCCATGCGCCGTACCAGGTTCGCCGCCGCAATCAATGTACCGCCCGTGGCGATCAAGTCATCGAATATCAACACCGAGTCGCCCTCGCACAGGCTGTCCGCGTGCACCTCCAAAAAGGCCTCGCCGTACTCGGTTTGGTAACCCTCGGCCAGCACGTCCGCTGGCAGCTTGCCTTGCTTGCGGAACAGCACCAGAGGCTTGTTCAGTTGATAGGCAATAATCGAACCGATCAGGAAACCGCGCGCATCCATCGCGCCGATATGGGTGAATTCGGCTTCGACATAACGGTGGGCAAAGCTGTCCGCCACCAGGCGCAGGGCGCGGGGCGATTGGAACAGGGGGGTAATGTCACGGAAGATCACCCCTGGCTTGGGGAAGTCGATGACGGGGCGGATCAGGGATTTGATGTCGAACGAATCAAAGGTCATCGTCGAAGAGTCCTGGGCTGGAAACGGACGCCGAGTATACCTGCGGCCTCGCCGATTGGCGCGGCCGCGCGTGTCTGCGTCAGCCCTCCAGCGAGCCACCCGCCAGTGCGCACAGTTGGATCGGGTCGAGGATATGCACTTCCTTGCCCTCGGCGGCAAGCAGTTCGTTCTGCTGGAAACGGGTGAATACACGGGACACGGTCTCCACCGCCAGGCCCAGGTAGTTGCCGATTTCATTGCGCGACATGCTCAGGCGGAACTGGTTGGCCGAGAAGCCACGGGCACGGAAGCGTGCCGACAGGTTGACCAGGAAGGTGGCAATGCGCTCGTCGGCGGTTTTCTTCGACAGCAGCAGCATCATTTGCTGGTCGTCACGAATCTCGCGGCTCATCACGCGCATCAATTGACGGCGCAGTTGCGGCAACTGCAGGGCCAGTTCGTCCAGGCGCTCGAAGGGGATTTCGCACACCGACGTCGTCTCCAGGGCCTGGGCTGAAACGGGGTGCATCTCGGTGTCCATGCCCGACAACCCCACCAGCTCGCTGGGCAGGTGGAAACCGGTGATCTGCTCTTCGCCGCCGTCGCTCAGGCTGAAGGTCTTCAATGCGCCCGAACGCACTGCATAGACGGAGTCGAACTTGTCGCCCTGGCGAAACAGAAACTCGCCTTTTTTTAGCGGGCGACCGCGTTTAACGATCTCGTCCAACGCATCCATGTCTTCCAAATTCAACGAAAGTGGCAAGCAGAGGGGAGCCAGGCTGCAATCCTTGCAGTGGGCCTGGCCATGAGCGCGCAGTTTGACTGGCTCGGACATTTCTTAAATCCTTGTGGGAAAACACACATAAGACGTAAGGGTAACGCACTGGAGGGCGGTGAGGCCAGCGTGTACAAAAAAACCGCAACGGTATAAAGGTTTTTGTATCGACGCCGATACCCCCTGTGTATTTCCACGAGCCGGAGCTCAGATCATGTCTGTCATTGCTGCCTACAATCCCGCCGTTCGCGTACCCACGGTGCCGGACCTGAAGCCAACGGTGGAGACCGAGGAAAAACCAGCGCCTGTCACGGAAACCACGCCGGTTGAAGGCGTGAAGGTGACGATTTCCGCCGATGCGTTCAACGCAGCCGGCAAGGCTGCGAGCACTAACTCCGATATCGACGAGAGCGGCCTGGACGATAACGTCAAGGAGATCCTGAAAATGATCCGTCAGTTGAAGCAGCAGATCGCCGAGAAAATGGCCGAACTGCAAGCGTTGGCGACCCAGCAGAACCTGACCCCGGAAGAACTCCAGGCCAAGACGTCCATCTTGCAGACGGCCATCAGTTCCCTGCAGGCAGGCTTGATGACCGCTCAAATATCTCTGGCCAAGGCGATGAAGGGCATGAGCTCCGAAGACGTCGGAAAAGTCATGGCGCTGTCGAACTGATCAGATCACCCGTGAAAAACGCTGCCTGTTCTGATGTTCCAGATAGGCATCGAACACCATGCACACCGAACGCACCAGCAGGCGCCCGGCCGGCAGTACGCGGATGCCTCGGGCGTCTAACTCGATCAAACCGTCGGTGGCCATCGTTTCCAGTTGTGGCCACAGCTCGGCAAAATAGCCGCGAAAGTCGATGTTGTACGCCTGTTCGATCCCCTCGAATCCCAGACTGAAGTTGCAGATCAACTGCTGGATCACATCCCGTCGCAAGCGGTCATCCGTGGTGCAGATCAAACCACGACTGGTCGCCAGTTGCGCGCCGGCCAGGGTGTTCTGGTAGCCGTTGAGGTCACTGCTGTTCTGGCAGTAGAGGTCGCCGATCTGGCTGATCGCCGACACCCCGAGCCCGATCAAGTCGCAATGGCCGTGGGTGGTGTAGCCCTGGAAGTTGCGTTGCAAGGTGCCTTCTTCCTGGGCGATGGCCAGCTCGTCGTCGGGCAGGGCGAAGTGGTCCATGCCGATGTAGCGGTAGCCGGCCTGGGTCAGTTGCTCGATGGTGGTTTGCAGCATCAGCAGCTTTGCCGCCGGGGAGGGCAGGTCATCGGTGTTGATGCGCCGCTGCGGCATGAAACGTTCCGGGAGGTGGGCGTAGTTGAACACCGACAGGCGGTCGGGTTGCAGCTTGATCACTTCTTCCACGGTGCGCGCGAAATTGATCGGCGTTTGCTTGGGCAAGCCGTAGATCAGGTCGATATTGATCGAGCGAAATTGCAGGGTGCGCGCCGCCTCGATCACAGCCTGGGTTTCTTCCAGGCTTTGCAGGCGATTGACCGCGCGTTGTACCTCGGGGTCGAGGTCCTGCAGGCCGATGCTGACGCGGTTGAAGCCCAGTTCGCGCAGCAGGCCCATGGTGGCCCAGTCGGCTTCGCGAGGGTCGATCTCGATGCCGTAGTCGCCGGAATCATCGTCCAGCAGGTTGAAGTGCCGGCGCAGGCACGTCATGACCTGGCGCAGTTCATCGTGACTGAGAAACGTCGGGGTGCCGCCGCCGAAATGCAGTTGCTCCACCGGTTGTTTCGGGTCGAGGTGGCAGGCCACCAGCTGGATTTCCTGCTCCAGGCGTTGCAGGTAGGCCTGGGCGCGGCCACGGTCCTTGGTGATGACTTTGTTGCAGGCGCAGTAGTAGCAGATGTTCGCGCAGAACGGCACATGCAGGTACAGCGACAACGGTCGCGCGGCCTTGCGGCTATCGCGCAGGGCGTGGAGCAGGTCGAATGTCCCGACCTGGCTGTCGAATTGTACGGCGGTGGGGTAGGACGTGTAGCGCGGTCCCGCCAGGTCGTAGCGGTGAATCAGATTGGCGTCCCAACGAATGGCGTCGAGCATGCGGGCGGTCCCCCGGATTGGCTGGTGGGCCGAGTCTAGGGGCTGGCTGGCGCGGCCACCTTGATTTGCATCAACAGGGAGCGGCGCTATGCCACATCGTCAATCAGTGTCCCATCAGCCAGTGCTGGTGGGGCCCAGGCAATGTCCATAGGCCAAACAGGATCACCAGCGTGCCACCCGCCCTGCGCACGCTGCGTTTGCGCAGCAGCGCGGTGACCCGCTCGGCCGCAAGCCCGGTGGCCAACAGCACCGGCCAGGTACCCAGGCCGAACGCCAGCATCAGCAAGCCGCTGTCCAGCGCATTCCCCTGGCTCGCGGCCCATAGCAGGGTGCTATAGACCAACCCGCACGGCAACCAGCCCCACAGCGCGCCCAGCAGCAACGCGCGCGGCAGGCTCGACACCGGCAGCAGGCGGCTGGCGACGGGCTGGATAAAGCGCCACAGGCCGCGGCCGAGGCTTTCGATGCGGGTGAGGCCGCTCCACCAACCGGCCAGGTACAGGCCCATGCTGATCAACAGCAGCCCGGCAAGCACACGCATGAACATCGCCGCCGGGCTGTTCGCCACGGCCCAACCGGCCAGGCCAATCAATACGCCGGCGACGGCATAGCTGAGCACCCTGCCCAGGTTGTATGCCAGCAGCAGTCGAAACCTGCGGCCGCGCTGCTCCCTGGGGATCGCCAGGGTCAGCGCGCCCATCAGCCCGCCGCACATGCCCAGGCAATGGCCGCCGCCCAGCAGGCCGAGGATCAGCGCGGAAACCAGCAGCGGCGCCAATTCAAGCATGGGGCGGGTCTTTGGGCGTGGGCGGTTGCTCGGGGCCGTTGGCTTCGTCGACGGCGGCGAGGTGGTTCGGGTCCTGGTCGTCGAACAAGACGCTGTGGGCCGGGCCGTCGAGGTCGTCGTACTGGCCGCTGTCCACCGCCCAGAAAAAGATATAGATGGCCACGCCCACTAACAGCAGCGCCGCCGGAATCATTACGTATAAAGCTGGCATCTGCACTCCATGCCCGCGCGGCTCAAGCCGGCAGCGGACGGGTTACTGAGGGGGCTCGTGCCACCGGCGCGCTCGGCAGGCGAGTCAGGCGCAGGGCGTTGAGCACCACGGTCAACGAACTGAGGGACATGCCGACCGCGGCCCAGATGGGCGTGATCCAACCCAGGGCGGCAAACGGTAGCATGAGGCCATTGTATAGGCCTGCCCACAGCAGGTTTTCAACAATCACCCGACGGGTGCGCCGTGCCAGGGTAAAGGCGTGTACAAGAGCGTCCAGGCGGTTGGACAGCAACACGGCATCGGCGCTGGTCTTGGCCAGGTCGGTGGCAGTGCCCATGGCCACGCTGATATCCGCAGCGGCGAGCACCGGCACATCGTTGACGCCGTCGCCGAGCATCAACACCTTGCGGCCTTCCTGGTGCAGCCGTTGCAGCACGTGCAGCTTGTCATCGGGGCGCAGGCCGCCGTGGGCTTCGTCGATACCCAGCTCAGCCGCGACGCTGGCGACCATCGGCGAACTGTCCCCGGACAACAGCAGCGTGCGCCAGCCACGCGCCTTGCAGGCCGCCAACAGCGCAGGCGCGTCACTGCGCAGGCGGTCGTCGAGCACGAACCAGGCCAGTGCGCCTTCGCGGTCGCCCAGCAGCAGCCATTGGCCGCCATCCTGCGGCGCGGCCGGGATCGGGCAACCACTGAGTTCACAGACAAAGCCCGGTTGGCCGATGCGCAGTTGGCGCGCGCCCACGCGGCCTTCAAGGCCAAGCCCGGGCGAACTGACGACTTCGTCGGCGGCCAGCGTCGCGCGTCCGAAGGCGCGGGCGATCGGGTGTTCGGAGCGGTTTTCCAGGGCGGCGGCGAGGCTCAGGCACAGGTCCGTGCTCAAGTTGCCCAGTGGCCGGATGGCGCTCAATACCAGGCGTCCTTCGGTCAGGGTGCCGGTCTTGTCGAAAATCACCGTATCGATCTGGTTCAACCCTTCCAGCACATGGCCGCGGGTCAGCAGCAGGCCGAGTGTGTGCAAGGTGCCGGTGGCGGCGGTGAGGGCGGTGGGCGTGGCCAGGGACAACGCGCACGGGCAGGTTGCCACCAACATCGCCAGCACAATCCAGAATGCCCGCGACGAATCCAGCTGCCACCATAACAACCCGATCAGGACGGCTGCGATCAGCGAGCACAGCAGGAACCACTGCGCGGCGCGATCGGCGATCCGGGCCAGGCGCGGTTTCTCGGCCTGGGCCCTTTCCAGCAGGCGCACGATGGCGGACAGGCGGGTGTCATGGCCCAAGGCGCGTACTTCCACAATCAATGCCCCTTCGACATTGAGCGTGCCCGCCGTGACCGCATCCCCGGCTTGTCGGGGTTGCGGCAGGTACTCACCCGTGAGCAGCGACTCATCGATACTGGACTGGCCGTCGAGGATCAGGCCATCCGCCGGCAGCACGGCACCGGGGTGCACCAGCACGCGATCGCCCAAGGCCAGCTCCGGGAGCAGGATGCGTTCGCTCTGGCCATCCGCCTTGAGCCGCAGGCACGAGGCGGGCAGCAGGTTGACCAGTTGCGCGGTCGCCGCAACCGTACGCTCGCGGGCACGGCGCTCGAGGTAACGCCCGGTCAGCAGGAACAGCGCAAACATGCCCACCGCGTCGAAGTACAACTCACCGGTGCCGGTGATCGCGGTCCAGATCCCCGCCAGATAGGCACCGCCGATGGCCAGTGAAACCGATACATCCATGGTCAGGTGGCGCGTGCGCAGGTCGCGCAGGGCACCCTTGAAAAACGGTGCGCAGCTGTAGAACACGATGGGTGTTGTCAGAAACATCGCCACCCAGCGTAGGATCACATGCAGTTCCGGGCTCAGGTCGACATTGAATTCCGGCCAGGTCGCCATGGTTGCCATCATGGCCTGGAACCACAGCAGCCCGGCCACGCCCAATTGACGCAGGGCCAGGCGATTTTCGCTGGTCAGTTGCTCGGCGGCACGGTCGGCCTGGTAAGGGTGGGCGGCGTAACCGATATGGCGCAGCTCACTCAGCACTTGGCTCAACGGCAGTTGCCCGTCAGCCCAACGCACGTGCAAACGATGGTTGGACAGGTTGAGCCGCGCCTCGGCCACGGCGGGCAGGCTGCGCAGGTGTTTCTCGATCAGCCAGCCACAGGCGGCGCAACTGATGCCTTCCATCAGCAAGGTGGCTTCGGCGAGTTCGCCGTCGTGGCGCACAAAGGGTTTCTGCACATCGGCGCGGTCGTACAGCGCCAGCTCATCCACCAGTTGCACCGGCAGCGCTTCAGGGTTGGCCGAGGCTTCGCTGCGGTGCTGGTAGTAGCTCTCCAGGCCGCCGGCCACAATTGCTTCGGCCACCGCCTGGCAACCTGGGCAGCAGAGTTCCCGGCGTTCGTCGAGGATCACCGCGGTGAAGCGGCTGCCCGGCGGGACGGGCAGGGCGCAGTGGTAGCAGGGGGTTGGGCTGGTCATGGATATAGTCAGCTGGAAGGGCCTCATCGCGAAGCGCAATGTTTTACTTCTTCAGATCTTCGGCGCCCTGCAACGGCTCATCACCCAGCAGCAGGTCCTTGTCGTGGCTGACCTCTTCCTCCTCGAACAGGCGCCAGGTCTTGTCGCCTTCCACGCCCAGCAGTTCCACGAAGCGGCGGCCCTCGACCTTGTCGGTGACCTGGCCGATGTAGCGGCCCGGTTCACTGTCGCTGCGCGCCAGGTTGATCTTGCGGTCCTTCTCCGGCTGGGTCGGGGAGATCAGGTTCAATTCCAGGGTATTCGGGTTGCTGTAGCCGGTGAGGTTCAGCTCGACTTCGCCGGTCAGCTCATCCAGGTGCAGCCTGGCGCGCAGTTGCAGGGTCTGGGCCAGGCGCTCGCGGTCCAGGGCGCGGTTGATGCCTTTGCCGGCCTCGTAGTAGTTGTCGTTGACCAGGTTGTCCGGGTTATTCACCGCGATGGTCACCATGGACAAGGTCAAGGTCACCGAGCAGGCCAGGATGCCGATGATGATCCAGGGCCAGAGGTGCTTGTACCAAGGGCTTGCGGCGGTGGGTGCGGACATGCTCGGGTTCCTGTTCAACGAACGTGTGGGCCGATGAATCGGCTCTTGGCTTCAATCTGGACGCTGGTGTCATCGGCATCCTTGAGGATGAATGTCACCTCGTTGGTGCTCGACGGCAATTGCTCCGGCGCACTCGAGAGTTCCACCGGCAGGCTGACGATGTCGCCGGCGGCCACTTTGATTTCGCGCCGGCCCTGCAGCTTGAGGTCCGGCAGGCCCGCGGCATCGAGCACGTAGGTGTGGTCGCGCTGGTCCTTGTTCATGATCTTCAGGCTGTAGACGTTTTCGATACGGCCTTCGGCGTTTTCGCGGTACAGCACACGGTCCTTGCTCACGTCGAAACCCACCAGCGAGCGCATGAAAAATGCCGCCACCAACAGGCCGATCATTGCCAGCAGCACCAAGGCGTAGCCGATCAGGCGCGGGCGCAGTTTATGGGTTTTCTGCCCCGAGAGGTTATGTTCAGTGGTGTAGCTGATCAGGCCGCGCGGGTAGTCCATCTTGTCCATGATGGTGTCGCAGGCATCGATACACGCGGCGCAGCCGATGCACTCGATTTGCAGGCCGTCGCGGATGTCGATACCGGTCGGGCACACCTGCACGCACATCGTGCAATCGATGCAATCGCCCAGGCCCTGGGCCTTGTAGTCGACGCCTTTTTTACGTGGGCCACGCACTTCGCCACGGCGAGGGTCGTAGGAGACGATCAGGGTGTCTTTGTCGAACATCACGCTCTGGAAACGCGCGTACGGGCACATGTAGATGCACACCTGCTCGCGCAGCCAGCCGGCGTTGCCATAGGTGGCGAGGGTAAAGAACCCGACCCAGAAATACGACCAGCCGTCGGCCTGGCCGGTGAAGAAATCGAACACCAGTTCGCGGATCGGCGAGAAGTAGCCGACAAAGGTCAGCCCGGTGACAAACCCGATCAACAGCCACAGCGTGTGCTTGCCAAATTTGCGCAGGAATTTGTTGGCGCTCATCGGCGCCTTGTCGAGCTTGATGCGTTGGTTGCGGTCACCCTCGGTGACTTTTTCGCACCACATGAAGATCCACGTCCACACGCTTTGCGGGCAGGTATAACCGCACCACACGCGCCCGGCGTACACGGTGATAAAGAATAGGCCAAAGGCCGCAACGATAAGAATGCCCGAGAGCAGGATGAAGTCCTGAGGCCAGAAGGTTGCGCCGAAAATGAAGAACTTACGCTCCGGCAGGTTCCACCACACGGCCTGGTGGCCACCCCAGTTCAGCCACACGGTGCCGAAGTAGAGCAGGAACAGTGCGGCGCCACCGAGCATGCGCAAATTGCGGAACAGGCCGGTGAAGGCGCGGGTGTAGATTTTCTCTCGCGAAGCGTAGAGGTCGACGGTTTTGGCAGGCGGGGTAACGTTATGTACCGGTATCTGGTCGCTCATCATTGCATCCCACGGCGGTGGAGATTTGCCTCGGCCAGTACGTGCCAACCGGGGTCAAATTAAGGGTGTTGCAGTGGCCCAATGATACGCCCCCGAAGGTACGCAAGGGGTGCGACCTTTGGTCGCGTTGGGTGAAATCAATTGATGGTGTAAGTGATCTGGATCAATTGACTTTGCAAGTATGGACGGTTTTTGTGATCGCTGTGGCGGGCAAGCCCTAAAGCCTTGCACTGGAGAACTCGGTCTTCAGAAAAAACCACGTCGAATGTGGGAGCGGGCTTGCTCGCGAATGCGCAGTGTCAGTCGCCTTATTCGCTACTGATTCATCGCATTTACGAGCAAGTCGGATCGTCGCGCCATCGCTCCCACATTTGATTTTTGTGTTTAAGAATCTTAGCCGCCTAAGTGAGTCACTGATCGAACTGCTGTCTGGTTATGATAGTTGCACGCTCTGGGGTGAATTCGATGCTGTCATCAGGGATTTGCAGCATGTCGACAATATTTACAGCGACCGCTTCGATTACTTCTTCCTGATTATTTTGCTGGGGTATGGCGCTGCCTTCGTTCATGCATCAGTCCCGCTTAAAAAGTGAGCTTTCAAACTTAATGTCTATCGGTTTTCGGAGCAATAAACAACAAAAGCCCCGCCAGCTTTCGCTGCCCGGGGCTTGTTGTTTTAACGGCCTTGTTATTCCTCAGCCTTTTTATCCCCATGGGACAAGCTGTACACATACGCCGCGAGCAAGTGCACCTTGTCATTGCCCTGCAGCTGTTCCTGGGCCGGCATCTGGCCCTGGCGGCCCCAGCGGATGGTCTGTTGCAGTTGCGCGAAGCTCGAACCGTAGATGAAGGCCGCCGGGTGAGTCAGGTCGGGCGCGCCCATGGCCGGGGTGCCTTTGCCGGCGGGGCCGTGGCAGGCCACGCAGTTGGCGGCGAAGAGTTTTTCGCCGTTGGCGACGTCAGCCTTTGCGCCTTCCGGTAGTTTGCGGCCGTCGAGGTTGGTCAGCACGAAGGCGGCGACGTCGCTGACGCCCTGTTCCTTCAGGATATCCAGCCAGCCCGGCATCACCGCGTGGCGGCCCTTCATGATAGTTTCCTTGATAGTGGCCGGCTCGCCACCCCAGCGCCAGTCGGCGTCGGTCAGGTTGGGGAAGCCATAGGCGCCCTTGGCGTCGGAACCATGGCACACCGAGCAGTTGGAGGCGAACAGGCGGCCACCCATCTTCAGGGCTTGCGGGTCCTTGGCAACTTCTTCAATCGGCATCGAGGCGAACTTGGCGAAGATCGGCCCGAACTTGGCCTCCGACCTGGCCATTTCCTTCTCCCATTCGTGCACGCCGGTCCAGCCGGTCTGGCCGTTGGCGAAAGGGGTTTGCTTATCGTTGTCGAGGTAGTTGTAGCCTGGCAGCAGGCCCTTCCAGTTGCCCAGGCCCGGGTACAGCACGAGGTAGCCGAGGGCGAAAATGATGGTGCCGACAAACAGCATGAACCACCACTTGGGCAGTGGGTTGTCGTACTCCTCGATGCCGTCGAACGAGTGGCCGACAGTCTCGTCGGTTTGCTCGGCGCGCTGGCCCTTGCGGGTCGACAGCAGCAGCCAGGTCAGGGCGAAGATGGTGCCCAGGCTGAGGACTGTGACGTACAGACTCCAGAACGTAGTCATTCTTTGTTACTCCTAGAAGCTTGCTCGACGTGCTTGATGGCTTCGGGATCATCCGCAAAGGGCAGCAAGGTCGCGTCTTCAAACTCCGACTTGCGCTTGGGGCTGAACACCCACAGCGCCAGGCCGATAAAGGCCACCATCACCACAACGGTGCCCAGCCCACGAATCATCCCGATATCCATGAAGAATCACCGTTTGCTTTTGATGATGGTGCCCAGGCCTTGCAGGTAGGCCACCAATGCGTCCATTTCGGTCTTGCCCTCAACGGCGGCGGCCGCGCCGGCGATGTCTTCGTCGGTGTAGGGCACGCCCAGGGTGCGCAGCACTTCCATCTTCTTGGCGGTGTCCTTGCCGTCGAGCTTGTTTTCCACGAGGAACGGGTACGCCGGCATTTTCGATTCAGGCACCACGTTGCGCGGGTTATACAAATGCGCGCGCTGCCAGTCATCGGAGTAACGCCCGCCGACACGGGCCAGGTCCGGGCCGGTGCGTTTGGAGCCCCACAGGAACGGATGGTCCCAGACGCTTTCACCGGCGACCGAATAGTGGCCGTAGCGTTCGGTTTCGGCACGGAACGGGCGGATCATCTGCGAGTGGCAGCCGACGCAACCGTTGGCGATGTAAACGTCGCGCCCTTCCAATTCCAGGGCGCTGCGCGGCTTCATGCCTTCGACCGGCTTGTTGGTCACGTCCTGGAAAAACAGCGGCACGATCTGGGTCAAGCCACCGATACTCACGGCAATGACCATGAAGAAGGCCAGCAGGCCGATATTCTTCTCGACGACTTCATGCTTCATCAGTGGGCTCCCACAACGGCGATCTTGGCGGCGGCTTCAGCTTGCGCAGGGTCGGACGCACGCACGGTGCGCCAGACGTTGTAGGCCATGAACAGCATGCCGGTGGCAAAGAACGCACCGCCCAGGGCGCGGACGATAAAGCCCGGGTGGCTGGCTTGCAGTGCTTCGACGAAGGAGTAGGTGAGGGTGCCGTCATCGTTGATCGCACGCCACATCAGGCCTTGGGTGATGCCGTTGACCCACATCGAGGCGATGTAGAGCACGGTGCCGATGGTGGCCAGCCAGAAGTGCGTGTTGATCAGCCCGACGCTGTGCATCTGCGCGCGGCCGAACAGCTTGGGGATCATGTGGTACAGCGCGCCGATGGAGATCATGGCGACCCAGCCGAGCGCGCCGGCGTGTACGTGGCCGATGGTCCAGTCGGTGTAGTGGGACAGGGAGTTGACGGTCTTGATCGCCATCATCGGGCCTTCGAAGGTCGACATGCCGTAGAACGCCAGCGAGACCACGAGGAAGCGCAGGATCGGGTCGGTGCGCAGCTTATGCCAGGCGCCCGACAGCGTCATCATGCCGTTGATCATGCCGCCCCAGCTTGGCGCCAGCAGGATGATCGACATCGCCATGCCCAGGGACTGTGCCCAATCCGGCAGCGCGGTGTAGTGCAAGTGGTGCGGGCCTGCCCAGATGTACAGGGTGATCAGCGCCCAGAAGTGCACGATGGACAGGCGATACGAGTAAATAGGACGTTCGGCCTGTTTGGGCACGAAGTAGTACATCATCCCCAGGAAACCGGTGGTCAGGAAAAACCCTACGGCGTTATGCCCGTACCACCACTGGATCATCGCGTCCGTCGCCCCGGCGTAGGCCGAGTAGGACTTGAACAGGCTGACCGGCAACGAGGCGTGGTTGACGATGTGCAGCATCGCCGTGACCAGGATAAACGCGCCGTAGAACCAGTTGCCCACATAGATGTGCTTGGTCTTGCGCTTGACGATGGTGCCGAAGAACACCACGGCGTAGGTCACCCAGACAATGGCGAGCAAAATGGCGATGGGCCATTCGAGCTCGGCGTATTCCTTGGTGGTGGTGTAACCCAGCGGCAGGGTGACGATGGCGCCGAGGATGACGGCTTGCCAGCCCCAGAAGGTGAAGGCCGCAAGGCCGTCGGAGATCAGTCGCGTCTGGCAGGTTCGCTGCACGACATAGTAGGAGGTGGCAAACAATGCACATCCGCCGAAGGCAAAGATCACCAGGTTGGTGTGCAGCGGGCGCAGGCGGCCAAAGGTCGTCCATGGCAAGCCGAAATTCAATTCCGGCCAAACCAGCTGCGAGGCGATGAACACCCCGAGCCCCATGCCAAGGATCCCCCAGACCACCGTCATGATGGCGAACTGGCGGACTACCTTATAGTTATAAGCAGTCGGACTGATTGCTGTGCTCATTCTAAGGTTCCACGGTTTAGTTTTTTTATAGGTAAAAATCGGCCGCAAGTATGTAGAAAGCGAGAGGCCAATGCAACGCAACGCTGACCTGCGTCAAGGCGTTCCAAGCCAGATTCTGCGCCCTTTCCATGTTTGATGTAAGGACAAATTGCCAAATCGAAAGCTGATCGAGTGGACAGGAATTTTTTCGGGCCGCAACGGCGCTCGTTGCGCACGCCGCAACCGCTGCGCTTGCACGAAAGCGTAGACCCGAATGGCGCGGGGGGAAAGGTGTGCTTTGGAAGGGTGCGACACTTGGTCGCGCAGGCAGGTACGGCTCAATCGAGCGTTAACCATGAAGGGGGCGGGAAGCTGCCGCCCCGGGTGGGGCGGCAGTCAGAGGTTATTGGGCTTGGCTTTCCGGCGTTGCGCCATCAGCGTTGTGGGAGAGGCTGTAAACGTAGGCCGCCAGCAGGTGCACCTTGTCATTGCCTTGCAACACTTCCTGCGCGGGCATCTGGCCTTGGCGGCCGTGCCGGATGGTCTGCTGCAACTGCGCCAGGCTGGTGCCGTAGATGTAACCGCCCGGTTTGGTCAAGTCGGGCGCACCCATGGCTTCCATCCCGTGGCCTTCGGGGCCATGGCACGCGACGCAGGTGGTGTTGAACGCCGCTTGGCCTGCCGCGAGGTCGGCGCTGCTGTCGGCCGGCAATGGCAGCTTGGCCAGGTCGTGACGCACATAGGCGGCAACGTTTTTCACACCCTCGTCGCCGAGCATGTCACCCCAGGCCGGCATTGCCGCGTGACGGCCGTTGAGGATGGTGGTCTTGATCGCTTCGGCCGAACCGCCCCAGCGCCAGATGTTGTCCGCCAGGTTCGGGAAGCCAAACGCGCCCTTGGCGTCCGAGCCGTGGCACACCGAGCAGTTGGAGGCAAACAGGCGGCCGCCCATCTTCAACGCTTGTGGGTCCTTGGCGACTTCTTCCACGGGCATGGCCGAGAACTTGGCGAAGATCGGCCCGAACCTGGTGTCGGCCTTGGCCATCTCCTTCTCCCACTCCTTGGCCGAGGTCCAGCCGTCTTCATAGCCCGGCAGCACGCCCTTCCAGTTGCCCAGGCCCGGGTAGAGGATCAGGTAGCCGACCGCAAACACCAGGGTGCCGGCGAACAGCATGAACCACCACTGGGGCAGCGGGTTGTCGTATTCCTCGATTCCGTCGAAGGCGTGGCCCATGGTCTGGTCGACGCTGCCCTTGGTCTCGCCCTTGCGGGTGCCGATCAAGAGCCAGGTCAGGCCGATGAGGCTGCCGAGGGTCAGTACGCAGATCCATGTACTCCAGAAAGTGGTCATGGCCGATTGCTCCTTGTTGCAGGCTCTTGGTGAGCGTCGGATGGCGCAGGTTCGTCGGCGAAGGGCAGCAGGCGCGCTTCCTCGAATTCCGCATTGCGCCGGTTGTTGAATACCCACAGCGACAGGCCGATAAAGGCGATGGCGACCACCAGCGTGCCGAGGCCGCGGATGGTGCCCGCATCGAATTCAAATCCCATGGCTCACCTCTTGCTCTTGATGGCAGTGCCGAGTACTTGCAGGTACGCAACCAGCGCGTCCATCTCGGTCTTGCCCTTGAGGCTGGCGACGGCGGCAGTGATGTCGTCGTCGGTGTAGGGCACGCCGAGGGTGCGCATCACTTTCAACTTGGTCTCGGTGTGGCTGCTGTCGACGGCGGCGGTGACCAGCCAGGGGTAGGCCGGCATCTTCGACTCGGGCACCACGTTGCGCGGGTTGTACAAGTGCGCGCGGTGCCAGTCGTCCGAGTAACGCGCGCCGACGCGTGCCAGGTCCGGCCCGGTACGCTTGGAGCCCCACAGGAAGGGGTGGTCCCACACGCTTTCACCGGCGACCGAGTAATGGCCATAGCGCTCGGTTTCGGCGCGGAACGGACGGATCATCTGCGAGTGGCACTGCACGCAGCCTTCGCGGATGTAAATGTCACGGCCTTCCAGTTGCAGCGCGGTGTAGGGCTTCATGCCTTCGACCGGTTTGTTGGTCACGTCCTGGAAGAACAGCGGGACGATCTGGGTCAGGCCGCCGATGCTCACGGCGAGCACCATGAGCAGCATCAGCAGGCCGACGTTTTTTTCAATCGTTTCGTGTTTCATCACAGACTCCTCAGGCCAGCTGCGCGACAGGGACGGCTTCGACAGGCTGCGCCGAACGCACGGTACGCCAGGTGTTGTAAGCCATCAGGAACATGCCGCTGAGGAAGATCGCACCGCCCACCAGCCGCACGATGAAGCCAGGGTGGCTGGCCACCAGGGTTTCGACGAACGAGTAGGTGAGGGTGCCGTCTTCGTTGATCGCACGCCACATCAGGCCCTGGGCGATGCCGTTGACCCACATCGAGGCGATGTAGAGCACGGTGCCGATGGTGGCCAGCCAGAAGTGCGCGTTGATCAGGCCGACGCTGTGCATCTGCTCGCGGCCGAAGACTTTGGGGATCATGTGATACAGCGCGCCGATGGAGATCATCGCCACCCAACCGAGGGCGCCGGCGTGTACGTGGCCGATGGTCCAGTCGGTGTAGTGGGACAGCGAGTTGACGGTCTTGATCGCCATCATCGGACCTTCGAAGGTCGACATGCCGTAGAACGCCAGCGAGACCACCAGAAAGCGCAGGATCGGGTCGCTGCGCAATTTATGCCAGGCGCCCGACAGCGTCATCATGCCGTTGATCATGCCGCCCCAGCTCGGTGCCAGCAGCACCAGCGACATCACCATGCCCAAGGACTGCGCCCAGTCCGGCAGCGCGGTGTAATGCAGGTGATGCGGGCCTGCCCAGATGTACAGGGTGATCAGCGCCCAGAAATGCACGATGGACAAGCGATAGGAATACACCGGACGCTCGGCCTGTTTCGGCACGAAGTAATACATCATGCCGAGGAAACCGGCGGTGAGGAAAAAGCCCACTGCGTTGTGCCCGTACCACCACTGCACCATGGCATCCGTCGCACCGCCGTAGAGGGAGTAGGACTTGGTCAGGCTGACCGGGATTTCCAGGTTGTTGACGATATGCAGGATGGCCACGGTAAGGATGAACCCGCCGAAGAACCAGTTGCCGACATAGATGTGCTTGGTGTTGCGCTTGGCCACGGTGCCGAAGAACACGATGGCATAGGCCACCCAGACGATGGTGATCAGGATGTCGATCGGCCATTCCAGTTCCGCGTATTCCTTGGAACTGGTGTAGCCCAGCGGCAGGCTGATCGCCGCCAGCAGGATCACCAGCTGCCAGCCCCAGAAGCAGAACGCCGCCAGTTTGGGCGCGAACAGCTGGGTCTGGCAGGTGCGTTGCACCGAGTAGAAGGAGCTGGCGAACAGCGCGCAGCCACCGAAGGCGAAGATCACCGCGTTGGTGTGCAGCGGGCGCAGGCGCCCGAAGCTGGTCCAGGGCAAATCGAAATTGAGTGCAGGCCAGACCAATTGGGCGGCGAGAAAAACCCCGAGCCCCATGCCGACGATGCCCCACACCACCGTCATAATGGCGAATTGGCGGACCACCTTGTAGTTATAGGCGGTACTTAAAGTAGTGTTCATGGTTCCCCATCCACGGTTCAACCCAAGCAGATGCGGCACTTGGGCTGGAGTTATAGGCAGACTAAAAAGCGAGGCAAGCATGGGCAAAGAGCACAAGGCCAGTATTGACGAGGATCAATGGGCGCAGCGTGTGCGGGAACATGGGTGGCTGTGGGATGTCGCGTTGGGCAAGCGCGCGGGCGAAGCGGTCACGCTGATCCTGGCCCACGGCGCCGGCGCACCGATGGACTCCGGGTTCATGAATGACATGGCTGCACGCCTTGCCGGGCATGGCGTGAACGTGTTGCGCTTCGAGTTTCCCTACATGGCCCAACGCCGTGCAGACGGGGGGAAACGCCCGCCCAACCCGGCGCCGAAACTGTTGGAGGCGTGGCGCGAGGTGTATGCCGAGGTGCGACCTCATGTCGCGGGAAAATTGGCCATTGGCGGCAAGTCCATGGGCGGGCGCATGGCCAGTCTGCTGGCCGATGAATTACACGCCGACGCGCTGGTGTGCCTGGGGTATCCGTTCTATGCCGTGGGCAAACCGGAAAAACCACGGGTCGAGCACCTGGCCGGGTTGAAGACGCCGACGTTGATTGTGCAAGGCGAGCGTGATGCGCTGGGCAACCGCGCGACGGTGCAGGCGTATGCGTTGTCGCCGAGCATCGAGGTGATGTGGCTGGTGGCGGGGGATCATGACTTGAAGCCGTTGAAGGCCTCGGGGTTCAGTCATGAGCAGCATCTTGAAGCGGCGGCGGTGAAAGTGGCTGGGTTTATTGCAAGCCTTTAGGGCGCCATCGCAGTATAGGTATCTACACAACTTTCAAAGGCTGACAAATCTCCGTGTAGTGAGCGGGCTTGTCCCGCGCTGGGCTGCGAAGCGGCCCCAAACCAGGCGGATTGAGTTTGTCTGAAACTGCGCGGTGTCTTTATTGGGGCGGCTTCGCCACCCAGCGCGGGCGGTGCGACGATTCGACAAGCCCGCTCACTACAAAAATGTGTAGATACCTATGCCCATCGCAGGCAAGCCAGCTCCCACATTCGAGTGGGTTCACACGTCAAAATGTGGGGGCGGCGGTGCGACGATTCGACTTGCTCGCGAAAGCGGTCTACCGGTTAAACCGCTCCACCAGCGAATACTGGGTATTGGCGGTATGCGTGAGCTCTTCACTCAACTGCGCCGAGTTCATCGCCTGTTCCGACGTCTGGTCCGCCAACAGCGCAATGGTGCTGATGTTGCGGCTGATCTCCTCGGCCACCGAGCTTTGCTCTTCGGTTGCCGCCGCGATCTGGGTGGTCATGTCGGTGATGTGCGCCACCGCTTCGCTGATCCCCACCAGCGCCTGGTCCGCTTCCATCACCCGCGCCACGCCTTCTTCGGCCTGGCGATGCCCGGCGTCCATGGTTTGCACGGCAGCGGCGGCCGTCTGCTGCAGCTTGGCGATCAGGGCATGGATCTGCCCGGTCGATTCGGCGGTGCGTTGCGCCAGTTGACGCACTTCGTCAGCGACCACGGCAAAGCCGCGGCCCATCTCGCCGGCACGCGCCGCTTCAATCGCAGCGTTGAGCGCCAGCAGGTTGGTCTGGTCGGCAATGCCTTTGATTACGTCGACCACACCGCCGATTTCATCGCTGTCCTTGGCCAGTTGAGTCACGGTCACGCCGGTCTCACCCACCGCAACGGACAGACGCTGGATCGCCTCGCGGGTTTCCCCGGCGATATCGCGGCCGCGGCCCGTCAGGCGGTTGGCCTCCTGGGTCGCATCGGCGGTACGCTGCACGTGGCTGGCGACTTCCTGGGTGGTGGCCGCCATCTGGTTGACCGCGGTGGCCACCTGTTCGGTTTCCACGCGCTGGCGTTCCAGGCCGCTGGAGCTGTTATGCGCCAGGGTGTTGGATTGCGCAGCCTGGTCGTTGAGGTGTTCGGCGGTGTCCTGCAGGCGCGTCAGGCAAGTCTTCAGGCGGGCTTCCTGGCTGAGGATCGACATCTCCAGCCGCGCCTGGGCACCACGGCTGTCGGTGTACATCTGCGCGATCAGCGGGTCGGAGGTGGTCTGCTCGGCCAGACGCAACAGGCGCTTGAGGCCGCGCTGTTGCCAGCTCAGGCCCAGCAGGCCGAGCGGCACCGACAGCCCCGCCGCCAGGGCAAAGCCCCATTGCGAAGTCAGCGTGGCGCCGATCATGAAACTCAACTGGCTGATCAGGATAAACGGCAGCCAGTCCTGCAACACCGGCAGCCACTTGTCCCGCTGGGGGATCGCCGACTTGCCCTGGTTGATGCGCTGGTAGAGCGCTTCGGCGCGGCGGATCTGCTCGGCGGAGGGCTTGATGCGCACCGATTCGTAGCCGACCACCTGGTTGCCTTCGAAGACCGGCGTCACATAGGCGTTAACCCAATAGTGATCACCGGTCTTGCAGCGATTCTTGACAATGCCCATCCATGGCAAGCCTTGTTTGAGCGTGGACCACATATGCGCGAACACCGCGGCCGGAACATCCGGGTGACGCACCAGGTTATGCGGGGCACGGACCAGTTCGTCGCGGGTGTACCCGCTGATCTCGACAAACGCGTCGTTGCAGTAGGTGATCACGCCCTTGGCATCTGTGGTGGAGATCAACCGTTGCTGAGCGGGGAAGGTACGTTCGCGCTGGGTAACGGGCTGGTTATTACGCATGATTGTTCAATCCGCAAGGCTTTCAAGGGTTGTCGGCCGGAACGGGGGTTTATTTAACTTATTTTTGCAACAATCGGCCCGCCAGCATTCACCGATGTGATGGCGGCCTCAGCGTTTTTTAGGCCGCAACACCAGCCACAGCGCTCCGGCAATCAATACCCCTCCATACACATGCGCCATCGACAACGGCTCATCCAGCAGCAACGCACCCCACAACACCCCAAACGGCGGTATCAGAAAGGTGGTGGTCATCGATCTCACGGGGCCAATCGCGGTGAGCAGTCGGAAGTACAAAACATACGCAAACGCCGTACACACCAACCCCAACCCAAGCAGCGACGTCCACACCTGCCATCCACCCCAACTGGCGGGGGGATGGCTGATGGCGCTGTAAGCAAACAATGGCAGCAGGAACAACGTAGCACCGAGCATGCTGCCCAACGCCGAAAGGCGGCTGTCCAGCCCGCCCCGCTGATCCAGCCAGCGCCGCGCGAGAAAGCCGGCAAAGCCATAACAGGTGGTGGCCAGCAGGCAGGCCAATGCGCCCATCAACAATTCCAGGTCAAACGCCACCGGCCCGGCGCGGGTCAGTATGACCACGCCGAACAAACCCAGACACACCCCCGCGATTTTCGAGGGGGTGAGGCGTTCGCTGAAGAACAGCCCGCCGATCAGTACGCCCATCAGCGGCGTGGTCGCGTTGAAGATCGCCGAGTAGCCGGCCGGCAGCACTTGGGCGGCCACCGAATACATAGTCGCCGGAATCCCGGAGTTGATCACTCCCAACAGCAATACCGTCTTGAACTTGCCTTGGAAATCCCAGCTTACCCGCATCATCGCCAGGATCACCAGCAACCCGGCGGCGGCAATCGACACGCGGAAAAACGCCGTAGGCAGCGCGCCGATCTCCGGCGCGATGATGCGCATGAACAGAAAGCTCGCGCCCCAGATGGCGGCCAGCCCCAACAAGTACAGGGTGTCGACAGGTCTCACGGAACACTCCCAGGTCAGTAAGGCGGCGAGTGTACAGGGCCGCACAAAAAATGACCCTTCTCCTTCCCCCCCTGCACTGGCTAAGCTCAAGGCTTCCCGTTGCCCGTTCGAGGTTTCCCGCATGACGCAGTCCGCCCTCGCTATTGCCCGGATGATCCTCGATGGCTTCGACGATTACCGTGAGCACTTCCGCCAGATCACCGATGGCGCTCGCGAGCGTTTCGAAAAGGCCCGGTGGCAACAAGGGCAGGCGGCGTCGGCGGCGCGGATCAACCTCTATGAGGAAAAGGTCGGTGAGGTGACCGTGCGTCTGCGTGAACATTTCGATGATGTCGTACTACTCGATATTGCTGCGTGGCCCTTGGTGAAAAGCGCCTACATCACCCTGATCGACCAGCGCTTGGACGATGAACTGTCCGAGACCTGGTACAACTCGATCTTCTGCGGCCTGTTCAGTCATGACCTGATCAGCGACGGCTGCATGTTCATCCACACCACCCGGCCCAGCCTGCGCCGGGCACGCGCGGCGCAGACCCGCACCTACACGCCCGCCGGGAACCTCTCGCAGATGCTGGCGCAGGTCTTTGCCGATTACAGCTTCGACGAACCCTACGCCGACCTGCCAGCCGACCTGCACCGCCTCGAAGCCCAGCTGCGGGAAAACCTGCCGGACTGGGTGTGCAAGGACCCGGACCTTGAGGTTGAGTTGTTTTCCTCGGTGCTCTACCGCAATAAAGGGGCCTACCTGGTAGGGCGCCTCTACACCCACGACGAACAATGGCCGCTGGCGATCCCGCTGCTGCACCGCGAGGGGCAGGGCATCCAGATCGACGCGCTGATCACGGACGAAGCCGACGTGTCGATCATCTTTTCATTCACCCGGTCCTACTTCATGGTGGATGTGCCGGTGCCGGCGGAATTCATCGGCTTTCTCAAGCGCATCCTGCCTGGCAAGCACATCGCCGAGTTGTACACCTCGATTGGTTTCTACAAGCATGGCAAGTCGGAGTTCTATCGCGCGCTGATCAACCACCTGGCCAGTACTGATGATCAATTCATCATGGCGCCCGGTGTGCGCGGCATGGTCATGAGTGTGTTTACCCTGCCGGGCTTCAATACCGTGTTCAAGATCATCAAGGACCGGTTTTCACCCTCCAAGAACGTCAACCGTGCCACGGTGATCGAGAAGTATCGCCTGGTCAAAAGCGTCGACCGGGTCGGGCGCATGGCCGATACCCAGGAGTTCGCCGACTTCCGTTTTCCCCTGAGCAAGTTCGAACCCGAGTGCCTGGCCGAGCTGCTGGACGTCGCCGCCGGCACCGTTGAAGTCGAAGGCGACACGGTGCTGATCCGTCACTGCTGGACCGAGCGGCGCATGACCCCGCTCAACCTCTACCTCGAGAACGCCAACCCGGCCCAGGTGCGTGAGGCCTTGGACGACTATGGCCTGGCGATCAAACAACTGGCGGCGGCGAATATCTTCCCCGGCGACATGCTGCTGAAAAACTTCGGCGTTACCCGTCACGGCCGTGTGGTGTTCTACGACTACGACGAAATCTGCTACCTCACCGAAGCCAACTTCCGCCACATCCCGGCACCGCGTACCCCTGAAGACGAAATGGCCTCCGAGCCCTGGTACTCGATCGGCCCGCTGGATGTATTCCCCGAGGAATTCCCGCCGTTCCTGTTCGCCGACGCCGGCCAGCGTAAGCTGTTCGATGAACTGCACGGCGAGCTGTACAACGCGGATTACTGGAAAGGGCTGCAAGAGGCCATTCGCGCGGGGAAAGTAATTGACGTGTTTCCGTATCGGCGCAAGGAGCCGCGCGATGAAGAAGGCCTAGGGACTTGAAAGAGTGACTGACTGCAGGGCGCAGTCAGTCGAAGTGGGCGCCTGTTATCGAAGAGCCTTAGGCACCTTCCTTGCGATTTTCCTTGCGAACCTCCTTAAGCCAGGGTTGATCCTTGCCCAGTATCGTCAGCGTGTCGGTGACGTTTGATGCGCGGTTCCTGTCGGTGGTGTTCGAGCCATTGGTCTGTACGTCCCGCGCTTGTTTATAAAGTGCCCCCATCTCCCGGTTCAACGCCTTATCGGTTTTTTTATGCTCTCGATAATTGCTGAATTTAGTGATCGGGTTTTTGCTTTCAGGGTTGACCTCGAGCTTTTTGATGCGCTGTTCCAATAGATTGATAGGCGCTTGATAGGTGGTTTTAGGAAGCGCGGGCGTCGGGAAGTCGACGGGTAGTCTTTCCAGCGCATCCTTGGTTTTTTTCAGTTGGTCGAGCTCTTTTTGCCGGGCAGGGCTAAAGCTGGAGTAAGGTTGTTTATCGAGCAGTGTCGCGGATGAGCCCGTGCTGCTTGAACTTTGTTTCCAGGAGCCTTGTGGCGCGGGATTTGAGGGCGCGACATCCTGATGTTTGCTGGCATATCGATCCGAGTAATTGCCGGAGTTGTTGTTGGAATAGCGGTTGGAATCAATGGGCATAAAGCCTCCGTAACAGGCTGGAGTGTTTAGGTTGGCCAGGGGTATCTGGACGACTCATTGAACGCGCTGCCAGCGCATACGGCCTATCGGACTTCAGCTTTTAACGTGTAAGGCGCGTTACTGGATTTGTGTAGCAAAAATCCTTCTCGACCGCCTTATGGATGCGAAGCGGTCATGCGATGAACAGCCAGGTTGTTTCTCAGGTCGGTGTAGATAGTGCGCAAATCGGTATTCAGCTCGGCGACCAGCGCCCGTTGTTTATTACTGTCTTTAAGTTGGCCGATAGCCGCCTGCTTGACGTGCGCGCTGTTAGCGGAATGAATCAGTGCCTTGAACTGCGCGCGATCCTCGGCACTGCCGGCCTGTTCCGCTCGGGGCACTGCGTCCAGTTGTACAAAACCCTTCTCGATAACCTCCAATTCCAGTTTGATTCGGCGGTTGTTCGGCGGGGTCAGCACCAGGACAGGATTCATGCCCTCTATCGAGCTGCCATCAAGCTTGCCGCTGTGCCAGGCATCGCGCAAATTCACCAGGGCGTCCCGCGCGGCATCGACCGCCTGGGGCGAGAGTTTTTCCTCAAGGCCATTGCGCTGTCCGGCTTCGACAGTGCGTTCCAGTCGATGGAGTGCCAGTTACACCGGTGCTGATTGGTTGTGCCGCTCAAGATTCTGCTCCAGGCGTTTACACTCCGGGACCAGGCCAAGGGTGGATTTGAATTGGCTGCTGCCTTTCAAGCGACCCATTGCCCAGGCATTGCGACACTCGGTCATGGCGTTGCGTTGCCTGAGAAAGGCGTCTTCCACGGCGTGAGCGATGGGTTGCGGCTGTTGCTTGATGTGGCTATCCAACAGGGCAATCTCTTTCTCAAGGACGTTGATATGTTTCACCGCCTGTTCCAGGCCCTGTCCACTCAGTTGGTTGCTCAGGGGGGCGGGCTGCAGGGCGCGATTCGCGCCGGTAAGGTCATCGATGCGCTTTCGTACCGACGCAAAGACCGCGATGCTAAAGACCGCTCGTGAAGTTCATTCCTCTTATTGCCTGGCTTGTAAGGTGATAATTCGAAATTCGATTCAACCTCAGGTTTGTTGGCGGCTCCGACGAGACTTGGCTGTTGGCGGGTGTTGACGACGGTCTTTCCGTGTAGGCCGGAGGAAACTCATAGCGTGGCGGTGGCTGCGTATCCGCCGAACGCGGTTGGGCCCGCATGGACTCTTCGTAGTTCGGCAAGCGCGACGTGACGGAATCGATTGGCATATGGAGCTCCGTTTTCAATAAGGTACGTTCTGATCTGCCAGACATATCTGGAGACTGATTGAAGCCTGCGTATTTCATTCATCAAATCGGACTTTCACTTTTTAGTAGTGCGAAGCGACCTCATAGTCTTGTAGTAAAAGTCGCTGCCGGGACGGGCATAAAGACAATCGCCACGTGACAGAACGTCTCCCGACGGGGCGAAATCTGCGACAATCCCTTCCATTCAATCGATTAACGCAACGCAGGCCTCACCTGCCTTACCCAGAAGACCTTTGCCGCCCTGATGACTGAACAAGCGCCCACCATCGACCAACTGCTCAAAACCCTCGATCACGCCATGCTCGCCGACCGCCAGCGCTTGCGCCGGCAGTTGCTCGAGCTGCGCAAGAAGCCCGACGAGGGCAAATTGGCGCAGTGGGTGGCGCGCATGCAGGCATCGTGCGCGCAGGTCGTGGCGCGGCGGGCCAGCCTGCCGGTGATCCGCTACGACGACAGCCTGCCGATTGCCGCCAAGCGCGATGAGATCAAAGCGGCGCTGAACAAGCATCAGGTGCTGATCATTGCCGGCGAAACCGGCTCGGGTAAAACCACTCAGTTGCCGAAGATCTGCCTGGAAATCGGCCGTGGCCAGTACGGCCTGATCGGTCACACCCAGCCGCGCCGGATCGCCGCGCGCAGCGTCGCCAGTCGGGTTGCCGAAGAGTTGGCCACGCCGCTGGGTGCGCTGGTCGGCTATCAAGTGCGCTTCGAAGACCAGAGCGATTCCAACACGCTGATCAAGCTGATGACCGACGGCATCCTCCTGGCCGAAACCCAGAACGATCGCTACCTGGAACGCTACGACACGATCATCGTCGACGAGGCCCACGAACGCAGCCTGAACATCGACTTCCTGCTGGGCTACCTGAAAACCCTGCTGCCGCGCCGTCCGGACCTTAAAGTCATCATCACCTCGGCGACCATCGACCTGGAGCGCTTCTCCAAGCACTTCGACGATGCGCCGATCGTCGAAGTCTCGGGCCGCACCTTCCCGGTGGACACCTGGTACCGCCCGCTGACCCTGGAGCAGGACGAGGAGGGCAACCGCGTCGAGGATGACTTGACGGTCGACCAGGCGATCCTGGCAACTCTGGATGAAATCGCCGCCTATGAGCGCAGCGAGCGGCGCAGCCCTGGCGATGTGCTGGTGTTTTTGCCGGGCGAGCGCGAGATTCGTGACGCCGCTGAGATGCTGCGCAAGGCCCAGCTCAAGCACACCGAAATCCTGCCGCTGTATGCACGCCTGTCGCCGGCCGAACAGCAGCGCATCTTCCAGTCCCACCCGGGCCGGCGTGTGGTGCTGGCGACCAACGTCGCGGAAACCTCGCTGACCGTGCCGGGCATTCGCTACGTGATCGACAGCGGCACCGCGCGCATCAGCCGCTACAGCTACCGCGCCAAGGTGCAGCGCCTGCCGATCGAGGCGATTTCCCAGGCCAGCGCCAACCAGCGTAAAGGCCGTTGCGGCCGCGTCGAGCCGGGTATTTGCATTCGCTTGTACAGCGAAGAAGACTTTATCGGCCGTCCGGAATTTACCGACCCGGAGATCCTGCGCACCAACCTCGCCGCCGTGATCCTGCAGATGCTGCACCTGCGCCTCGGCGAAATCACCGATTTCCCGTTTATCGAACCGCCGGATGGCAAGGCCATCAGCGACGGTTTCAATCTGTTGCAAGAACTCTCGGCGGTGGACCGCAACAGTCAGCTCACCCCGCTGGGCCGTCAGCTGGCGCGCCTGCCGGTCGACCCGCGCATGGGCCGCATGCTGCTGGAAGCCGCCAAGCTTGGCAGTTTGCAGGAAGTGCTGATCGTCGCCAGCGCCATGTCGATCCAGGACCCGCGCGAGCGCCCGCCGGAGCGTCAGCAGGCCGCTGACCAGGCCCACGCGCAGTGGAAGGATGCGGATTCGGACTTCGCCGGGCTGGTCAACCTATGGCGCGGCTTTGAAGAACAGCGCCAGGCACTCACCGCCAGCCCGCTGCGCAACTGGTGCCGCAAGAACTTCCTCAATTACCTGCGCCTGCGTGAGTGGCGCGACTCCCATCGCCAGTTGAGCCTGATCTGCCGCGACATGCAGTTGACGATCAACAAGGAGCCTGCGGACTTCCCGAAATTGCACAAGGCGGTGTTGTCCGGCTTGCTCAGCCAGATCGGCCAGAAGACCGAGGACGGCGACTACCTGGGCGCGCGCCAGCGCCGCTTCTGGATTCACCCCTCGTCGGGCATCGGCAAGAAACGCCCGCAATGGCTGATGACCGCCGAACTGGTGGAAACCACCAAGCTGTATGCGCGCATGGTGGCCAAGATCGACGCCGACTGGATCGAGCCTCTGGCCGGGCACCTGATCAAGAAAAACCACTTCGAGCCGCACTGGGAGAAGAAGCGCGGCCAGGTCGTGGCGTTTGAGCAGATCACCCTGTTCGGCCTGATCGTGGTCGGGCGGCGGCCGGTGCATTACGGGCCGATTGACCCGGTGGTGTCGCGCGAGCTGTTTATTCGCGAAGGCCTGGTGCGTGGCGAGATCCAGTCCCGCGCCAAGTGCCTCACGGCCAACCAGCAACTGCTGGAACAGCTCGACGAGCTGGAAGCCAAGGCGCGCCGCCGCGACATCCTGGCGGACGAAGAAACCTTGTATGCCTTCTACGATGCGCGCCTGCCTGCGGAAATTCACCAGACCGCCACCTTCGACAGCTGGTACAAGGTCAACAGCCAGAAAGACCCGCAACTGCTGATCATGCGCGAAGAAGACGTGCTGGCCCGCGAAGCTAGTGAGGTCACCGCCGCGCATTATCCGGACACCCTGCACCTGGGCGATCTGGAACTGGCCTTGAGTTACCACTTCGAACCCAACCACCCGCGCGACGGCGTGACCCTGCGCGTGCCGGCGCCGCTGCTGCCGGCCTTGCCGTCGGAGCGTCTGGAATGGCTGGTACCGGGGGTGATCGAGGCCAAGTGCATCGCCCTGGTGCGCAACCTGCCCAAGGCCCTGCGCAAGAACTTCGTGCCGGTGCCTGACTTCGTCAAGGCGGCGCTGCAACGAATCGAATTCGGCCAGGGTTCGCTGCCCCAGGCGCTGGGCCGCGAACTGCTGCGCATGACCGGCGCGCGGGTCAGCGATGAAGCCTGGGCCGAGGCCGCGCAGCAGGTGGAAAGCCACTTGAAGATGAACCTGGAAGTGGTCGACGGCCAGGGCAAGTTCCTTGGCGAAGGCCGTGACCTGGCCGAGCTGACGGCGCGCTTTGCCCAAGCCAGCCAGGCCGCGTTGGCCGTGCCGCAAACCGCGAAGAGCCAACAGCCGGTGCAAGCCAAGGTATTTGCGCCGGTGGCGGAAAAGACCCAGCAGAAAATCGCCGGGCTGTCGATGACGGTGTACCCGGCACTGGTGGAAGAAAATGGCACGGTCAAGGAAGGTCGTTTCTCGACGGCGGCGGAAGCGGAGTTCCAGCACCGTCGCGCGTTGCAGCGCTTGCTGATGCAGCAATTGGCGGAACCTGCGAAATTCCTGCGCGGCAAATTGCCGGGCCTGACCGAACTGGGCCTGATGTACCGCGAACTGGGGCGCATCGATGCATTGGTCGAAGATATTCTGTTGGCCAGCCTCGACACCTGCGTGCTCGAAGGTGAGGCCAGCCTGCCGCGCGACGGTGCCGGCCTGGCGGCGTTGGCTGAGCGTAAACGTGGCGGATGGACTGAACAGGCCGAACGCCTGGCGCGCCTGACCCTGGAGGTGCTGAAACTGTGGCACGGCCTGCAAAAACGCTTCAAGGGCAAGATCGACCTCGCCCAGGCCGTGGCCCTGAACGACATCAAGCAGCAACTGGGCAACCTGGTGTACCCAGGGTTCGTGCGCGAAACCCCGGCGCAGTGGTTCAAGGAATTGCCGCGTTACCTCAAGGCCATTGAACTGCGCCTGGAAAAACTGCCCAGCCAGGTGCAAAAGGACCGGGTATGGAGCAGCGAACTCAGCGGTCTTTGGACGCAGTACGAAACCCGCCTGAAAAAACACACCCAGGAAGGCAAGCGCGATCCCCAGCTGGAGCTTTACCGCTGGTGGCTGGAAGAATATCGCGTGTCGCTGTTTGGCCAGCAATTGGGCACCAAAGTGCCGATTTCCGACAAGCGCCTGAGCAAGCAGTGGAGTCAGGTAGAGCCCTGAAGTCTGCCTGTCCCCCTGTAGTGAGCGGGCTTGCCCCGCGCTGGGCGGCGAAGCCGCCCCAAAACCAGGCGCCTGAGTTCTGTCTGGAAGAATGCGTTGTTCTGGATTGGGGCGGCTTCGCCACCCAGCGCGGGGCAAGCCCGCTCACTACAATGATTGTGCATCTCCCAGCCTCTACAAATAGGGTGTTTATGGGGATATGGCGCCAAATCCCAGGCTTTGTGGCAAACTTCGTCGCTATAAATGCCATGATCGTCGTGAAGGGCTGCGGCGTGATGGAATAAAGCGATGCCGGTTTGGTGCCCGCGGTGCGGCATCGGACCACTTACAGTTTGGTACGACGGTACCAATATCTTCTGCCTGACAGATTTTTAGAGGAACGACCGTGCATAACGTCGTCATCAGCGGCACTGGCCTGTACACCCCGGCCAACAGCATTTCCAACGAAGAGCTGGTGCAGTCTTTCAATGCTTACGTGCAACAGTTCAACAGCGAAAACGCTGCCGCCATCGAGCGCGGTGAGGTACAGGCGCTGACCGAATCCAGCGCAGCCTTCATCGAGAAAGCCTCGGGCATCAAGAGCCGCTTCGTGATGGACAAGGACGGCATTCTCGACCCCCGGCGCATGGCCCCACGCCTGCCGGAGCGCAGCAACGACGAATGGTCGGTGCTCTGCCAGATGGCCGTCGGCGCCGCCGAGCAAGCGCTGCAACGCGCCGGCAAGACCGCCGCCGACATCGACGGCGTGATCGTGGCCTGCTCCAACCTGCAGCGCGCCTACCCGGCCATCGCCATTGAAGTCCAGGAAGCCCTGGGCATCGAGGGTTTCGGTTTTGACATGAACGTGGCCTGTTCCTCGGCTACCTTCGGCATCCAGAACGCCGCCAACAGCATCCAGCTGGGCCAGGCGCGGGCGATCCTGATGGTCAACCCGGAGGTCTGCACCGGGCACCTGAACTTCCGCGATCGCGACAGCCATTTCATCTTTGGCGACGCGGCCACTGCGGTGATCCTGGAGCGCGCCGACCTGGCGACCTCCGAGCATCAGTTCGACGTGGTGAGCACCAAGCTGCTGACCCAGTTCTCCAACAACATCCGTAACAACTTCGGCTTCCTTAACCGCGCGGCGGAAGAAGGCATCGGCGCGCCCGACAAGCTGTTCGTGCAGGAAGGCCGCAAGGTGTTCCGTGACGTCTGCCCGATGGTTGCCGAATTGATCGGCGTGCATTTGCAGGAAAACCAGCTGGACGTGACCGATGTGAAGCGCTTCTGGCTGCACCAGGCCAACCTGAGCATGAACCACCTGATCGTAAAGAAGTTGCTGGGCCGCGAAGCCACCGTGGAAGAAGCCCCGGTGATCCTCGATACCTACGCCAATACCAGCTCGGCGGGTTCGGTGATTGCGTTCCACACCTACCAGGACGATTTGCCCAAGGGTAGCGTGGCGGTGCTCAGCTCGTTTGGCGCGGGCTATTCGATTGGCAGCGTGATCCTGCGTAAACGCTGATATCGAGACCAAACGCGGTCAATGTGGGAGCTGGCTTGTCGGGTCGCCGCATCGCTGCGATGGTATCAACTCGGTTCGACTGAACGACCGAGGTGTCTGCATCGCAGGCAAGCCAGCTCCCACAGGGATAGAGTTGCAGAGATTCGAGGTAAACAATGGCAGCAGCGGACGACGCGCACCTGCTTGAACGGCTGCTCAAGGGTGAGCAACGGGCCTACAAGGAGTTGGTCACTCAATACCAGAGCGCCATGCGTGCCGTGGCCTATGCCATTGTCGGCCAGCGCCACGCCGATGAAGTCGTGCAGGATGCGTGGCTTTCGGTGGTGCGCAACCTGGCCAGGTTCGAAGGGCGTTCCAGCCTCAAGACGTGGCTGTTGACCATCACCGCCAACGCCGCCAAGGGGCGCTACAAGCAGAATCGTCGCGAAGTGCTGCTCGACGACTTGCCCTCACCGCACGGCACTATTGGTGACGATCGCTTCGCACCCGACGATGGCCACTGGGCCGTCGCCCCTTATGCCTGGCACCAGGACACCCCGGAAGCCTTGCTGACCGAGGATGAACTGCGCAAGTGCCTGGAGCATACGTTGCTGAGTTTGTCGCAGTTACAGAGCAGCGTGCTGGTGCTGCGTGAACGCCAGGGCCTGGAGCTGGAAGAGATTTGTAATCTGCTCACGCTCTCGCTGTCCAATGTGCGGGTGTTATTGCATCGAGCGCGGCTTAAAGTCTTCGCCACGGTGGAGCATTTTGAGGAAACGGGCGAATGTTGACCTGCAAAGAACAAGTGGCACGTTCCAGTGACTATCTCGATGGGCAATTGACCTTTCGCGAGCGTCTGCTGGTGCGTCATCACTTGATGTTCTGCCCGAACTGCCGACGGTTTATCCGCCAGATGCGCCTGATGCAGGCGACGCTGAAGATCATGCCGGATGAACCGGTAGAGGGGGTGGATGCCTTGGCGCAACGGTTGGCTGAAGAACGGCTCAAGGACCGCAAAGGCGGGGAATAGAAAGGCTCGCGCAGGTGGAACGGACGGATGATGGGGACCGATCCACCCGCGCAAGACTGTTGCAGCCACCCCGGGCCGTCCTGGCCCGAGGCGTTCAACACTGAAGGTTAGAACTTCGCTTCTGCATCCAGCTGAAGGGTGTTGGCGTTGGCATCACGATAGCCGGTGGCGCTGGCGTAGTCTGCCTTGGTCAGGAAGTAGGTGGCGCCGATGGCGAAGTTCTTGTCGATGTCGTAACCGACCTTGAACTTGTGACCACGTGCGCCGGTAAAGCCCCCGGCGAAGTCCGAATCGGTGAAGGCACCGACCACTGCGTAGCGCTGTACGTCGCGGTAGTTGTAGTCCAGGTTCAAGCCGAACACCTTGGATTTGGCACCGAGCAACCAGGCGGTGTCCTTGTCTTTGTCGGTGGCTTTGGTGTTCTGCACGTACTGGCCGTAGAACGACAACGGTACCGCCAGGCCGCCGATATCGACTTGGCTGAAGCCTTCGTACAGGCGGTATTCGCTGGCATTGCCTGCGGTGGTATTGGCGACGGTTTCGCTTGGGGTCAGGCAGCCTGGCGTGGTGCCGGTGGCGGTCGGGCAACGGCTGTCTTCGTCGTTCTGGAACGCGTAGACGCTACCGCCCAGGGTCAGTTTCAGGTTGTCGGTCAGTGAGAAGCGCGAGCCCAGTTGGCCAGCCGTCATGCGCAGGTCGTTGCGAAACTGCACGCCGTCGCCGTTGACGTTGTCCTTGAGGCTGTAGTTGCCCAGGCTGCCGAACAGCTCGGCGCTGCTGCCCAGCGGGTATTTGTAGGTCAGGGCCAGACCTTCCGGGTTGATATCGCTGTCCCAGATCACGTCGGCCATGCTGACCCAAGGCTGCAACATCTTGCCGCCGATCACGTGCAGATTCTTGATTTGGGTCGGGTGGTAGTCGATGTAGCCCAGGTCCAGCCAGATCGACTTCTTATCGAAGTAGCCGTCCAGGTCCTGGTTGGTGGAACGAGCATCGTCGCTGCTGCCGGTGGCGACGCGGATGCCGGTGTCGACTTGCGAGTTGATTTCGGTAAACGCGCCCAGGCGGGCACGAATACGTTCACGGTCCTTGTCTTTGCCGCCATTGTTGGGGGTGCCGTCGATCTTGATGGTCTCATGACGAAAGCGCACATCGCCTTTGAGCTGGGTCTTGGCGGCCCAGGCCAGCTTCTGGTCGAAGCTGCTCAGCTCGTTGGTTTTCTTCGCGGTGGCCGCGATCTGTTCGTTGGTCTCTTGTTGAGCTTGCCGTGCGATCTGCTGTTCTTTCTGGTCCTTGGCCAACTCGCTTTGCAGTTCTGTGTACTGCGCTGCGGTGATCTGGCCGTTGGCCTTGAGCATGTCGAGCAATTTAGCGTCGACTGCGGCGCTGGCCGGAACGCTCAGGGCCAGTAAAAGGCCGCCGCACAGGGCTGCCGCAGTTTTAGTGGAAGCAAGACGCATATCAATCTCCGAAAGTGAGGAGGGATGGCAAACCATCCAGGACACAACCGACCGATGACGGACGGAAAAAATAACCACCTGCTAGAACCAGGCGCTCTAAAAACAGGCGTCAGTATCGCGACGGTTTATGACGCAGCGGTGGCTAAGTGATGTCATCTACATGACAATTTGGCTTGGCTGGAACTATCGAACCAGAGCCTTGTCGCGCGAAACGGGGGTGTGCGAAGCCCGGCGATCAGCGATACTCGCGAAGCTTTCACGCCCCTGAACCAGTGAGGATGCCAATGCCGTTGCAACGCCTGGACAGCCTGTCCGAGATCGCCCCGCAAGCCTGGGACGCGCTGGTGCCGCAGGGCCAGCCGTTCGTGCGGCATGCCTTCCTGAGCGCGCTGGAGGACAGCGCCAGCCTGGGTCCGCAGTCGGGCTGGCAGCCGGAGCATTTGTTGCACTGGGAAGGCGATCGGCTGGTGGCGGCGCTGCCCGGTTATCGCAAGTGGCATTCCTACGGGGAGTACGTGTTCGATCACGGCTGGGCCGATGCCTGTGAGCGGGCCGGCATCGATTATTACCCCAAGTTGCTGACGGCCGTGCCGTTCAGCCCGGTCACCGGGCCGCGCTTGTTGGCAGCCACTGCTGACGACGGTTTCGAACTGCTGAAAAGCTTGCCGGGCTACCTGGAAATAGAAGGGCTTTCCAGTGCCCATATCAACTTCACCGATGGCTTGGCCGATGATGCACTGGCGCAACAACCGGGCTGGTTGCAGCGCCTCGGCTGTCAGTTTCACTGGCAGAACCGTGGCTATCGCGACTTCCAGGATTTCCTCGATGCCTTGAGCTCACGCAAGCGCAAACAGATGCGCAAGGAACGCGAACAAGTCGCCGGGCAGGGCATCGAGTTCGAATGGTTGCAAGGCCATGAACTGAGTGAAGCGCAGTGGGATTTTGTCTACGCCTGCTACGCCAACACCTATGCAGTGCGCCGCCAGGCGCCTTACCTGACCCGCGCCTTTTTCAGCCTGCTGGCCGAGCGCATGCCCGAAGCGATTCGCGTGGTGCTGGCCAAGCAAGGTACCCGCCCGGTGGCCATGGCGTTCAGCCTGATCGGCGGCGACAGTTTCTATGGCCGCTATTGGGGCTGCCTGGCGGAATTCGACCGCCTGCATTTCGAAACCTGCTTCTACCAGGGCATGGACTACGCCATCGCCCACGGCGTGCAACGCTTCGACGCGGGGGCCCAGGGCGAGCACAAGTTGATACGCGGTTTTGAGCCGGTGATTACGCGCTCCTGGCACTACCTGCGCCATCCGGGGTTGAAGAACGCCGTGGAGGATTTCCTCGAGCGCGAGCGGGTGGGGATTTTGGCGTATGCCGAAGAGGCGAGGGCAGCCCTGCCGTATCGGCAGTCAAATACAGGTTTCGATAACCGGTAAGTGATTGTAGTGAGCGGGCTTGTCCCGCGCTGGGCGGCGAAGCCGCCCCAAACCAGGCGACCCGGTTCTATCTGGAGGCGGCGGTGTGTTTATTGGGGCCGCTTCGCCGCCCAGCGCGGGGCAAGCCCGCTCACTACAAAGGACAACATGTTGCTTCAGCTCGACCCCTCCTTGCCCAGCCATCGATAGCCGAACCCGCCGATTACCGCGCCGAGGATTGGCGCGAGCCAGAACATCCACAATTGCTGGATCGCCCACCCGCCGACGATCAGTGCCGGGCCGGTACTGCGGGCCGGGTTGACCGAGGTGTTGGTCACGGGAATGGAGATCAGGTGGATGAGGGTCAGCGCCAGGCCGATGGCGATGGGCGCGAGGCCCGGCGGGGCACGGCGGTCGGTGGCGCCGAGGATGATCACTACAAACATCGCGGTCATCACCAGTTCACTGACAAACCCCGCCGCCATCGAATAACCGCCGGGCGAATGCAGCCCATAACCGTTGGACGCCAGGCCCGAGGCCAGTTCGAACCCAGGTTTTCCGCTGGCAATGAAATACAACAGCGCAGCGGCGAATGTGCCGCCGATGACCTGCGCCACGACATAGGCCGGTAACTCCCTGGCCGGAAACCTTCCGCCCACGACCAGCCCCACCGACACCGCCGGGTTGAGGTGACAACCGCTGATATGCCCGATGGCGAAGGCCATGGTCAGCACCGTGAGCCCGAACGCCAGGGACACACCCAGCAACCCTATTCCGACTGCGGGAAACGCTGCGGCCAATACCGCACTCCCGCACCCGCCCAACACCAGCCAAAACGTTCCTAACCCCTCTGTGACTGAACGCTTGAACAAAGACATGCCACACGTCCTTGATAGATCGCTCTACCGAATCAGTAAATCAGTGATGCTCCCTGCAGATTTACTTCAGCGCCCGTCTGGGCACTGTATTGAATTACAGCAGGCTTTTGGTACAAATCCAGGGTACAAAAAAAGCGCCAGGCTCAACGGAATGGGCGTCTGGCGCTGATCAAATGTGGGAGTTGCGGTGCTTTTCAGTCGATGCCGACGAAGCCCCCGGTCTGATGCTGCCACAATCGCGCATACAACCCGCCATGGGCCAGCAACTCGGCATGGCTGCCGCTCTCGGCAATCCGGCCTTTCTCCAGCACCACAAGGCGGTCCATCCGCGCGATGGTCGACAGCCGGTGCGCAATTGCAATCACGGTCTTGCCCTGCATCAAGGTCTCCAGGCTTTCTTGGATCGCCGCTTCCACTTCCGAGTCCAGCGCCGAAGTGGCTTCGTCCATGATCAGAATCGGCGCGTCCTTGAGCAGCACGCGGGCGATGGCGATACGTTGGCGCTGGCCCCCGGAGAGTTTCACCCCGCGCTCACCCACATGTGCGTCCAGCCCGGTGCGGCCTTCGGCGTCCGACAGCAGCGGGATGAACTCATCGGCGCGAGCCTTGTGCACGGCGGCCATGAGTTGCTCGTCCGTGGCGTCGGGCTTGCCGTACAGCAGGTTGTCGCGGATCGAACGGTGCAGCAGCGACGTATCCTGGGTGATCATGCCGATCTGCTCGCGCAGGCTTTCCTGGGCGACTTCGGCGATGTTCTGGCCGTCGATCAGGATGCGTCCGCCCTGCAGGTCATAGAGGCGCAGCAGCAAATTGACTAAGGTCGACTTGCCCGCACCGGACGGGCCGATCAGGCCGATCTTTTCCCCAGCCTTGATCTCGAGGTTCAGGCCGCCAATGATCCCGCTCTGCTTGCCGTAGTGGAAATCCACCTGCTCAAAACGCACTTCGCCATGGGGCACCGTCAGGCGCGGGGCGTTGGCGCGGTCGACCACCGCCAGCGGCTGGGCGATGGTCTTGAGGCCATCCTGCACGATGCCGATGTTCTCGAAAATACCGTTGACCACCCACATGATCCAGCCGGACATGTTGACGATGCGAATCACCAGGCCGGTGGCCAGGGCGATGGCGCCTACGGAGATCAGCGACTGCGTCCACAGCCACAGGGCCAGGCCGGTGGTGGTGACGATCAGCAGGCCGTTCAGGACGGTGATGACCGCATCCATGCTGGTGAGCACACGCGCCGCCAGTTGGGTTTTTTCGGTTTGCTCGACGATCGCTTCCTTGGCGTATTCCTGCTCGCTCTGCGTATGGGCAAACAGCTTCAAGGTGGTGATGTTGGTGTAGCCGTCGACGATGCGCCCCATGAGCTTGGAGCGCGCTTCGGAGGAGATCACCGAACGCTCCTTGACCCGCGGCACGAAGTAACGCAAGGCCAGGCAGTAGCAGACGATCCAGGTGATCAACGGAATCATCAGTCGCCAGTCGGCCTCGGCAAACAATACCAGCGAGGTGATGGCATAGATCGACACGTGCCAGATCGCCTCAGCCGTCGCCACCGCGGAATCACGTAACGAGTTGCCGGTTTGCATGATGCGCTGGGCGATGCGCCCGGCGAAATCATTCTGGAAGAAATTCAGGCTCTGCTTGAGCACATAGCTGTGGTTCTGCCAGCGGATCAGGCTGGTCATGCCGGGGTTGATGGTCTGGTGCACCAGCAAGTCATGCAGGCCGTTGAAAATCGGGCGCAGCAGCAGGGCGACCACGGCCATCCAGATCAGCTCGGTGCTGTGCACCTGGAAGAAATTCGCGGGCGGCGTGCCCTGGGCCAGGTCGATGATGCGGCTCAGGTAGCTGAACAGTGCGACCTCGATCAGCGCACCGACCAGGCCCACCACCAGCAGCGCGGCAAAGCACGGCCACACCTGGCGCAGGTAGTAGAGGTAGAAGGGCAGGACTTTATCGGGCGGGGCTTCGCCGGGGGCGTCGCGGAAAATATCGATCAGGTGTTCAAAGCGGCGATAGAGCATCAGGTTTGACGCCCGACTGGCGGGCTCTCCTTTCAAATGCGCGCGCAGCCTTGTGGGCCGCGCGCGAGACTACCTGTTACCTCAGTCGATGCGCTTGGCCGACTTGATGTACACAGGATCGATTGGCACGTTCTGCATGCCTTGCTTGGTGGTGGTCTGCGAGTTGACGATCACATCCACCACATCCATGCCCTTGACCACCTTGGCGAATACCGCGTAACCGGCATCGCGGCCCGGGTCGAGGAAGGCATTGTCAGCCACGTTGATAAAGAACTGGCTGGTGGCCGAGTTCGGATCGTTGGTGCGCGCCATGGACAAGGTGCCGCGCACGTTATGCAGGCCATTGCTGGCTTCGTTCTTGATCGGTGCTTCGGTCGGCTTCTGCGACATCTGCTGGGTGAACCCGCCACCCTGGACCATGAAGCCTGGAATCACGCGGTGGAAAATCGTGTTGGTGTAGAAGCCCTTGTCGACGTAGGCCAGGAAATTCTTGGTACTGATCGGCGCCTTGACCGGGTCCAGTTCGATTTCGATGTCGCCATTGGTGGTGGAGATCAATACATGAGGCGCCTTGGCGGGCTCGGCGGCCATCAGGTTGGCGGCGAACAGTACGGAACCGGCAAAGAAGGCGATTTTTTTCAGCATGGGTCAGTGGTCCTGGGTAGTGGGTGTCGACGGTCTTCAGGCAGTCGAGCAGGGTAGCGTTAAAGACCTCGGGTTGAGGGCGGGAATCCTTGATCACCACCGTCGCGCATCAGGCAGCAGTTTTACATAGTTTTCGTTGTGCGCCACGGGGTGTCGAGAAAGTCGTCCCTGCACGCTCCTGCGGTTTCAAGCTTGCCGGGGCGCGGCGAAAGGCGCGTCCAGCGGGGCGGTGTCAAAGGTGCGCAGCAGTTCCACGAGGATCTGCGTCGCCGGCCCCAAGGGTTTGTCCTTGTTCGAGTACAGGTAGAACGTGGGGTGACGGCTGCCGCCCTGTTCCAAGGGTAGCTGCTTGAGCACGCCTTCGGCGAGTTCGCGTTCGATCATGTGCCGGGGCAACCAGGCAAAGCCCAGGCCGCTGCCCACGAAGGAGGCGGCGGTAGCCAGGCTGCCGACGGTCCAGCGCTGTTCGGCGCCGAGCCAACCCACATCACGCGGTTGCTGGCGGCCGGAGTCGCGGATCACCACTTGCATCTGGCTTTCCAAGTCCTGGAAGCTCAGCTCGCGATTCATGCGGTGCAGGGCGTGTTCGGGATGGGCCACGGCGACGAATTCAACATCGCTCATTTCAGTGCCCAGGTAGCCGGGGATGCTGAAGCCGCAGATCGCCAGGTCCGCCACGCCTTCGATCAACAGCTCTTCGACGCCGGATAGCACTTCTTCACGCAGGCGCACCCGGCAGCCGCGGCTCTGCGGCATGAAGGCTGTCAGGGCGCGTACCAGGCGCGCATTGGGGTAGGCGGCGTCCACCACCAGGCGTACTTCGGCTTCCCAGCCCTGTTCCATATGATGGGCAAGGTCTTCCAGTTGGCTGGCGTTTTTCACCAGTTGCCGGGAACGGCGCAACAGCACTTCACCGGCGTCGGTGAGCACGGCCTTGCGCCCGTCGATGCGCAGCAGCGGTACGCCGAGCTGGTCCTGCATGCGGGCCACGGTATAGCTCACCGAGGACTGCGAACGGTGCAACGCTTCGGCCGCCTGGGCGAAGCCGCCATGGTCGACCACGGCTTGCAGCGTGCGCCATTGATCGAGGGTAACGCGGGGCGCTTTCAAGATGGGTTCCTCTTGTCCTAAGCTGACGGTCCTTATTGGAGACTGTCGAATGAGAAAATTCTGTTGTGTATTGCTGGCGCTGCTGCCGATGAGCGCGTTTGCCTACCCCATCGACGTGACGAAAAAAATTGACGGCGTGAGCATCGACTACACCGCCTCCGATGTGGATGGCGATATCAGCTCGATCCAGCTCAATAACTACGGCACCCGGGACGCCGTCTGCTCGGTAATCTTCACCAACGGCCCGGAGGCACCGCGCCGCAGGACGGTCACGGTGCCGGCGGGTAAAAGCACCAACACCACCGCCAAGTTCAACCGCGCCATTATCAAGATGCGTATCGCCCTGGCCTGCGCGCCGAAATAAGCCGTTGGCGGAACACGCGGGTATATAAACAAATTTATAGATGGGTTATAGCAGTTTTTTGCGCTTTTTAATCGAATTTGCTCTGTTTAATCTCCACTCCATCGACTTACAGCAATTTCCGATGGAGCCTACAAAGCCATGTCCAATGTTCTGATCATCGAAAGCAGCGCCCGCCAGCAGGATTCAATCTCGCGCCAGCTGACCCGGCAGTTCATCAGCCAGTGGCAGGCCGCCCACCCGGCGGACCGGATCACCGTGCGTGACGTGGCGCTCAACCCGGTCCCGCACTTGGACGCAAACCTGCTCGGCGGCTGGATGAAGCCGACGGAGCAACGCAACGAGCGTGAACAGGCCTCCCTGGATCGCTCCGACGAATTGACCAACGAACTGCTGGCGGCCGACGTGCTGGTGATGGCTGCACCGATGTACAACTTCGCCATCCCCAGTACGCTCAAGGCCTGGCTGGATCATGTGTTGCGGGCCGGTGTGACCTTCAAATACACCGCAACCGGCCCTCAGGGCCTGCTGACCGGCAAGCGCGCCATTGTGCTCACCGCTCGCGGCGGCATCCATACCGGCGCCAGCTCCGATCACCAGGAACCTTACCTGCGCCAGGTCATGGCTTTTATCGGCATTCACGATGTCACCTTCATCCACGCCGAAGGGGTGAACCTGAGCGGGGACTTCCAGGAAAAAGGCATCAATCACGCCAAGGCCTTGCTGGTTCAACTCGTCGCCTGAGCCGGCGGGTCGTTTAATCGTCACATAATCGCGGGGTGTTTTTATCGCTCCACGCCAACCCTTCAAGTACGCGTATCGAACCTCCCTTTGCACTTTCTGCTCCTGAGTGCTCCTGCCCGACTGCCGCTTCAGCGAGGTCGGGTTTTTTTTGCTCCGAGTTTCTTCAACCGGCGAAAACCTTTAATGTCGCGCCCATACGAAACGAGGCGAACATGGGCTATTTACTGGTTGTCACCCTGATACAGGCATTTTCCTTCAGCTTGATCGGCGAATACCTCGCCGGTCACGTCGACAGCTATTTCGCGGTGCTGGTGCGCGTCGTGCTGGCCGGGCTGGTGTTCATCCCGCTGACCCGCTGGCGCTCGGTGGAGCCGGCCTTCATGCGCGGCATGCTGGTGATCGGCGCGTTGCAGTTCGGCGTGACGTATGTGTGCCTCTACTTGAGCTTTCGCGTGCTCACGGTGCCGGAGGTGCTGCTGTTCACCATCCTCACGCCGCTGCATGTGACCCTGATCGAAGATGCCCTCAATCGGCGCTTCAACCCCTGGGCATTGATCGCCGCGCTGGTCGCGGTAGCGGGCGCGGCGGTGATTCGTTTCGACCAGATCACCCCGCACTTCCTGATGGGATTTCTACTACTGCAACTGGCCAACTTTACCTACGCCGCCGGGCAGGTGATGTACAAGCATCTGGTGGCGCGTTACCCGAGCGATTTGCCGCACTATCGACGCTTCGGCTACTTCTACCTGGGTGCTTTGCTGGTGGTGCTGCCGGCGTTTCTGTTGTTCGGCAAGTCCGACTTCCTGCCCGAAGCGCCGCTGCAATGGGGCGTGCTGGTGTTCCTCGGGTTGGTCAGCACTGCGCTGGGTTTGTACTGGTGGAACAAGGGCGCCTGCCTGGTCAATGGCGGCACCCTGGCGGTGATGAACAACTTGCATGTGCCGGTGGGCCTGCTGCTGAACCTGCTGATCTGGAACCAGCACGAACCGCTGGGGCGCCTGGCGCTGGGTGGGTTGGTGATTCTGGGCGCGGTGTGGATCAGCCGCCTGGGCCTGCGCGCGGCGCCAGTGCGTTCACACTGATCGCACTGGTGGTCGTGCTTACCTCAGCGTAATCACCACCTTGCCCTTGGATCGGCCTTGTTCAACGTAGCTCAGGGCCTCGGCGGTTGCCTCGAAAGGGAAGGTCCGGTCGAGCACCGGGCGGATAATCCCCGACTCCACAAGCGCGGTGATGTTCTCCAATTGCGCACCACTGGCGCGCATGAACACGAACCCATAGTCGACGCCCCGTTTGCGCGCCTTGGCGCGGACCCGGCGGCTTAACATCCGCATCACCAGGCCCAGGACCCAGGACAGCTTTTGCTCTTGGGCGAATGCGGGTGTCGGCGGTCCCGAGATCGAGATGAGCCGGCCGCCCGGTTTCAAAATGGCAAGGGACTTGTGCAAGGCATCGGCGCCGAGGCTGTTCAGCACGACGTCGTAGCCCTGCAACACACGCTCGAAATCCTGATGTTTGTAGTCGATCACCAGGTCGGCGCCCAGCGCCTTGACCCATTCCACATTGTTTGTGCTGGTGGTGGTCGCAACGAACGCTCCAAGGTGCTTGGCAAGCTGGATGGCAACACTGCCGACGCCGCCGGAACCGGCATGGATAAAGACTTTCTGACCTTTTTTCAGTTGGGCGGTTTGCACCAGCACCTGCCAGGCTGTCAGAGCGACCAAGGGCAGGGCGGCCGCTTGTTCCATGCCGATAGAGGCGGGTTTCAACGCGAGGGCATCTTCGTGCACCGCGATCAACTCGGCGAAGCTGCCGATGCGCTGCTCGGGCGGGCGTCCATAGACAGCGTCGCCCGGCTTGAAGCGCCGTACAGCGGGCCCCACACGCTCCACGACGCCGGCCAGGTCATTACCGAGGACCAGTGGGAATGAATACGGCAGGATCAGTTTGAATTCGCCCTTGCGAATCTTCAAATCCAGGACGTTGACGCTTGCCGCATGCACTTGGACCAGCACATCGTGGGGCCCCACTTCAGGCGCGGGCACCTCGCCGATACGTCCCTTGTCCTTGCCGTAACGTTCGATAAAAAAGGCTTTCATGATGATGGGCTCTTAGGGTTCTGAGGGCGCCTGAAGGCGACGCTGTTACCGCGACAAACCTGTAACAGCGTCGAGGGCTGCGTTGATCAGGCGTTGGCGTGATAACGCTCTGCAACCTCGGACTGCCGGATCTGCGCCAGCAAGCCCTGGCGCGCCGCCTGCAAGGCATCCCAACGGGCGGCGTCATGCAGCGGGGGAATGGTCACCGGCTCACGGCGATCAAACCCGAGCAGTGCGGCATCGACCAGGTCGTCGACTTCCATGATTTCACTGAGGGTATTGACGTCGATACCCGCCCGGTCCCAGATCTCCGTGCGTGTGGCTGCCGGGAGAACGGCTTGCACATACACGCCTTTGGGCGAGAGCTCCAGGCTCATGCCTTGGGAAAGAAACAGCACGAACGCCTTGGTCGCACCGTACACGGTCATCCCGAATTCCGGAGCCAGGCCGACGACCGAGCCGATGTTGATGATCGCACCCTTGCCTGCCTGTGCCAGGCGCGGCGCGACGGCGCTGGCCAGCCGCACCAATGCCGTGGTGTTCAAGGCGACGAGGTTTGCCACACTGTCGGTGGACTGTTCGATGAAGCTGCCCGACTGCGCGGCGCCGGCATTGTTGACCAGCAGGGTGATGCGTGCGTCATCGCGCAGGCGAGCTTCAACGGTCTTCAAGTCGTCGATTCGGGTCAGGTCAGCTTGCAGGACATCCACAGCGACCTTGTATTTTTCGCGCAATGTTGCGGCGAGGGCGTCCAGGCGAGTCTTGTCGCGCGCTACCAGTACAAGGTCGTGCCCGCGTTGTGCGAAACGCTCGGCATAGGTGGCGCCGATGCCAGTGGAGGCGCCGGTGATCAGAACGGTATCGGTGGTGTTCATGGGGGGAATTCTCTGCTTGAAAAGTCGACAGGGGATAGGCGCCGTGATCGCGGGAATTCGCGACAGCGTATTTATGATGTTGGTCGTAATCAAAACTGTCAATGCTTTTGATTACGGTCGACATCAGAGTAAGATGCGGGCATTGCTCAGCGATGCAGAGGCGAACACATGAAAATCACCAAGGCACAGTCACTGGCCAATCGAGCGCATATCGTGGAGACGGCTTCAGAACTGTTTCGTGAGCGCGGCTACGATGGCGTGGGGGTGGCGGAGCTTATGGCCGCGGCCGGTTTTACCCAGGGCGGTTTCTACAAGCATTTTGGTTCCAAGGCGGATCTGATGGCGGAAGCGGCGGCCACCAGTCTTTCGCAGTCGGTGGCCAGCACTGAAAGCCTGGACTTGCGGCAATTCATCAGTTTTTACGTGTCGCGAGACCACCGCGACGGCAGGAGCGAGGGGTGCACTCTGGCAGCGCTGTGCGGGGACGCCGCACGTCAATCGGGCGAGTTCAAGGCGACCTTTGCCGAAGGGATAGAGCGCACGCTGGCCGAGCTCCAGCAAAAATACCAGTCGGATGAACAAGCGCCCAGGGACGTTGCGCGCGCAAAGATGATCGACATGCTGGCCCATGCAATCGGCGCGGTCATGTTGTCGCGGGCATGCCCGGATGACGCTCCCCTCGCGGACGAAATCCTGGAGGTTTGCCGTGCTGAAATGACCGCGTCATTGCCGCAATAGAAGCGATTACACCAGATTGTTTTCGGGGGCAGGCAAATGGCTGGCTCCCATTACCGCCGGCGCTATTCCCGCGCGCAAATCGTTGCCACTGGGCTGCTGGTACAGGCTCAAGCCAAACTCCGGCAATACCGCCAGCAGGTAATCAAAGATATCGCCCTGGATCCGCTCGTAATCGGCCCACACCGTGGTGCGGGTAAAGCAGTAGATTTCCAGCGGTACGCCCTGGGCGGTGGTTTGCATCTGGCGCACCATGCACGTCATGTTCGGCTGGATGTCCGGGTGGCTTTTCAGGTAAGCCAGTGCGTAGGCGCGGAAGGTGCCGAGGTTGGTCATGCGGCGGCGGTTGGCCGATAACTGCGCACTGTGGCCCTGGGCTTCGTTCCAGGCCCTGAGTTCGGCCTGCTTGCGCCCGATGTAGTCGGTGAGCAGGTGCACCTGGGTCATGCGCAACTCCTCATCGTCACGCAGGAAGCGCACGCCGCTGGCGTCGATGAACAGGCTGCGCTTGATGCGGCGCCCGCCGGATTGCTGCATGCCGCGCCAGTTCTTGAACGACTCGGACATCAGGCGCCAGGTGGGGATGGAGACGATGGTCTTGTCGAAATTCTGCACCTTGACCGTGTGCAAGGTGATATCCACCACATCGCCGTCGGCGCCGACCTGGGGCATTTCGATCCAGTCGCCGACCCGCAGCATGTCATTGCTGGTCAGTTGCACACTGGCGACGAATGACAGCAGGGTGTCCTTGTACACCAACAGGATCACCGCCGACATCGCACCCAGGCCCGACAGCAGCAACAGCGGCGAACGATCGATCAGAGTGGCGACAATGATGATCGCGCCAAACACGAACAGCACCATCTTCGCCAACTGCACGTAGCCCTTGATCGAGCGGGTGCGTGCATGTTCGGTGCGCGCGTAGATGTCCAGCAAGGCACTGAGCAGGGCGCTCATGGCCAGCACCAGAAACAGAATCGTCAGCGCCAGAGCGACGTTGCCGATGAACAGGATCGCGGTCTTGCTCAGGTCCGGCACCAGGTACAGGCCGAATTGGATGACCAGGGAGGGCGTCATTTGCGCCAGGCGATGGAAGACTTTGTTGTGCCGCAGGTCGTTGAGCCAATGCAGCGCCGGTTGCCGGCCGAGCAATTTGATGGCGTGGAGGGTGAGGTAGCGCGCCACGCGGCCGAGCAGCAGGGCCACGACCAGCAATACCAGCAAGCCGAGGCTGGCATGCAGCAGCGGGTGTTCGTCGAGGGCGCCCCAGAGGTCCTGGAGGTTGAGCCAGAGCTGTTTGATATCCATGGGTGAAACCGGTTCTTCTGTGGGACTGCAGGGGGGGCGATTAGAGCATTTAAGTGCAGCAATGTTGACGTCCTGGACAAATGTCCTGACAAAAAAGCGGCTCAATACAACCGTTCGCGTAAAGAAACTCGGTTTGGACGCGCGAAACCGGTACCCTATGCAGCTGTTTTTTTGTATTTCTTCGAGGTAGCACCCGTGTTTTCCCAATTCGCCCTGCACGAACGCCTGCTCAAAGCCGTGGCCGAGCTTAAATTTGTCGAGCCTACGCCTGTGCAGGCAGCGGCCATCCCGCTCGCGCTCGAAGGGCGTGACCTGCGGGTGACGGCTCAAACCGGTAGCGGCAAGACCGCCGCTTTCGTCCTGCCGATCCTGCATCGCCTGATTGGTCCGGCCAAAGTCCGTGTCAGTATCAAGACCCTGATCCTGCTGCCGACCCGCGAGCTGGCCCAGCAGACGTTGAAGGAAGTGGAGCGCTTCTCGCAGTACACCTTCATCAAGTCCGGCCTGATCACCGGCGGTGAAGATTTCAAGGTGCAGGCCGCCATGCTGCGCAAGGTGCCGGACATCCTGATCGGTACGCCAGGTCGCATGATCGAGCAACTCAACGCCGGCAACCTCGACCTCAAGGAAGTCGAAGTGCTGGTGCTGGACGAAGCCGATCGCATGCTCGACATGGGCTTTGCCGACGACGTGCAGCGCCTGGTCGCTGAATGCGTCAACCGCCAGCAGACCATGCTGTTCTCCGCCACCACCGGCGGTTCGACCCTGCGCGACATGGTCGCCAAGATCCTGAACAACCCTGAGCACTTGCAGGTCAACAACGTCAGCGACCTGAACGCGACCACGCGCCAGCAGATCGTTACCGCTGACCATAATGTGCACAAAGAGCAGATTCTCAACTGGCTGCTGGCCAACGAGACCTATCAGAAAGCCATCGTGTTCACCAACACCCGCGCTGCGGCCGACCGCATCTACGGTCGCCTGGTCGCCCAGGAATACAAGGCGTTCGTGCTGCACGGTGAGAAGGACCAGAAGGACCGCAAGCTGGCCATCGACCGCCTCAAGGCCGGCGGCGTGAAGATCCTGGTTGCCACCGACGTTGCCGCGCGCGGCCTGGACGTCGACGGCCTGGACATGGTGATCAACTTTGACATGCCGCGCAGCGGCGACGAATACGTACACCGTATCGGCCGTACCGGGCGTGCCGGCAATGATGGCCTGGCCATCTCGCTGATCTGCCACGGCGACTGGAACCTGATGTCGAGCATCGAGCGCTATCTCAAGCAGTCGTTCGAGCGTCGCACCATCAAGGAAGTCAAAGGCACCTACACCGGGCCGAAGAAGGTCAAGGCGTCGGGCAAGGCCGTTGGCGTGAAGAAGAAAAAAGTCGACGCCAAGGGCGACAAGAAGAAAGTCGGCAAGTCGCCGACCAAGCGCAAGATTGCCAACCGGCCGAAGACCGACAACCTGTCCCTTGTCAGCAAGGACGGCATGGCGCCGCTCAAGCGCCGCAAGCCGGAAGCGCCGGCTGCCGAATAAAGTTGGGCTGATACAAAAAACCCGGACGATTGTCCGGTTTGATCGTTCCCACGCTCCCGCGTGGGAATGCCTCCCAGGACGCTCCGCGTCCACTTCTGCACTCAGTTTTTGGCTTTGGCCGCCGCTTCCTTGAGCTCCTTGAGCCGCGCATCGATCAACTGGCATTTGTCAGGAAACTCGGCGCTTTCCGTATCCAGGTCCATCTTCTGTAGCTCCTCGTTCATCTCCTTGGCCTTGGTCGGGTTCTGCTCAGTCAGTTGGGTAACTTCCCGGGCCAGTTGCTCGCGCTTGGCGGTCGCTTCGTCTGGCGTGCAGGCCCAGGCGGGCATTGCACTCATGAGTGCGGCGGCGACGGCCAGGTTTCTCAGGGTTTTCATCGGGTACCTCCTTGGGGTTGTATTCGGTTGAGGGTGCGAACGTCTGGAAAGTTCAGCGAACCAACGCCCGTCGATCAGGCTGAACGGCCACTGAAGGGGCGTGTCACAGTCCTGACGGGCTACTTTTTCGTGGGCCTGCAGGAGGAATCAGGATGACGACTTACAACTGGGATCTGATCGAACGTCTGCTGCATGAAGTGCAGAACGGCGAGGGTAGCTTCGCTCCGCGTAAATACGCCGAGCAGGAAGCGGCCGAGAAGGCAACAGCGGGCGAGTCCACCGGCAATCTGGACGCGCTGAAAAAGACTGCGGCAGATTACGAGGCGCTGCTGTTCAAGCGCGGCTTCATTGAATCGCGCCCTGAGGAAGAGGGCGGCAATGGCGAGAATTTTATTTTGACGGCATTGGGCGCACAGCTGCTGGCGTTGATCGACAGCTCCATTCCCGGCAATGACCACCCGCGCCAGGTTTTGGATGAGCAGGCGGATGCGCTGGAGCCGGCGACGTTTGCTGAAGTGGCCTCCAAGGCCCAAATTGCCTGAATGGCATTACACCGAGCAAATGTGGGAGCGGCGGTTCGACGCTTCGACTTGCTCGCGAATGCATGTGTCAGTCACCGGATATGTCGACTGATACACCGCTTTCGCGAGCAAGCCCGCTCCCACAGGTTTTAATTTGTAGCGGCCTTGAGGCATTTAAGCGCCTTGAAATCGCTGCGTACTCCATCGATTTTTTGCGTGAGCTTGAGGCGCTGCTGTGCAGTGCTTTCAGCCATCAAGTCGACAATCAGGCTGCGCGCCGCCGCTTCCGTGCGCCCATAAGCCGCGCGATATTCCGGCGTCCACAGGCTTTCCCGGTTCACCAGCAATTGCTGCATCTTCTGCGGGAAATCGGCGTTGCGGCGTTGCTGCACGGCTTGGATAAATTGCGCCTGCCAGTTCGCGCGGTTGCCGATCCATTCCTTATTCTGATCCCCCAGCGCCATGGACCACGCCGTCACGCGATTCTGCTGGCTGTCGCTCAACGGGCCGATCCAGGCATCCAGGCGCTTGCTCATACGCTCGGCGCGCTCCTTGATCTGCTGCGCAAGGGGCGGCTTGAGGAATTCGTCCTGGCGCTTGCGCAAATCCTTGGCCAGAGCGTCGTTCATTTCTTTTACCTGCTGGTCATCCAGGCCTTGCAGCAGCTCGATGGCCGACGGAGTGATTTCACGGGCGACTTCGGCGATGGCTTGCTTGGCTTCGACGGTTCGGGCTTGCAACGCTGCGTCGGTGACCTGGTTGCTGTCGACCATCTGCTGCAGGCGGTCCAGCCAATCCAGGTAACCCGGCAGTTGCGTGGTGCAATGCCAGGCCAGGTGTTCCTTGAGTTTGTCGTTGAACCAGCTCTTCTGCCCGGCATTCATGTCCAGGTAGTCGTTGAGGGTCCAGGGGATGATCACGTCCAGGTTGCGGTAGGCCAGGCCCACGCGACTGCAGCCGGCGAACACCAGGCTAAGGCTCAGCAGCAGCACCAGAAGTTTGAGCCGACGTAGCATGGGCGGGTCCTTGCGCAGTAAGAGAGTTAACGCATGTGAACCCGCGACGGGGGCGACAGTTCAGCCTGTCAATAAAACGATCGTACGGCCTTCAAGGTCAATAGGCCGTCGCATTGCGAATTGTGTCCGGAGTAGGCCGAGCAATCGCCGCCACTGAGGCTGGAGTCGCTGTAGATAAGGTCCAGGTCGACACCTTTCCAGGCGTGGGAGAACTGCACCGACCAGTCGCTGAAGCTGCTGATGGCGCCGCCGTCCACCGAGGTGGGGGTGCCGAGCTGGTGGGTGGTGTACTTCATGCTCACGCCAATCCCGAAGGGCTGCGTGCCGCCAAGGTCGGCGAACAGCGTGCTGTCCTGTCGGTCCGGATCATGGCTGAAGGAGACGCCGAAGCGATTGCCCAGCAGGTTCAGGCCACCGTAGAACGCCTGGCTGTCGAGGGGGCTGAGCTTGGGATAGCTGTAGTGGATCAAACCCACTTCGTAGCCCAGGGTCTGGTCGAAGGGCTGTTTGAAGCCCATATAGGAGTCGACCTCGAGTGTGCTGGCCGGCGACAGGCCCATGTTCGGTGAAAACTGGCCGAAGTACAGGCCGCTATCGTGGCTCAGGTCCAGCCCGCCATGGAACGCGTCGCTGCCGGGGGCGGTCGGCTTGACCAGCCCCTGGGCCATGCTGCGGCTGGGGGTGGTGCCCAATTTCAGGTCGAAGTCGCCCAATTCACGCTGGAAGATCTGCGCATGGGCGAGGGGGCAGACGGCAAGGACGCTGACCAGGAAAACGCAGGATTTGAGCATGCTTCACTCCATGAAAAGCGAGGAGCAGTGACGGAAAAATCGGGCAGATGCCCGTGCTAGACGTGTGCAAGCATACCGACGATTGTCGAGGGGTGAGATCCGTTCGTCGATTAGCGCGATGATCAAATGTGCAGCGAGGGTATTTCGGGCTCTAGTCCTAGCGCCTTGAAGGCAAGACGCTTAGGGACCAGGTGTGTTGCGCGATATTACTTTTTACCCAGGCTGATCTGCTTGGATGGGCCGAAAGTCTGGCCGCTCACGCCCTTGGCAATTTGCTGGATTTCGCCACCGGACTTGAGGAACGCAGCGATCTGGCTGTTGATCGACTCGCTGGTTTCAACGGCTGGAGCTGGCTTTGCTTTGCTGTTGGATGCTTTTACACGCATGGCGGCCACTAACCTGTAGAAAATTAACTTGGCCAGGCATCGTACAGGAAATACTTGACAATTGCTTGGTAAATATCCCCTTGGAATAAGCGTGGCGCTTAGGAACAAATCAAAATCCAGGAAGGAAATAAGCTTCTAACTTACTGTTTTGCCTCGAAACCATGGCGTGACTGCTGTGTGGCTGCTTCTGGAAATTGCGCGCAATCTTCGGACGAGCGGGGGCGACGACCGGCCCGTGCCACTGGATCGCCACGCGAGCCCGCGTTTTTGCGGGCGCGCGCGCGTGGCGCTCGCAACTCGGGTAGAATGCCGCCCACGCAATGAGGGTATTGAAAATGGCTTTGGTCGGGCGCTACAACAGCTTGCAAGTGGTTAAGCACACTAACTTTGGTTTGTACCTGGACGGGGCGCAAGACGGTGAAATCCTCTTGCCCAATCGGTATATCCCCAAAGATATTCCCAGTGAAGATGAAGACTGGCTTAACGTTTTTATTTACCTGGACAGCGATGACAAACTTATCGCCACCACTGAAAAGCCCAAAGTTCAGGTGGGTGAATTCGCCAGTTTGAAAGTGGTAGAGGTCAACAGTATTGGCGTGTTCCTCGACTGGGGCTTGCCCAAGGATCTGTTGCTGCCGTATTCCGAAGAGAAGCGTCAGTTGACCGCGGGCGAATACTGCGTGGTGCACGTCTACCTCGACAAACACACCAAGCGTATTACCGCGACTGCGCGCCTGGACCGCTACCTGGATAAGACGCCGGCCAATTACCAGGTAGGCCAGGAAGTCGACCTGCTGGTGGCCGAAGCCACTGACATGGGCTTCAAGGCGATCATCAACAACAAGCACTGGGGCTTGATCCACAAGAACGAAGTGTTCAAGTTCCTGCGTCCGGGCAAGGAAGAAAAGGGCTTTATCAAGGAAATCCGCGCCGACGGCAATATCAGCCTGAGCCTGCAACCGGTTGGTCAGGAAGCGGCCTCCAGCCTGAACTCGAAGATCCTGGCCAAGTTGCGTGAGAACAACGGCACCTTGCCGGTGAGCGACAAAAGCGACCCCGCCGTGATCAGCAACTTGTTCGGCGTGAGCAAGGGTAACTTCAAGAAGGCGATTGGTGCGCTGTATAAACAGGGTCAGATCGTGATTCACGCGGATCGCATTGAACTAAGCTAAACGCGCTTTGGTTCTTCATGTAGAAGCAAGCTAGCTCGCGAAAAAAGGTGCAATCCGAACCGTGATGCGCCTGGAGTATTTTCGCGAGCACGCTCGTTCCTGCAGGCATGAACATGGCCAGGGGCAACCGGCCGTTCGGTAGATTATTTGTGTGCACATCGAGTGCACCGATGATTGTGTACAGGATTCACGTGCACCGTTGCTGAGCGCGGGCCTGTCTTCGGATCGATATCGCACCGTTTGGAACGCTGCTCCGTAAGGATTGCGTTCAATTGGCACGCATTCTGCTCACTTCCTCGTATACAACCCGGCCGCCTTCCGTATGCACACCCGTGACGCAAGCGCAGGCTGGTACTTCGAGGAGCCCAGCGATGACCGAACAATTGCCCAAAGGCTACAGCCCGCGCCTGTACAACAAGGACCTAGGCCCACTGCCGCAAAAGTGGACCTGGTACAACATCTTCGCCTTCTGGATGAGCGACGTGCATAGCGTTGGTGGTTATGTGTTCGCCGCCAGCCTGTTCGCCCTTGGGCTGGCCAGTTGGCAAGTCTTGATCGCCTTGCTTGCCGGCATTTGCATCGTGCAGTTGATCGCCAACCTGGTGGCAAAGCCCAGCCAGCAGGCCGCCGTGCCCTACCCGGTGATTTGCCGGCTGGCGTTTGGCGTGTTCGGCGCGAACATTCCTGCTGTGATTCGCGGATTGATCGCCGTGGCCTGGTACGGGATCCAGACGTATCTGGCCTCAAGTGCCTTGATCATCGTGGTGCTGCGTTTTTTCCCACAGATGGCGGTGTATGCAGAGCCGCATTTTGCAGGCCTCTCCTACCTTGGCTGGTTCGGGTTTCTCAGCCTGTGGTTACTTCAGGCGGCGGTGTTCTGGGCCGGCATGGAGTCTATCCGCCGTTTTATCGATTGGGCGGGGCCGGTGGTGTATGCGGTGATGTTTGCGCTCGCCGGCTGGATCGTGTGGAAGGCGGGCTGGTCGAACATCAGCTTTACCCTGGGGGAGAAATCCCTCTCTGGCTGGCAGGCGTTTGGCCAGGTGATTGTGGCGACGGCGCTGGTGGTGTCTTACTTCTCCGGGCCGACCCTGAATTTTGGTGACTTCAGCCGCTACTGCCGCAGCATGCAGGATGTACGACGGGGCAATTTCTGGGGGCTGCCGGTGAATTTCCTGGCGTTTTCCCTGGTTACCGTGGTGATCGTCTCGGGCACGTTGCCCGTGTTTGGTGAAATGCTGCACGACCCGATCGCCACGGTGTCGCGCATCGATAACAGCATGGCGGTGTTGCTGGGCGCCTTTGCCTTCGTGACGGCGACCATCGGCATCAATATCGTGGCCAACTTCGTGTCCCCGGCGTTTGACTTCGCCAACGTCGCACCGAGCAAGATCAGTTGGCGCGCCGGTGGAATGATCGCTGCCGTGGCATCGATTTTCATCACGCCGTGGAACCTGTTCAATAACCCTCTGATGATCCATTACACCCTGGATATTCTCGCGGCGTTTATCGGCCCGCTGTTCGGGATTCTGCTGGTGGATTTCTACCTGATCAAAAAACAGCAGATCGATGTGGATGCACTGTTTGACGACAGCCCGAGCGGGCGTTACTACTTCGATGGCGGCGTGAACTGGACAGCGGTCAAGGCGCTGGTGCCGGCGACGCTGGTCGGCGTCGCGATCACCTTTACTCCGGCCTTGCAGGGCATGGCCAACTTTGCCTGGTTTACCGGCTGCTTCCTGGGAGGGCTGTTTTTCCTGGTGCTTGCGCGGCGAGAGCGGGTTCGCACGCCCCTGCCATTGGTTGCCGGCTGACCAATACCGCGCCCGCCAGCACCAGGCCGCAACCGGCAATAACCAAGGCCGGTTGCAAGCCCCCGCTGAGATGACTGCTCACCGCGGCCAGCAATGGCCCGCTCAATTGGCCGATGGCGAAGCTGGCGGTCAGCAACCCGGTGCTACGTTGATAGCCGTGAGGGGCAACGTCCCGCAGACGAGCCATTACCAGTTGCATACAGGCCAGGAACGGTCCGCCACACAGCAATACCCCCAGTGCCAAGCCCCAGCCGTTGCCAAGCAGGCAGGCAAACACTCCGGCCGCCTGCAGCCATAGGGTGGCCGTCAGCCAGCGGCGGGTGGTGTGCGGGTCTTTGCGGCGCAGACTGGCCACCCCCACGCCAATCGCCGCGGCCAGGCCAAAGCACGGCCAGAACAGATCAGCCTGCCAGGCGCCCTTGAACTGCGCGCTGGCCATCTGTGACAGGAACGTTGCCGGGATAATGTAGCCCAGGCCAAACAACACATAGAGCCAGCATAAATGCGCAATGCTGCCATTGCTGCCCGTGTCGGCAGGCCCGGCAAAGGTTGCGCTGACGCAAGGCTTGGGCAGGCAAGGCAAAATCAGCAATAACATCAGCAATGCCACCACGCCATACACCAGCCACAACGTGGCCGAGCTTTGTCCCAACAGGTTCGAGCCCAGCGCCAGCAACCCGGTCAACACAATCCCCATGCCTGGTCCGGCAAATACCAATGCACCCAGGCGCGGGCGCCCGGCGGCGAGCGCCAGCGGCTGGCTCAGGCTGGTGATCATCACCAGTGCCCAGGCACTCGCGACACCGGTACCAAAGCGCAGCAACAGATGCGGCCAGAAGCCATGCGCCCAGGACGACGCCAGGGTCAACAGCACGCATAGCCACAACCCAGCATACAAACGCCCCCGGACATGTTGATGGCTGCGCGCAAAGATCGAATCCACCGCACCGACCAGGTAGCCCAGATAATTGGCGGCGGCAATCAGCCCGGCGCCGGTCAGGTCGATCTGCCCCTCGCTGAGCAAGTGCGGCATTTGTGGGGTGAGGGCGAAGCGGCCGATACCCATCGCCATCATCAGGGCGACAAAGCTGGCAAGTAAGCGAATCAAGGGCGACATGGTCAGGTTCCTGCGGGTAAGCGAATCACCTCAGGCTAAAGCGCATTGACTTTCTGTAAAATTGAATAATAGTGAGTGACTTGTTCAGTTTTGGAGAAAGGTATGGAGTTCAGTCAGCTGCGCATTTTCCAGGCCGTGGCGCAGGAGGGCTCCATCACCCGCGCTGCCGAGCGTCTGCATCGCGTACCGTCAAACCTGTCGACGCGGCTCAAGCAGATGGAAGAACAACTGGGCGTCGAGCTGTTCATTCGCGAGCGTCAACGCTTGCAGCTTTCCCCTGCGGGCAAAGTGTTGCTGGACTACAGCACCCGTCTGCTGGCCCTGCACGATGAAGCCCACGGCGCGGTGCAAGGAGGGCAACCGGCGGGTGACTTTGTGCTGGGCAGCATGTACAGCACGGCAGCGGTTCATCTGCCCAAGCTGCTCGCGCGCTATCACAAGGCTTATCCGCAGGTGAACCTTCAGGTGCAATCGGCGCCCAGCGGTGAGTTGCTCGAAGGTTTGATGACCGGTCGGCTGGACGCTGCCTTTGTGGACGGCCCCATCACGATTGCCTCGCTGGACGGTGTGCCCCTGTGCGAAGAACGCCTGGTGCTGATTTGCGAAGCCGATCACCCGCCTGTGCGCGGGCCGCAGGACGTGGCGGGGCGCGCGGTGTTTACCTTCCGTCGCAGTTGCGCCTACCGCACGCGCCTGGAAACCTGGTTTTCCCACGAGCGCGTGGCGATGGGCCGGGCAATCGAGATCGAATCCTACCAAGGCATGCTTGCCTGTGTGATCGCAGGGTCGGGCGTGGCGTTGATGTCCGAATCCATGCTCGACAGCCTGCCAGGCAAGGACAGCGTGTCCGTTCATCCGTTGGTTGGGCCTTTTGCCACTGCGACCACCTGGCTGATGTGGCGAAAGGGTATGCTCGGCGCTAACCTCAACGCATGGATCGACCTGCAGCAAGAGGGCAAGACCGAAGTCCGGCAAGACGCACGCGCAATTGCTTGAACGATCCGTCAGGATTTGTATCAATTCAGTAATAGTTCGTTGTGGTTTCGTTCAAGCATTACGTAGGACTTAGGGCTACTATCAATGTAGGAAAAGGTGACAGAACTTGCACCTACCAGCATTACCCTCAAGGGGGGCAACCATGAAAGAGAAAATTCAAAACTGGCTCCATGATCTGGGTGTTGCACTGGGCTTGATCGAGCCTCCGCTGCAGCCGGTGCCGATTCGCACAGACGACGAGCAGCGGCGTCCGCGCCGGCGATAAGCTCCGTTTTTCAAACTGCTGCACAATTCCCATGTGGGAGCGGGCTTGCTCGCGAATGCGGTGTATCAGTCGATGAAAAGTTGACTGATACACCGCATTCGCGAGCAAGCCCGCTCCCACAATTGTTTGTGTATAACGAAAAAACCGGATTTATGCCTGTCTATCAGGCTTTTGGCGTTCAGTTGTCGGAGCTGGACTACCGGATTGTCAGAATCGGCTGGCTTATTTGTTTTAAAAAACGCGCGTAGGTTGGGTTCCCTCAGAGAACGAGACAACTTGTTTCGGACCTAGCCCATGCGCCTTTTCGAGGTGCTCCAATACGTCAAGATGGTTGGAGACACGCCATGCCGCTCTCTTCGGTTCCGCCGGTCGCCGCATCACTCATCGCCACAACCGACAGTGTTTTACATATCGCACCTGTGTCGAAAGCTTGGAAGGCTGACGCACCCGGTAACGTCGTGTTTCTTCCCCCGACCTTAACCAGGCAAACGCTGCTCCTGCAGATCGCACTCCTGCGCCCAACAACCATCGTCATTGGAGACCAGGTCATCGATGCAGAGGTTATTGCCCGACCTCAACCTGATCCGCAGAGGAACAAGCCTGGATAAAGTGCAACTGGACCTGTGCAAAGCCAACGGCATCCGAGTGGTCAATACGCCTGGAATCAACGCACCGCACGTTGCGGCTTATATCGCGCACTGGCCGATGGTTCCATGCCCGCCGATGTCCGCGTACTCGGATACGGCAACGTAGGAAAAGAGCTTGTCAAATTACTGCTTGATCGAGATCCTGATGTCCGGATCAAGGTGTTGGTTCGACACGGTCGAGCACCGGACGCTCACGGCGGGGCCTTTTACGATAGCCGCATGTCATTTGTGGTGGGCTGGTCAGAGGCGCTGGAGGGAGCCACTGCTGTCGCGATCTGCTTAGCCCTGAATGATGACACCACTCATCGCATCGATCCGGTCCTGATCCAGGGTATGCAGGAACACGCGCGCCTGGTCTGTGTCGCCAAGCCGGATGTGTTCAGCGACGATGCGTTGCACGCGCTGGCAGTCGATGAAGGCATCCAGCTTATTGTGGACTATGGGCCTACGACATTGGATGCGTTTGGCATACGCACGCAAACCCTTGGCTGCGATGTCTCCACATGGCGCAACCCGGCGACGCTGACTACACAGGCGGCAACCACCGAAGCCTGCAATTGCGACTTGGACTATGCGGTTTGCGTTCAACTGAGCTTGACGGCCTTGCGCGGTCTCGTCAGGCGCAAACTTGCACATTCATTGACGATCCCTTCTCTACAGGTGTGTACCAGTGCACCTCGCGTGTCGATCATCGGTAGAGGTATTAACGGTCTGCTCCAGGCCTTGATGCTCCGTCTGGCGAATTATCATGTCGTGGTGTACGAAGGTAATCAGCAGAGCGATGGAGCCGGTCATAAAAGGGTGAACATGCGTCATCTGTCAATGGAGACGACCGCAAAGCCGACACACAACGACTATCTGCTTTCAAGAAATCAGTGTTTGACCGGTGAGTGCAACCGCGCAGGTACTCAGTTGTTGGAAAAGTTACGGGCTGACAATCCTTCGCTGGGACACTTCGCGCAGGTGTCGGATTACGATGGAGAGATCCATCTTGAGGATGCGCTTAAGGCACTCTTGCAGCGCTCTGGCGTTCAGTTTCGTCCCCAGCGTTTGGATTTGAGCCAAATTGCTGAGTTGAGCAAAGAACACTTCGTCGTCAGTGCCGCGGATTTCAAGGAAGGACTTTCAATAGTTTATAGATCTGCGTACAACCGAATCGCAGACGGGGCAACTTATACTGGGAGCATGACGCAGGGGCTAGTCTGGGCCTCTCTGGTCCAGGAAATTATCCAGGCAAACGCTAAGTTGAATGAAAAAAACGGGCACGACATCCGACGTCGCGCCCGCTGAAGAAACCGCTCTAGACCCCGCTATGCATCAAACCGCCCGAGCCACCGCCGTGTCCGGCTTGCGCGATAACACACTCACCACGATAAAACTCACCAGCCCAACCGCCAGGCTGTAGTAAATCGGCGTGTTCGCATCCAGCCCATCCTTGAACATGAACACCAGCGCCGTCACAAAGCCCAGGACCATGGACGTGATGGCCCCCGACGTGGTTGCGCGCTTCCAGAAAATCGCGCCCATCAGCGGAATCAACATGCCGCCCACCAGCAGGTTGTAGGCCAGGGTCAAGGCGCTGATCACATCGCTTACCAGCAACGCGATACCCAGCACGGCGATGCCGGTCAGCAGGGTGAACAGGCGGTTGAGCGCCAGGCTCGATTGCATGCCACCGCGCAGACGCGGCAGCAGGTCTTCGGTCAGTACGGTGGAGGCAGCCAGCAGGCCGGCGCTGGCGGTGGACATCATCGCCGCCAGGGCAGCAGCAATCACCAGGCCGCGAATGCCGTCGGGCAGCGACACTTTGACGATCGCGGCAAAGGCGTTGTTGACGTTGTCCAAGTCCGGGATCAACACATGCGCCGCCATGCCGATCAGCGCACAGGCCAGGCCGTAGAGGATGCAATAGAAACCGGCGAAGGTGCCTGCGTACTTGGCGACCTTTTCGTCACGTGCGGTGAACACCCGTTGCCAGATGTCCTGGCCGATCAGGATGCCGAAAAAGTAGATCATGAAGTAGGTGATGATTGTGTCCCAGCCGATCGCGGTGAAGCTGAAGCTCGACGCAGGCAGCTTGGCCACCAGTTCGTCCCAGCCGCCGACGCGGTACAGGCAGATCGGCAACAGGATGAACATCAGGCCGACAGTCTTGATCACGAATTGCACGATGTCGGTCAAGGTCAGCGACCACATGCCGCCGATGGTCGAGTACACCACCACCACGCCACCGCCCAGCAACACCGAGATCCAGAACGGCAGGCCGAACAGCACTTGCAACACGGTGCCGATGGCGAGGATCGAGGTGACGGCGATCATCAGCGCGTAGGCCAGCATGATCACCGCGCTGGCCTGGCGAGCCATGGGGTTGTAGCGTTTTTCCAGGACCTGGGTCACGGTGAAGATCTTCAGCTTGAGCAGCGGCTTGGCCAGGAACAGGTTCAGCGCGATGATCCCCGCGCCCAGCGCGGCACACAGCCAGAAGCCCGAGATGCCATGCACATAGCCCAGGCGTACGGTGCCGACGGTCGATGCACCGCCCAGCACCGTAGCGGCCATGGTGCCCATGTACAGCGACGGGCCCAGGTTGCGCCCGGCCACCAGGTAGTCTTCATGGGTTTTGGCGCGGCGCATGCCGTAGTAGCCGAGCACCAGCATGCCGGCGGCGTAGATGAGTACGACGAATAAATCCAAAGCCATTGCGGCGATTCTCCAATTGTCTTTTTTATGGGCGATCAGGCGGCGGGTTGCAGCGCCGGTTTAACGCGCGCATCCGTGCGCTTACTGCGGGGGTCGGTCGGCCCGTACACGGCCACAGGTTCGGCAAATACACGAAGCAAGGTCAGGTACACCACCGAGGCCAACCCCAGCGTCACCGGCAGGCTGATATCGATGCCACCTGCCAGACTTCCCAGTGGCCCGACAAACTGCCCCGGCAGGTTGACGAAGCACAGGCCCACCAGCGCACTTGGAATCCACGCCCCCAGCCCGCGCCAGTTCCAGCCATGGCTGAACCAGTAGCGGCCGCCGGTTTCACCGCGGGTGAACACCTGCAAGTCGTCCGGGCAGTAGAAGCCGCGACGCACGATCAGGCCGATGATCATGATCACCATCCACGGCGTTGTGCAGGTAATGATCAGTACGGCGAAGGTCGATACGCTCTGCACCAGGTTGGCGGCGAAACGTCCGATAAAGATGAAGGCAATCGACATCACCCCAATCAGCAGCGTGGCCCTGACCCGCGACAACAGGCGCGGGAACACGCTGGACATGTCCAACCCGGTGCCGTACAGCGATGTGGTGCCGGTGGACATGCCGCCGATCACCGCGATCAGGCATACCGGCAGGAAAAACCAGGTGGGCGCCACCGCCAGCAAACCGCCGACATAGTTGTTGGCGGCGATGTAGTCCGGTGCCTTGATCGCCACGATGGTCGCAGTGGCCAGGCCGAACAGGAAGGGGATCAGGGTGGCGATCTGTGCCGCGACGACGGCCAGCATGATGCGTATTTTCGGTGTTTGGCGCGGGATATAGCGCGACCAGTCACCCAGGAAGGCGCCAAAGGAAATCGGGTTGCTCATGGCCACCAGTGCCGCGCCAATGAACGCTGCCCAGAACCCGGGCTGGCCCATGGCGACGGAGCCGGCGAACTGGCTGTCGAACGCCGGTGCAAACGCGAACACACCCAGCAGAAACAATAGGCTCGCCGCCCACACCGCGATGCGGTTGACCCACAGCATGAAGCGAAAGCCGTAGATGCACACCGTCAGGACGAGCAGGGCGAACACGCCGTAGGCCAGGCCCAGGGTCAGTTCGGTTTCCGGCAAGCCGACCAGGCGTTTCGCACCGCCCACCAACGCATCGCCTGAACTCCACACTGACAATGAGAAGAAGGCAATCGCTGTCAGCAGCGACAAAAATGAGCCGACAATCCGTCCGTGTACGCCGAAGTGCGCACCGGAAGACACGGCGTTGTTGGTGCCATTGAGCGGCCCGAACAGGCCCATTGGGGCGAGGATCAGCGCACCCACCAGCACGCCCAGCACAATCGCCCAGACGCCGGCCTGGAATGACAGGCCGAACAGCACCGGGAAGGAGCCCAGCACCGCGGTAGCAAAAGTATTGGCACCGCCGAAGATCAGGCGGAACAAGTCCATGGGGCCGGCGGTGCGTTCGTGGTCGGGGATCTGTTCGACCCCGTTGGTTTCTATCTTGCGAATACGTTTATCGTTGTTTTTATTATTCATGATCAGCTCCGATCACATTGGCTAAGGGGGCGGCAGCCCTTCCGGCATAGCGGACAAATGTTCGTGACAGGCCAGCCACAGGCCTTTTTCTTGTTGTGTGCGAGCGCCTTGCCGTTTGAAGACAATGGTCTCGCGTTCCTGGCTGAAGAATTGCTCCCCGTTCATGCGCAGCTCGGTGGCCACGTCATGCATGAAAATCGCCACGTCACCCTGCAGGCTGACAAAGGCGTTGCTCGAGGCGCAAGACAGCACCTCGAACCCCTCGTCCCGGCGCCAGCTGTCCCACACTGCCTGGTAGGCATCGCGACTTAGCAGCGGCTGGGGGAGGGTATGGAACACAAAGCTGGCATCGGCCGTGAACGCGTCGAAGTAGGCGGCGCGGTCATTGCGCGCGAAGGCCGCCACCAGGTCGGCGGCAGCTTGCAGCACTTCGTGCGCGCTCATCAGCGATGGGCCACGCCGGGCAGTACGCAGAGCATTTCGTACAGCAGGTTGGCGCCCAGCAACGAAGTGTTGCCGGTGGTGTCATAGGGCGGCGAAACTTCTACCAGGTCGCAACCAATCAGGTCGAGGCCCTGGCAGCCACGGATGATCTCGATCGCCTGGATGGTGGTCAGCCCGCCGATTTCCGGCGTGCCGGTGCCGGGCGCCCAGGCCGGGTCGATGCCGTCGATGTCGAAGCTCAGGTACACCGGGCCGCCACCGACTTTTTCGCGCACCTCGGCCATCAACGGCGCGAGGGAGTGGTGCCAGCATTCTTCGGCCTGGACCACCCGGAAACCCTGTTTGCGGCTCCAGTTGAAGTCTTCGGCGGTGTAGCCCTGGGCGCGCAGGCCGATCTGCACCACACGGTCGCAATCGAGCAGGCCTTCTTCCACGGCGCGGCGGAAGGTGGTGCCATGGGCGATTTTCTCGCCGAACATATGGTCGTTGACGTCGGCGTGCGCATCGATGTGCACCAGCCCGACCTTGCCATGTTTCTTGTGGATCGCCCGCAGGATCGGCAGGGTGATGGTGTGGTCGCCGCCCAGGGTCATCGGGATGACGTTGTGCTCGAGGATCTCGTCGTAGGCTTCCTCGATGATGCGCACGGCGTCGAGCAGGTTGAAGGTGTTGATCGCCACGTCGCCGATGTCCGCCACCGACAGCGAGTCGAACGGCGCGGCGCCGGTGGCCATGTTGTAGGGGCGGATCATCACCGATTCGGCGCGGATTTCACGCGGACCGAAGCGGGTACCGGCGCGCAGCGAGGTGCCGATGTCGAGGGGCACGCCGACAAAGGCGGCGTCCAGGCCTTTGGCCGTTTGCAGGTGAGGAAGACGCATCATGGTGGCGATGCCGGCGAAGCGCGGCATTTCGTTGCCGCCCAGTGGTTGGTGAAAAATCTTGTCCACGGGAGTGCCTCATCGTTGTTGTGGTTATCTGGGGCCGATTCTGCGAAATACGTGGAAACGAAAGAATCGGCAGGGGCAAATACTTAGTTCAGATTTTTCTAAACTAAAGTCTGGGGTAAACTGCCCGGCTTCAATGCTGGCCTGTCGAACTCGGTCCAGGGTGGGAGCTGGCTTGCCTGTGACGTCTTTGTAGTGAGCGGGCTCGCCCCGCGCTGGGCCGCGAAGCGGCCCCAAACCAGGCGATGTGGGTTATCTGAAATTGCGCGGTGTCTTTATTGGGGCGGCTTCGCCACCCAACGCGGGACAAGCCCGCTCACTACAGGGAAATTTGTCAGCCTTTGAAAATTGTGTAGATACCTGACAGACACACCGCAATCGCAGGCAAGCCAGCTCCCACAAGGGATTGCGTTGCATCAGTTGAATCCGGAGAACCGATGGCCAACGCCTTGCCCGACCTGAAACTCCTGCGCATCTTCGTCAGCGTCGTGCGGCACCAGGGGTTTGCCAACGCCCAGCACGAACTCAACCTGTCGACGTCGGCCATCAGCACCTACATGAGCCAGTTGGAGTCGGCGCTGGGCCTGGTGCTGTGCCATCGTGGCCGGGGCGGTTTCAGCCTGACCAGCAAGGGCGAGCTGTTCCATCAGGAAACCCTGCGTCTTTTGGGGGAGTTGGAAGGTTTCGAGCAATATGCCGCTGCACTCAAGGGCGAGTTGCGCGGCACCCTCAAGCTCGGCGTGCTCGATTCCACCGTCAGCGACAAGGCCCTGCCGTTCGCCGAGGTGATCGGCGCCTACAGCCTGGAACACCCGGCGGTGCACCTGCATTTGTCGGTGATGAGCCCCTACGAGCTGCAACTGGGCGTGCAGGACAATCGCCTGGACCTGGCCATCGGCGCCTTCTCCAACCGTATGAGCGGCCTGATCTACATGCCGCTGTATCGTGAGCAGCATTGGTTGTATTGCAGTTCTCGGCACCCATTGTTCAATGAGCGGCGCATTCCGGAGCAGGTCATCACTCAGCAGCGTATGGTGGGACGCGGCTACTGGAGCCAGGCGGAGCTGGCTCGTCATGGTTTCAAACACAGCGCCGCCACGGTGGAAAGCATGGAGGCGCAGTTGATCCTGGTGCTCTCCGGCGCCTATATCGGCTACCTGCCGGAGCACTACGCCCAGGCGTGGGCCGACAAGGGCGACTTGCGCGTGTTGCTGCCCGCTACCTTCGGCTACCAGGCGCCGTTCTCAATGATCATGCGCCGTGGCCGCAGCCGCGAACCGCTGATCCAGACCTTTCGCGATCTGCTCAAAGCCCAGCTCAACCAGGCCTGAAAACACCATGTCCAGACCGCAATGTGCCCGTTGCCAACGCCCCACCAACCATTGCCTGTGCGCGCTGATTCCCAGCCTCGACAGCCGCACCCGTGTGTTGCTGCTGCAGCATCCGAGCGAGGTCGGCCATGCGCTGAACACCGCGCGTCTGGCAGCGCTGGGCTTGAACAATGCGCAGTTGGTGGTGGGGGAGGTGTTCGAGGATTTGGCGACTTTATTGAACCCGCCCGGTTATCAGGCCCGGCTGCTGTTTCCGGCGGATGACGCCCAGCCGCTGCAAGCCTATGCGCCCGAGGATCAACCGCTGTTGTTGGTGGTTCCCGACGGCACCTGGCGCAAGGCGCGCAAACTGCTGCATCTCAATCCCCTGCTGGCGGCGTTGCCACGGGTGACGTTGAACGACGGCGGCATTTCGCGTTACCGGCTACGCAAGGCACCGGGCGCAGGGGCGCTGTCGACGGTAGAAGCCATCACACAGGCGTTGCAGGTGCTGGAAGCGCCAGCCTCGTTCGAGCCATTGCTCAAACCCTTCGAAGCGCTGATCGAAGGCCAGATTGCGGCGATGGGTCAGGAGATTTTTCAAAGAAATCATGGCGACGGGCATTTGGGTTAGGCGGGTTATCGAGGCGCGGCCATCGGGGGCAAGCTCAGCCACCACCTCCCTCGCTTATTCCTTTAAGCCATAAGCACCGCACTTTGCGTGATATGGCCTGCCGGCCTTTCCCGGTATGATGTGCGCCCCGCAGTCTGGATTGCGAATACGCCATGACCTTGCAGTACCCCACAATCGCCGATTGCGTCGGCAACACGCCCCTGGTCCGCTTGCAACGCATGGCGGGTGAAACCAGCAATACCCTGTTGCTCAAGCTCGAAGGCAACAACCCGGCCGGGTCGGTAAAAGACCGCCCGGCATTGTCGATGATCACCCGTGCCGAATTGCGCGGGCAGATCAAGCCCGGCGACACCCTGATCGAAGCCACCTCGGGTAACACCGGGATTGCCCTGGCCATGGCCGCGGCGATCAAGGGCTACAAGATGATCCTGATCATGCCCGACAACTCCAGCGCCGAGCGCAAGGCCGCGATGACGGCCTACGGCGCCGAGCTGATCCTCGTCACCCAGGAGCAGGGCATGGAAGGCGCGCGCGACCTTGCCGAGCGCATGGCCGCCGAAGGCCGTGGCCAGGTGTTGGACCAGTTCGCCAACGGCGACAACCCCGAAGCTCACTACACCAGCACCGGCCCGGAGATCTGGCGCCAGACCCAGGGCACCATTACCCATTTCGTCAGTTCCATGGGCACCACCGGCACCATCATGGGCAATTCGCGCTACCTCAAGGAGCAGAACCCGGACGTGCAGATCGTCGGTCTGCAACCGATGGAAGGCGCGGCCATCCCAGGTATCCGCCGCTGGCCAGAAGAGTATTTGCCCAGGATCTACAACGCGACCCGCGTGGACCGCATCATCGACATGGCCCAGCGTGAAGCCGAAGACACCACCCGCCGACTGGCCCGTGAAGAAGGCATTTTCTGCGGCGTGTCGTCCGGTGGCGCCGTGGCCGGTATGTTGCGCCTGTCCCAAGAGGTGGAAAACGCGGTGATCGTCGCGATCATCTGTGACCGAGGCGACCGCTACCTGTCGACCGGCATTTTCGACGAACCCAACTGATGGCCAAGCACGAGAGAGGCCTGCGCTTCCAACCTACGGGCGGCAGCCGGGCCCCGCAGATTCCGGTGGGCAAGAAGCAACGCCTGACCATCGAGCGCCTGGCCAATGACGGTCGCGGCATCGTGTTCTTTGAGGGGCGCACCTGGTTTGTGAATGGTGCGCTGGCCGGCGAAGAGGTGGAAGCACGGGTGCTGGGCGCCCACGGAAAAATCGTCGAGGCGCGTACCGAGCGGGTGTTCAAGGCCAGCGAATTGCGGCGCCCGGCGCCCTGTGCGCACTTTGGCCGCTGCGGCGGCTGCAGCGTGCAGCATTTGCCCCATGCCGAACAACTCGCCCTCAAACAGCGCATGCTCGCCGAGCAATTGTCCCGCGTGGCCGGTGTCGAACCGCACGCATGGGCCGCGCCGTTGAGCGGCCCGGAATTCGGCTACCGCCGCCGCGCCCGCGTGGCCGTGCGTTGGGACGCCAAGGCCAAACACCTGGAGGTGGGTTTTCGCGCGGTGGCCAGTCAGGACATCGTTGCCATCGATGAATGTCCGGTGCTGGTACAGGCCTTGCAACCTATCATGCAACGCCTGCCCAACCTGCTGCGCCGCTTGAGCAAACCTCAGGCACTGGGGCATGTGGAGCTGTTCAGTGGTACGTCCGTGGCCGTGTTGCTGCGGCACATGTCGCCGTTATCGGAAGCGGACCTGCTGGTCCTGAAAGAATTCTGCAGCTTCCATGAGGCCCAGTTGTGGCTGCATGGCGAGGGGCAACCGGAGCCGGTCGAGGCGGATCAGACCCTCGGTTATCGCTTGGAACAGTGGGACCTGGCGCTGGCCTATCGGCCGGGGGACTTCGTGCAGGTCAACGCCGGGGTTAACGCGGCGATGGTGGCCCAGGCCCTGGAATGGCTGGCGCCACAACCCGACGAACGGGTGCTGGACCTGTTTTGCGGCCTGGGCAACTTTGCCCTGCCATTGGCGCGCCACGTGCGTGAAGTGGTGGCGGTAGAAGGCGTGCAGGCCATGGTGGACCGCGCGGCCCTCAACGCCGCCGAGAATAATTTGCATAATGCGCAGTTTTTTCAAGCCGATTTGTCCCAGCCTTTGACTGACGCGCAATGGGCCAAACAGGGCTTTTCTGCGGTACTCTTGGACCCACCCCGTGACGGTGCCCTGGAGGTTGTGCGTACGCTCGCGACCCTTGGGGCCAAGCGCCTGGTGTATGTGTCCTGCAACCCGGCCACGCTGGCGCGGGACACGGTTGAGTTGGTCAAGCAAGGCTACCGGCTAAAACGTGCCGGGATCCTCGACATGTTTCCGCAAACCGCGCATGTCGAGGCCATGGCGTTATTTGAAGCGGGCTAGGATGCCCGTTTAATCCGACCGGCCTGTCGTTTCCTGGGCTGTGATCTGCCAGGGAGCCTGCAGTACAAGGTCGGCGATGAATTCTGGCGCATCCAAGGTGCGTCGTAGGGAAGGTAAGCAAGATGGTACAGGTGAGAGCACACCAGCCGATCAACACCGACGGCAGTATCAATCTCGAGGCATGGCTGGATCATGCCATCAGCGTCGACCCGGCGCTGGACCGTGAAGCCTTGAAAGCAGCCTGCGAGTTCGCTCGCGAGTCTGAGCAGCAAGACAATGCGGCCAAGAACCTGTGGGCCGAAGGTACTTCAAGCTTTCGCACCGGCCTGGAAATCGCCGAGATCCTCGCCGATCTCAAGCTGGACCAGGATTCGCTGATCGCCGCCGTGCTGTATCGCGGCGTGCGTGAGGGGCACATCCCGTTGGCCACCGTTGGCCAGCGTTTCGGCTCGGTCGTGGCCAAGCTGATCGACGGCGTGCTGCGCATGGCCGCCATCAGCGCCAGCCTCAGCCCGCGCCAGTCCATGGTGCTGGGTACCCAGGGCCAGGTGGAAAACCTGCGCAAGATGCTGGTGGCGATGGTTGACGACGTGCGTGTCGCCCTGATCAAGCTGGCCGAGCGCACCTGCGCGATCCGTGCGGTCAAGACCGCCGACGACGAGAAGCGCAACCGCGTCGCCCGCGAAGTCTTCGATATCTACGCGCCGCTGGCGCACCGCCTGGGTATCGGCCATATCAAGTGGGAGCTGGAGGACTTGTCCTTCCGTTACCTGGAACCCGATCAATACAAACAGATTGCCACGCTGCTGCACGAGCGCCGGCTTGACCGTGAACGCTTCATCAGCGACGTGATGGGCCAATTGCGTTCCGAGTTGCAGGCCACCGGCGTCGAAGCAGACATCAGCGGCCGCGCCAAGCACATCTATTCCATCTGGCGCAAAATGCAGCGCAAGGGCCTGGCTTTCAGCCAGATCTACGACGTACGCGCCGTGCGTGTGCTGGTGCCGGAAATGCGCGACTGCTACACCGCGCTGGGTATCGTCCATACCTTGTGGCGACACATTCCCAAGGAGTTTGACGACTACATCGCCAACCCCAAGGAAAACGGCTACCGCTCGCTGCACACCGCTGTGATCGGCCCTGAAGGCAAAGTGCTGGAAGTGCAGATCCGCACCCATGCCATGCACGAAGAGGCCGAGCTGGGCGTATGCGCGCACTGGCGCTACAAGGGCACCGACGTCAAGGCCGGTTCCAACCAGTACGAAGAGAAAATCTCCTGGCTGCGCCAAGTGCTGGAATGGCACGAAGAACTCGGCGATATCGGCGGCCTGGCCGAACAGCTGCGGGTGGATATCGAACCGGACCGGGTCTACATCTTCACCCCCGACGGCCACGCCATCGACTTGCCCAAGGGCGCCACGCCGCTGGATTTTGCCTACCGCGTGCACACCGAAATCGGCCACAACTGCCGGGGCGCCAAGATCAACGGGCGCATCGTGCCGCTCAACTACAGCCTGCAGACCGGCGAGCAGGTCGAGATCATCACCAGCAAGCACGGCACGCCGAGCCGCGACTGGCTGAACCCGAACCTGGGTTACATCACCACGTCGCGGGCGCGGGCGAAGATCGTGCACTGGTTCAAATTGCAGGCGCGCGACCAGAACGTCGCCGCCGGCAAGACCTTGCTCGAACGCGAATTGGGTCGCCTGGGCCTGCCTCAGGTGGACTTCGACAAGCTGGCCGAAAAGGCCAACATGAAGATCGCCGAAGACATGTTCGCCGCCCTCGGCGCCGGCGATTTGCGCCTGGCGCAACTGGTCAACCTGGCCCAGCAACTGGTCGAGCCGGAACGCGGCAACGAACAGCTGGAACTGATCCCGCGCAAGGCCACTGGCTACAAGCCCGGCAAGCGCGGCGACATCCAGATCCAGGGCGTCGGCAACCTGATGACGCAAATCGCCGGTTGCTGCCAGCCGTTGCCGGGCGACGCTATCGTCGGCTACATCACCCAGGGACGCGGCGTGAGCATCCACCGGCAGGACTGCGCCTCGGTGCTGCAATTGGGCGGGCGCGAGCCGGAGCGGATCATCCAGGTCAGCTGGGGCCCGGTGCCGGTGCTGACTTATCCGGTCGACATCGTGATCCGCGCCTACGACCGTTCCGGTTTGCTGCGGGACGTGTCGCAAGTGCTGCTCAATGAGCGGATCAACGTGCTGGCAGTCAACACCCGCTCGAATAAAGAGGACAACACCGCGTTGATGTCCCTGACCATCGAGATTCCGGGGCTGGACGCATTGGGGCGGTTGCTGGGGCGGATTTCCCAGTTGCCGAACATCATTGAGACGCGGCGTAACCGTACGCCATGAATAGCTGGATAAACGCGGACTAAACTGTGGGAGCGGGCTTGCTCGCGAAGGCGGTGTATCAGTGTCAGATGTATTGGCTGATCCAACGCCTTCGCGAGCAAGCCCGCTCCCACATTTGATCGGCGGCGTTCTTATTTGATCGGACACAGAATGATGTATTCACTCAAAGACCTGCTGCACCTGATGAACCGCCTGCGCGACCCGCAATACGGTTGCCCGTGGGACATCAAGCAAACCTACGCCAGCATCGTGCCGCACACGCTTGAAGAAGCCTACGAAGTGGCCGACGCCATCGAACGTGGTGACTTCGATCACCTGCAAGGCGAGTTGGGCGACCTGTTGTTCCAAGTGGTGTACTACAGCCAGTTGGCGCGGGAAGAAGGGCGCTTCGAATTCGCCGGGGTCGTCGACAGCATCACCCGCAAGTTGATCCGTCGCCATCCCCACGTGTTCCCCACCGGCGATCTGTACGCACCGCTGGATATTCCGCAGCTGAACGAAGAGCAGGTCAAGGAGCGCTGGGAGCAGATCAAGGCCGAGGAGCGCGCGCAAAAGTCCGACGCTCCCGAGCAATTATCCCTGCTTGACGATGTGCCCACCGCGCTGCCGTCTCTGTCCCGCGCCGCCAAATTGCAGAAGCGCGCCAGCCAGGTCGGTTTCGACTGGCCGTCGGCGTTGCCGGTGGTGGATAACGTGCGCGAAGAGCTGGACGAAGTGCTCGAAGCCATGGCCGATAACGACACGGCGGCCATCGCCGACGAGGTCGGTGACCTGCTGTTCGCGGCGGTCAATCTGGCTCGCCATCTCAAGGTCGACCCGGAAACCGCGCTGCGTGGTGCCAACGCCAAATTCGAGCGACGTTTCCGATTTATCGAACAGGCATTGCGCCAGACCCACCGTCCCATGGAAGATTGCACCCTCGAAGACTTGGACGCCCTCTGGGGCGAAGCCAAACGTCAGGAAAAGAACGTGTCCAGCTGCGGTTGAGCAGTTGCCTAAGTGAGTAAGCACCATGAGCCTTTCCCTTCGCGACCAGTTGCTCAAAGCAGGTCTGGTCAACCAAAAGCAGGCCAAGCAGGTCGGCAAAGACAAACAGAAGCAGCAGCGCCTGGTCCACAAAGGCCAGATCGAGGCGGATGACACCCAGGCCCGCCTGGCTGCCGAGGCACACGCTGAGAAGGTCAAGCGCGACCAGGAGCTGAACCGCCAGCAGCAGGAGAAAGCCGAGGCCAAGGCGCGCACCGCGCAGGTCAAGCAACTGATCGAGACCTCGCGCCTGCCCAAGCTGACCACCGAGGACTACTACAACTTCGTGGATGACAAGAAGGTCAAGCGCCTGTCGGTCAACACACTGATGCGTAACAAGCTGAGCAACGGCTCCCTGGCGATCGTGCATCACGGCGGCGGCTATGAGGTGATCCCGCGCGAAGCGGCGCTCAAGATCCAGGAGCGCGCTCCGGAGCGTATCGTGCAGCTCAACCTGCTTACCGAAAGCCAGGTGCCGGATGAGGATGACCCATACGCCGCCTACCAGATCCCTGATGACCTGATGTGGTAAGGCTGTAAAAACAACATTGTGGCGAGCGGGCTCGTCCCGCGTTGGGCTGCGCAGCAGCCCCAAAAAGCACAAACCCCGCTTAATAGGCGGGGTTTGCGTGTGTAGAAGATATTTTCAGGAGCTTTGCGCCTGGCGTCTCATCTCAAGGGCTTCAAGCTCGTTTTTATAATTATGAGCGTCGCTCTCGTTGTGAAACATGCCGACCAACAGGTCTTGTTGGTGTACATCCCAGATATGAATCCCATGGCCCAGGGCTTCGTGGGACATATGTTCGTCGTCGCGTTCAGTTACTTTTACAGTCATCTGCTTGCTCCAATCTCTGGTGGACCTGCGGCAAGTCGTCGCAGGCCTTTGTTATATATTTTGATAGCTTGCTAAGTAAACCGCTTTAGCGGTTTATGACAGAAGTTTCATGTTGGGGGGCTGTCTGAAAGCTCTGTGGTGAAGCCTCCATCGCCATCGCAGGCAAGCCAGCCCCCACCTTGGAATGCATGCCAACTGTGGGAGCTGGCTTGCCTGCGATGGCGACAGAAGCTTCAACACAAAACCTGCAGACGAAAAAAAGCCCCGCATTCGCGAGGCTCTTTGCTCATCTACCGATCAGCTACCTTTGACAGCCTTACCGTCAACGGTACCGTCCTGCAGCATGATGTTGTATTCCTTGCCGTCGGTTTCCACCTGGCGCAGGGCAACCAGGATGCCGCCCTGGTCCTTGGCGAACCACATCTGGGTGATGCGCTTGCTCTGCGACGGATCACGCACGCGCTCGACCTTGATCGCATCGATGGTGCCGACCTTGGTCTGGACCTTTTCCTGGCCAATCACGCGGAAGTCGTAGGTGTCGACATCAGTGCCTTCGACCACGCGGTAGCTCATGCTCTTCTTGCCGCCAGCCACGTCGCGCTGCAGGGCAAGCTGGTACGTCGACTTGTCGAGCATGCCGCTTTCAAGCGTGACGTTGACCGGGTCCTTGTTCTCGAAGCCGGTGACTTTCTTGGCGGACTGGTCGAAGTCCAGGTTGATTTTTTTCGCCTTGCCCAGGCCACCGCGTTCGAAGGTGTAGCTCTTCGGTTGCAGGGTGTCCTTGTCGAACAGGATCACGCTGGTTTCGGTCAGGCTGGCGATCATCATGGAAGCCTTGAAATTCAAGGTCCAGCTGCCGTCACCGTTTTTGGTCAGGCTGCGTTCTGCCGAACCACTCATGGGCAACTGTTTCCAGTCGGCGGTATAGCTGGCGGAGAAAGGATGTAAATCTGCTGCTTGCACGGCAGGCAAGGCGAACAGCGCAAAAGCGAAGAGCAAGGCGCGACGCATAAAATCTCCTAGGTTCGAATCAAGTGGCCGCTGGCCGCAAGTAACTGACCGTCCAATAATGCACCCTGGTCGCCAAGAATCAACCGCCCCTCGGCAAACCAGCGAACAGCCAGTGGGTAAATCCTGTGTTCCTGGGTGTGAACCCGTTGCGCAAGGCTCTGCGCCGAGTCGTTGGACTCTACCGGAACCACTGCCTGTACGACCAGAGGCCCGCCATCGAGTTCCTCGGTGACAAAATGCACGCTGCAGCCGTGCTCGCGGTCGCCGGCGTCAAGCGCACGCTGGTGCGTGTGCATGCCTTTGTACTTGGGCAGCAGGGAAGGGTGGATATTGAGCAGGCGCCCTTCGTAATGTCGCACGAAATCAGCACTGAGGATGCGCATGAAACCGGCCAGTACCACCAGTTTGGGGTTGAAGGCGTCGATCAGTTCGATCAAGGCGCTGTCGAAGGCCTCGCGGCCCTCGAACGTCTTGTGATCCAGCGAGCGGGTGGCAATGCCCGCGTCCCTGGCGCGTTGCAGGCCGTAGGCGTCGCTGCGGTTGGAAATCACCGCCGCGATGCGCACCGGGCTATCGCCGGTGCGCGTGCTGTCGATCAGGGCCTGCAAGTTACTGCCGGTGCCGGAAAGCAGCACCACGACATCACAGGTTGCAGACATCAGTGAGCCTTGAGGTTCTTCAGTTCAACCTGGGCCGCGCCTTCGGCGGCGCTGGCGATCTGGCCGATGACCCAAGGCTGCTCGCCGGCTTCACGCAGCACGTTCAGCGCAGTTTCAACGTGCTCTTGAGCCACGCAGATGACCATGCCGACGCCGCAGTTGAGCACGCGGTGCATTTCGGTTTCGTCGACGTTGCCGTTCTCTTGCAGCCAGTCGAATACCGCAGGACGCTGCCAGCTGGCCACGTCAACGATCGCCTGGGCGCCTTTTGGCAGCACGCGCGGGATGTTGTCCAGCAGGCCACCACCGGTGATGTGGGCCATGGCCTTGACCGCGCCGGTGTCCTTGATCAGCTTGAGCAACGGCTTGACGTAGATACGGGTCGGGGCCATGAGCAGGTCGGCCAGTGGCTTGCCGTCGAGCTGGGTGTTCTCGATGTCGGCGCCGGACACTTCGATGATCTTGCGGATCAGCGAGTAACCGTTGGAGTGCGGGCCGGAGGATGGCAGGGCCAGCAGCGCGTCACCGGCGGCTACCTTGGAGCCGTCGATGATCTCGGCTTTTTCCACGACGCCGACGCAGAAGCCGGCCAGGTCGTAGTCTTCGCCTTCGTACATGCCTGGCATTTCAGCGGTTTCGCCGCCCACCAAGGAGCAACCCGACAGCTCGCAGCCGGCGCCGATGCCGGTGACCACTTGCGCCGCGGTGTCTACGTTCAGCTTGCCGGTGGCATAGTAGTCGAGGAAGAACAACGGCTCGGCGCCGCATACCACCAGGTCGTTGACGCACATGGCGACCAGGTCGATGCCGATGGTGTCGTGCTTGTTCAGGTTCAGCGCCAGGCGCAGCTTGGTGCCCACGCCGTCGGTGCCGGACACCAGCACAGGCTGCTTGTAGCCGGCCGGGATTTCGCAGAGGGCGCCAAAACCGCCCAGGCCGCCCATGACTTCGGGGCGCGCAGTGCGCTTGGCGACGCTCTTGATGCGTTCGACCAATGCTTCACCGGCGTCGATGTCTACACCGGCGTCCTTGTAGCTCAGGGAGGGTTGCTTGCTCATGATCCAGGCCTTTAGGGGGGATTTCTGGGTAACGACCGAGCCGGCAGGCGCTTTTGGTAAAAGGCCCAGCCGTTGACGGTCTGCGAAGGCGCGCGATTTTATCAGGCTTGAGGGGCAGCGGCCATCCTCGGGCCGACGGGCAGGGGCATATCGGTAAAAAAGCCGGTTAAAAAAATGCTGATCGGCTCTGCTTTGGCACGTATTAAGGTATAGCCTTTAACTCGCTATCGTTATGACAGTACGAAAACTACCGGGACCCCGTGAGTGTTTTGCCGGTCGCTGTGGTCACAGCCCTGCCAAACCGAGTCCACGCGGTCTGATCCAGCCGCTAAATTTGTCGTTCGGGAATCTTCCATGCGTCTGTGTAAATTCTTCTTTGTAGGCTGCTTGTCATTGGTCAGCCTGGCGAGTCATGCCGAAACACTCAATGGCCTGTATCAAGTACTCGAACCGGTCGGCAGCCAGTCTGCGCAAGAGCGCGACCAGGCTACCCAGCGCGCCGTGCAGACCCTGGTGATACGTCTGACCGGCGATGCCAAGGCCGCCGAGGGCCCGGGCCTGGCGGCCGTTCGCAAAGACCCGCAGCAAATCATCACGCAATATGGCTATGACGCCGGCCCGCCGGAGAGCCTGCAGGTGGATTTCGACCCGGTGAGCACTGATCGCGTCCTGCGTGAAGCAGGCTTGTCGATCTGGGGCAGCAACCGGCCATCAATCCTCGGCTGGTGGCTGAACGATTCCACCGAGGGCAGCAGCCTGGTCGGTGATGGCCAGACCGTCGCCCAGGCGCTGCGTCGTGCCGCGCAACACCGTGGCTTGCCGCTGCGCCTGCCGCTGGGCGACCTGGATGAGCAGGTGGTCGCCACTGCGCCGAACCTTGAGAGCGCCGACGCCACGCCACTGCGTGCCGCCTCCGAGCGCTACGGTGCTGACGCCTTGCTGGCGGTGCATGCGCGCCAGGAGGGCAACCAATGGCAGGCCAAATGGCGCCTGTGGTTGGGCGACAAGAGCGAGCAGGGCACCGCGCAAGGTGCCGACACGGGCGCCGTGGCGGACGCGGTGATGCTGGCGGTGAGCCAGAAACTGGCGCCGCGCTTTGCGGTCAAGCCTGGCGTGAGCGCTGAACAGTTGTTGGAAGTGCAGGGCATGACCCTTGAGCGCTATGCCGCGCTGGGCCATCTGCTTGAACCCTTTGGCGCTCAGCCGCAGCGGGTGGAGGGCGATCGCATTGTGTATCGCGTCAACGGCAGTGCCGATCAGTTGCGTACCCAGTTGAGCCTGGCCAAGTTGCAGGAGATTCCTGCCGGTGAGGCGCCGGTTCAACAGCCGCAGGCGGATGGCGCTCAACCACCTGCCGCGCCTGAGCCTCAGGCGCAACTGCGTTTTCGTTGGTAACAGTTTTCTTCTTTATATAGCTGGAGTGGTTTATGGCGGATACGCGTCGTTGGGTGTGGCTTGGCGGGATTGTCCTGCTGTGCGTTTTTGTATTCTTGCTGCATTCGATCCTGACGCCGTTCCTGGTGGCGTTGCTGTTGGCCTACCTGTTCGATCCCGTGGTGGATCGCCTGGAGAAGGCCGGGTTGTCACGTACCTGGGGCGTGGTGGCGGTGTTCGCCCTGTTTACCTTGATCATCACGGCGTTGGTGCTGGTGCTGGTGCCGATGCTGGCCAAGCAACTGTTCCGCCTGTATGAGCTGGCGCCGCAGATGCTCGATTGGCTGCAGCACACAGCGATGCCGTGGGCCCAGGCCAAGCTGGGGTTGTCGGATGGGTTCTGGAAGTTTGACAAGGTCAAGGCGGCCATCAGCGAACACATGGGCCAGACCACCGATATCGTCGGTGTCATCCTCAGCCAGGCGACCGCGTCCAGCCTGGCGCTGATCGGCTGGTTGACCAACCTGGTGCTGATCCCGGTGGTTGCGTTCTACCTGCTGCGCGACTGGGACATCATGATGGCCAAGATCCGCAGCCTGCTGCCGCGCAACCGTGAGGAGCGCATCGTCTCCCTGGCCGAGGAATGCCATGAGGTGCTCGGTGCCTTTGTGCGTGGCCAGTTGCTGGTCATGCTGGCCCTGGGGATCATTTATGCTGCGGGCTTGATGGCGATTGGCCTGGAACTGGGCCTGTTGATCGGCCTGATCGCCGGTCTGGCCGCGATCGTGCCGTATATGGGCTTTGTGATCGGTATCGGCGCGGCCTTGGTGGCGGGGCTGTTCCAGTTTGGCGGCGACCTGTACCCGATGCTGGGGATCGTCGCCGTGTTCATGGTCGGCCAGGCCCTGGAAGGCATGGTGCTGACGCCGTTGCTGGTAGGCGATCGGATTGGCCTGCACCCGGTGGCGGTGATCTTTGCGATCCTGGCGGGCGGTGAGCTGTTCGGGTTTACCGGCATCCTGTTGGCGCTGCCGGTGGCGGCGGTGATCATGGTGCTGGTGCGCCATGTGCACGATTTGTACAAGGATTCGGAAGTGTATACGGGGGTTGAAGACCCCGACTTGTAAATTCGTGCATCACCAACCCGGCTCCGGCCGGGTTTGTTATTTATGGCGCCGTGACGTCAAACAATCTTCGTGAATCCAACGGGTTAACGCAAGCCTTTGATTTTGCTTGGGGTCTGCTGCATTGTGCGCCCGGCGTCACGGGTATAAACTTTGCAAACTTTACACAGAGGCCACTAACGGTTCTTTTGCAGCCGTTCAGTCAGCATGAAACCGATTCAGCTGCCCTTGGGTGTGCGTCTGCGTGATGACGCCACCTTTATCAATTACTACCCAGGCGCCAATGCCGCTGCACTCGGCTATGTCGAGCGGCTTTGCGAAGCCGACGCCGGGTGGACCGAAAGCCTTATCTACCTGTGGGGCAAACACGGCGTAGGGCGTACCCACCTGTTGCAGGCCGCCTGCCTGCGTTTCGAGCAAATGGGCGAGCCGGCGGTCTACCTGCCCCTGGCTGAATTGATGGACCGCGGTATCGGCATCTTCGACCATCTTGAGCAATACGAACTGGTGTGCCTGGACGACTTGCAAGCGATCGCCGGCAAGGCTGATTGGGAAGAGGCGCTGTTTCACCTGTTCAATCGTTTGCGTGACAGCGGGCGGCGCCTGCTGATCGCAGCCTCTACCTCGCCACGCGAATTGCCGATCAAGCTGGCCGACCTCAAGTCGCGCATGACCCTGGCGTTGATCTTCCAGATGCGCCCGCTGTCCGATGAAGACAAATTGCGCGCCCTTCAGCTGCGCGCATCGCGGCGCGGCCTGCACCTCACCGACGAGGTCGGGCATTTTATTCTCACCCGTGGCACCCGCAGCATGAGTGCGTTGTTCGATTTGCTCGAGCAGCTCGACCAGGCCTCCTTGCAGGCACAACGAAAATTGACGATCCCTTTTCTCAAAGAGACGTTGGGTTGGTAAGTCGTTGATTCATCGAGACTCGGCATTTTACAGGCGCCAGAAACCCTGCGTTATGACCTGTTTGGCCACGCATTTGAACCGATAAATGGAATTACGGCTTAGATGTCATGGTCCAATTGCGAAGTCACATAGGCCACGATTGAATTTGCAAATCGATGTGATAGAAGGCATAGTCTCGGCTTCTTTACATACCAGCCACGGTCGTGCCCATGCTAAATCGCTTCGCACCCCTCGTGCCTCTCGCACTCGTTACCCTGTTGTTTGGCTGCGCCTCCCACCCTCAACACGTGGTCGAGCAGCAGAAGCCTCAGCAACAGTCCCAGGCAAAATTCGTCGCCGCACAGTCTTCTTCCGTTTATGAAGAGGAGGTGGCAACTGAAAAGGAACTGGCCGATTTTTCCGGCAGCAAGCCTTATCAGCTCCCGGTCCTTGCCGACAGCATCCTTGAACGCGGCATGTCCCTGATCGGTACCCGTTACCGTTTCGGCGGTACCTCCGAAGCCGGGTTCGACTGCAGCGGTTTCATCGGCTACCTGTTTCGTGAAGAAGCCGGCATGAACCTGCCGCGTTCCACCCGCGAAATGATCAACGTAAAAGCACCGTTGGTCGCACGCAACAACCTCAAGCCCGGTGATCTGCTTTTCTTCAGTACGGCGGGCCGTGGTCGCGTGAGTCATGCCGGTATCTACCTGGGCGATAACCAGTTTATCCACTCCAGCAGCCGTCGCAGTGGTGGTGTTCGCGTCGACAGCCTGGGCGACAGCTACTGGAGCAAAACCTTCATCGAAGCCAAGCGCGCACTCGCCATGGCCCCGACCACGGTTACCGCCAGCAAGTAAACTTAAAGTGATACTTGAAGTTTGACGTGTAAGCGCTAGAATCCCTGGACATTGCTGTAATCCGTTCGCGCGAGCCTTGCTTGCGCGTTCTGGTTTTCAGCGTTCGGCAGCGAAAGCCGCATCCAGACCAGGATTGTTCTGCACATGTCGACCTCGGCCCGCTTGATTCTCCTCGTTTGCGCCGTGCTGCTCAGCGCCTGCGCCAGCCGCCCACCGCCGCCCGCGCCTGTCGCGGTCAAGCCTAAGCCGGTGTTCAACTATTCCACCCAGAATTTCTCGCCGGCGGCTGACGACGTGCTCTTTCGCGCGCTCGGCCTGGTTGGCACACCTTACCGATGGGGCGGCAACACGCCGGACTCGGGGTTTGATTGCAGTGGCCTGATCGGTTTTGTTTTCCGCGACGCCGCCGGCATCTCTTTGCCACGCACCACCCGCGAACTGATCGTGATGCGCGCGCAAGACGTCAGCGAGCAGAACCTGCAGACCGGCGATCTGCTGTTCTTCGCCACCGGGGGTGGTTCGCAGGTCAGCCACGCCGGCATCTATGTGGGTGAGGGGCGCTTTGTGCATGCGCCGCAAACGGGTGGGACGGTGAAGCTGGATAGCTTGGATAAGGCGTATTGGCAGAATGCTTATCTGAGTGCCAAGCGGGTGTTGCCGGGGAATCTGGCGCGTAATCCCTAAGATACGATTCAAATGTGGGGCTTGCTGCCGTGCGGGGGACCGAGTACATATCCGTTGCTGCGGTAACGGCGGCTTAGGGTTCCGCCCTTACGGCGGGTCACTTTTTGAAGAGCGCAAAAAGTAACCCA